>CP134604.1:0-327777 GCA_021555105.2 Thalassospiraceae bacterium LMO-JJ14
AATAATCCCCTTTTGGGTTTGTCTGTAACGTGTCGTCTATTCCGGGGATCGAATTATTCGATCACGCCAAGAATGTCGGACTCTTTCATGATGATGAGGTCTTCGCCGTCGACTTTGACTTCGGTGCCTGACCATTTGCCGAACAGGATCTTGTCGCCTTTTTTGACGTCAAGCTTGGTCACTTTGCCGTCGTCGGCTTTGTGGCCAGTGCCGACAGCGATGACCTTGCCTTCCATCGGTTTTTCCTGCGCGGTATCGGGAATGATGATGCCGCCGGCAGTCTTTTGTTCGCTTTCGACGCGGCGAACCAGAACGCGGTCATGTAAAGGCCGGAATTTCATAGAATTCGTCTCCGTAACGGTTTGAAAAATCTCAAATTTCACTGAAGTGTTAGCACTCATCGTGAATGAGTGCCAGATATGTAAAGAAGATGCCCGGTAGTGTCAAGCACGGCAACTTGCGTGGGATTCTGTTAAGAATTTCAATTACCAGCTTAAAATTTCAATTCACGAGCTAAGAGTTTTAGTGATCTTGCAAGAAATCATATTAATTCATGGGATTAGTGGAACTCGGCCTGTAAGGCCAACTCGCTGGCAACCGAACCCATTGTAACGTGTGGCAGATATCAGACCGGCGGGATCGGATCGAAAAGCCAGACAGGGTTTGGCGATTGAGTGGACGAATGCAACGTGGAACCCGGTTGCCGGGTGTAGCATCGTCTCGTCTGGTTGCAGTAACTGTTACGCGATGCGGATGGCATCGCGCCTACAGGCAATGGGAATGGAAAAGCATGAAGGCCTGACCCGCAAATCGGGACGTCGCCATGTATGGACCGGAAAGACGAGGTTCGATAGAAAAGCCTTGGAGGTCCCGCTGAAATGGAGGTCACCACGCCAAATCTTCGTAAACTCAATGTCTGAACTTTTTCATGAAAACTTGTCAGATAGCGAGATCGACCAGGTATTGGACGTGATGACTGTCTGACGTCTCATAGTCCGCTCCAATTGAACCGACCAGCGGAGTGTATCAATTCAACAAGCTTCGTATATCAGACAGCTTTGGTCACATATAAGCGTCCAAATTGGAGGCCTAGCGAGGCGACCGCCCGAATGGTTGGTATGTCTAGGTTCGATTTCCAACTAATGAATTGCTAACACCTCCAGCGGATATCCTGATCACCGAGCAATACGATCAAAAATATCGGAATGGGTGATTGATTCTCATTTGCCACCTTCCTGCTGTTGGCAATGCTAGTTGCGCGTCATTCTCCCATGCATGATATAACCGTTATATTCAATTTTTCCGTTGTAGACCCCGTCCTCCACGACTCCTTTCATCACAAGGGTTTTGGCGTCAGACGGGCGGGCGACTTTAAACAGTATGTCGTTACCATCCACGTCCACATAGTGCGCTTTCTTCGGCTCATGGAAATTCTTCCAATACGCCGGTGGACTGAATACGGCCATCCACTCTTCGTCCTCTTGCCATAACTTCAATGCGATGTCGTTCCGCTTCTCCGGCGGACGATTCTTAGTGCGGACAAAATCCTCTTCCGTACACGGATACGCACCTTTGCAGTACGCATAAATACCGTGATACTCTCCGGCAACGGTTTGGTCAGCCGTCGCCGAAGACAAGCTTGCCCAAAACACCAACGCTGAGCCGACTACGCCAAGGACGGTGTTCATACCTCTAACCTCGCTCTTTCAACTGTCTGCCGATCTTCCGGCCACACCCATCATTGAACCGAAACGGTTACTCGTATGTCACCATCCCCTTTAAGACGAGCGAGTCATTCATCCCCGCACCGGAGCATGGTTTCTCGACGATGCTTACGCTATTCTCCGCGCGAAGCTGAATAGGAATCGAAGTTTTCGTTAGCTTCCGATATCCGACGTCGCCTTCTGCATCGCGCAGATCAAAAGCTTCCCCATTGACGTGCAGCATTGTTGGACAGTCGTACTTGCTGCCCTTGTGGTTGAGGCTGAAAACTTCAAGGTATAAAGCGCCACTCGGAGGCGGGTTGCCGAGACTAAATGCTGTCTGACGTCAGGGCCCATGGGACAGATTGAGGTGTTTTCATAAGGGAGGGTTTTTGGTTCATCGTAGAGACCCGTAGGGGAACGAAGATGAGACAAAAACCGATGACGACGAAAGACCCCGCCGAGAAGGCGGTCCGCGATATCCGTCGCAAGACGCGCAAGCAGTATTCAGCCGAAGAGAAGATCCGTATCGTCCTTGAGGGCCTGCGAGGAGAGGAAAGCATTGCCGCACTGTGCCGTCGCGAGGGCATTGCCGAGAGCCTGTATTATTCATGGTCCAAGGAATTCCTTGAGGCGGGCAAGAAACGCCTGGCTGGAGACACGTCGCGCCAAGCGACCTCGGTCGAGGTTAAGGGGCTGCGCCGCGAGATGCGGGATATGAAGGAGCTTGTCGCTGACCTGACGCTGGAGAACCGTCTTCTCAAAAAAAGCATGCTCGGGGATGGGGGAGACGAAGAATGAGATATCCCGCCTCGGAGAAGTTGGAGATCATCCGGCTGGTCGAGCGCTCCCACCTGCCTGTTCGCCAGACGCTGGGCAAGCTGGGAATCGCCAAGACGACGTTCTATCGATGGTGCGACCGATATCAGGCGTTTGGTATCTCCGGGCTGGAAGACCGCAATCTCGGCCCGGGTCGGGTGTGGAACCGGATTCCGGACGACATTCGTAACCGAATTGTCGATCTGGCCCTGGAAGAGCCGGAGCTCAGCCCACGGGAACTGGCCGTCACATTCACGGACACCAAAGGCTACTTCGTCTCCGAAGCCTCTGTTTACAGGCTTCTCAAGGCCCAGGACCTGATCACCAGCCCCGCGTTCGTCGTCATCAAGGCGGCAAGCGAGTTCAAGGACAAGACGACGGCACCCAATCAGCTTTGGCAAACGGACTTCACCTACTTCAAGGTCACGGGCTGGGGCTGGTTCTATCTGTCGACCATCCTCGACGATTACTCCCGCTACGTCATCGCCTGGAAGCTATGCACGACGATGAAGGCGGCAGATGTCACGGAGACACTGGAACAGGCATTGAGATCATCCGGTTGTGACCGGGCCGAGGTCGTCCACAAGCCGCGCCTCCTCTCGGACAACGGCTCATCCTACATCGCAGGCGATCTCGCCGATTGGCTCGAGGGGCAAGGCATGGATCATGTCCGTGGCGCGCCGAATCATCCTCAGACACAGGGCAAGATCGAACGTTGGCATCAGACCCTGAAGAACAGGGTTCTGCTTGAGAACTATTACCTGCCCGGCGATCTCGAAAACCAGATCGGTCAGTTCATCGAGCATTACAACAATCACCGCTATCACGAGAGCCTTGGCAATCTGACACCGGCCGACGTTTACCTCGGTAGGGCAACATCGATCATCAAACGAAGGGAGAAGATAAAAAGAAAGACATTCGAACAACGACGGCTGGCGCATCGGCGCCATGCCGCTTAACATCAACCAGCGATGAGCCAGAGCCTCCGTTAATATAAACGCTCAAGTGGCCCAATTATCCTGACGACGGACATGAGCCACGCCGGCGCCATGAGCGATCTTGAGAGTACGGCACCCGCAACCGCTTTTCCGGGCGAACTCGCGCCGTTCGTGCCCAACACCTTACCTGCCGACATGAATGTCCAGCACCCGGTCGATTGGAACACCTACCCCTATCCGTTCATCTTCAATCAGGTCGACCCCCAGTTGTTTCCGCTCGACGCATGGCGTGAATGCTCACGCATCGCGCTCAGCCGCAAGACCATGCCCGAGTGGATGGCCGATGTAACCGAGATCGACAGCCCGCATCTCGTGAAACAGCTCCGCCAGCGATTGCTGTCCTACCGCGGCATCCTCGCCCTTGAAGACGAAATCCTGATTACGATGGGCGCACAGAACGCCTTGAGCATTCTCGGGCTCATGTTTGCGAAAGACCCTCGGAAAATCGGCATTGAAGACCCGGGCTTCCATGAAGCCCGAAATGCATTCCTGATGACGGGGAACGACCTGTCGCCCATCCCCGTCGACGAGGACGGACTTGATCCGTCGGGCATCGAAAAGAATTGCAAGCTGGTGTTCACGACGCCGAGCCACCACTTCCCGACGATGGTGACGCTGCCGATGCAGCGCCGCCACGACCTGTTGGCCAAAGCCCGCTCGGAAGGTTTTTATGTGATCGAAGATGATTATGAGATGGAACTCGCCGGCACCAACAATGCATTGCCGACATTGCAGTCCCTCGACCGGCAAGGGTGCGTGATTTACATCGGCAGCCTTGCCAAATCGATCACGCCCAGCCTTCGCCTCGGATTTATCGTCGCCAACCGGGACATCATCCAAAAGGCACGTGAAATCCGCCGCCTCCTCATTCGCCAACCGCCCAGCATGATGCAGGACACGGCAGCGCTGTTTCTTGCTCTTGGCCACCATGACGCCCACATCAAACGCCTGCGACGCCGCTACACGCGGCGCTGGCAGCACATGCACGACGCCATCGGCACGCACCTGCCGTTCTTCAAGCGGACCAAGGCGACCGGCGGCACAAGTATATGGCTAACCGGCGAGAAAGACTTTGATGCGTCGTCGTTCTGCGATGAGCTCAAGCGACGCGGCATCCTTGCCGACAAGGGGCGGACTTTCTTTCTGCGCGGCGACAATAATGAGAGCCTGAGGCTCGGCTTCTCCTGCATCCCCGTCGACAGGATCGATGCCGGTATCCAGGCGATCTCCGCCGCATATCAGGACCACTACCCACGCCATCATGGCCGCTGACTCATCCCTCCTACTTTCGGCATAACCCAAGAAACTTTCCCGTACTCACCGGAGCATGCAAGACGCCGGACCCGGCAATACGTGTCGTGTCGTGCTCGGGCGAAACGATACTGGTCTTGCGAGAACCGTCCAGGTGATTACGCGGCCGCCGTCTCAGGACCGGTTTGCGAGGTCCGGGTATTGAACAAGTAATCCGGCACGCCAAAGCACAACCTGATAACTGCGGAAGCGGTATGTCGCCAGGGGCGTGACGCCGACGGGAAATTCCGGCATTTCGTCGACATAGTAATACGCGACGATGACACCGTCCGGATGCGTGGCAGCGAAAGTTTCGGTGTCGCCGGTTACCAGGCCTATTTCCCAAACCGGTTTGTTTAGGCGGCCGAGAAACTGATATTGACCGTGATAGGTGCTGAAATTCCCGATCTCCAGGCCTTTGTCTTCGTAAGACTTGAGGTCGCGGGCAATCGGCCTGAGATCATAAGCGAAATCGAGCGCG
Organism: Thalassospiraceae bacterium LMO-JJ14; assembly: GCA_021555105.2. Lineage (NCBI taxonomy): Bacteria > Pseudomonadati > Pseudomonadota > Alphaproteobacteria > Rhodospirillales > Thalassospiraceae > Thalassospiraceae bacterium LMO-JJ14. The sequence continues at coordinate 5,292 of CP134604.1, forward strand.
TCACGCGCCGTCAGGTGCACCACGAAAACCAGCACCGTCATCGACAGCGCCAGGGCGCAAACGCCCCGGAAGACACCTGCTTTGGCAAAGTGCCAGCACAACAGGCCCGAAATGACGATCAGCACACCCCAGTGATTATCGAGTTTATGGAACCATTCCGGAGCCTCGAAAAACGTCGGGTCATCGGGCAGTAACATCGCCGCCAATCCGAGCACGATAAAGAACAGCGCCGTCATGATGCCGTCCAGCCGGCACCCGGCGCTGACCTGCGGACGCGCCAGCAGTCGCGCGAACAACAGCGCAAACGCCGGGAATTCCGGCAGCAGGTAGTGCAATTGCTTGCCCGAGATCAGCGAGAACGTAATGAACGCCGGTGCCACCCAGGCCATCAGCAAGCGCAGTCCGCCATCGGAGAAAGCCCCTTCGACCCGTGCCGCACGCCACAGTCTGGGCCATATCAGCCATGGCAAAAGCAGGGGCGCCAGCAACATCGCGTACCACCAGAACGGCCGCGCATGGTCGAAGCTTTCGACGATACGCCCGGCCGACTGACCCCAGAAAATCATGTTGCGGTATTCTTCGCCGCCGCGAATTCCGGCCGGGACCGCCCATGCCAGCGCAATTGCGGCGCCGATCAGAACGCTGAACAGAAACCGGAAATACCAGACCCGCCAAGACACCAGCGGGCGGTCCGGACCGCCCGGCAGGGTGCGCCCCCACCAAGGCGCAAGAAGGGCCACCGGCGCGATATGCAACAAGATCGCCGGCCCCTTCGCCAGCACGCCGACGCCGATCGCCAGCGCCGTCACCAGCCATCCGCCAAGCCCGCCGGATCGCCACGCACTGACAATCCCGCCGATCCCCGCCAGCGTGCACGCCGCCAGCATCATGTCGAACATGGTCAGGGTCTGAAACACGGCCCAGAAAGCGGCGCCGGCGAGGATCACCGGCGCCAGCCGGGCTGCCATGCCGTCGTCCGGCCAGATGCGCAGCGCCAGACGGCCGGTCCACAGCAACGCCACCAACGCGAACAACGGCGCCACCAGGCGCGGCCACCAGTCGTTGACTCCGAACACGGACCAGCCCGCCGTCATCAGCCAGAACAGCAGCGGCGGTTTGTGGTGATACGGCGCACCATTCAGATGCGGTACGAGAAAGTCGTCGCGCAGCCACATTTCCCAGGCAACCGCCAGATAGCGGGTTTCATCGACCGGCAGCGGCGGGCGTAGCAATACCGCGGAGACCACCACAATCAGCCAGCATACTGCCCACACCGGCATCTTGAAGGCGCTTAAATCCTGTTTCATTTTTCCGCCGCCTCGCTGGCGCCCACATCCTCGGCATCGACGACGCCGGCATTCAGAAGCCGGTGGCTGTCACGGTAGCGCCGATACAGCCAGACCCCGAGAACCCCCGACGCCGCGAACAGGATGATGCTGATGACAAGCCGGACCCCCGGCTCAACCGCGAAACCGGATCCGACCAAAGCGAAAATCAGCATCTGCGGAATATAACCGATCGCCGAACCGGCGACGAATGGCACCGCATGCGCGCGGGAAACCCCGGCCAGCATATTCGTCAGCACATTCGAGCCGACCGGCAGGAAACGGATCAGCAGCGTCGTTGTGAACGTGTTCTCGCTGAGGAACGCATCCATGCGCATCAGCTTGTCGGGAAATTTGTGCGCCACCAGATCGCGGGCCAGAAAGCGTGCCACGACAAACGTCAGAATGCAGCCGAGCGCGGCAGCGATGACGCTGATCAGCGTGCCCCAGGCAATCCCGAACGCATATCCGGCCATGAAGGCCACGGCCTGACGCGGCAGTCCGGCGGCGGTAAACAACGCCCCGGCGCCGAGGAATATCAGCTCGCCGCGAATGCCTTCGCCACGCACATAGGTATCGATCCAGCCTTCATCGAGAACGCTGCCGAGCGGCGTCAGCTTGATCGCCGCACCGACGCCGATCAGCAATGCGAATAAAAGTATGGAACGGAAAACGATACGCGGCGTCATTGCGGCTCGCTGTGATCTTCGCTGTGGACCCTGACGCGGTTGGCACGGCGTTTCAGCCACATCACCCCGAACAGGTCGACGATGCCGACCCATAGCCTGTTAAACAGCCCGTACTTGGACAGACCGCGCTCACGCGGGCGGTGATTGACCTCGACCGAGACGACACGTCCACCGGCGCGGATGGTCAGCGCCGGCATGAAGCGGTGCATGTGATTGAAACCGGGAAAAGCCAGGAACATGGTGCGCGGAAAAACCTTGAGCCCGCATCCCGTATCCGGCGTCGCGTCGCCGAGCAGGGAACTACGCACCGCATTGGCGATTTTAGAGGACATGCGCTTCAGCCACGTGTCCTTTCGCTTGGCGCGCCAGCCGGCGATCATCAGCAGGGCGTCGGCGCTGCCGCCTTCGTCGGCGAAGCGCTTCAGCAGCGCCGGAATATCCGCCGGGTCGTTCTGGCCATCACCGTCCAGGGTTGCGATCAACGGCGCGCGGGCATGCCTGACACCGGTCTGAATCGCCTGCGACTGGCCATAACAGCCGTCATGGCGGACAACGCGCAGGAACGGCAAGCCGGCCTTTGCTTCAAGCAGCGCCGCCGCCGTCCCATCCGTCGACCCGTCATCCACATAAACGATCTCGAACGATACGAGGCCATCCAGTGCCGCGGCAATTTCGCCAATCAGCGGGCGTACGTTCTCAAGCTCGTCCTTGACCGGAACGACTACGGAAACATCGACCATGGAAATATCCCGACCGGCATCACCCATCCGAGCGCGGTCTCCTTGAATTTCTCAACGTTAAGGTGCTGCGCTTTTACAACGCCGCCCCCGCATGGGCCAACAAAAACAGGGCTTTTGACGTGTTTTTCCATTAAACGGCGCTCATTCCACCCGAAGCCGGTCCAATCTCAGGCGCTGGCGCGGATCGGTCAGGCGCTTGAGGGCGATCATCGTCGCACAGAAAACACCAAGCGCCGTCCCGCCGGCCAGCAGGAACATAATCAGAAGTTGGTACTTGACCGCCTCGACCGGGTCGACGCCAGCCAGAATCTGACCGGTCATCATACCCGGCAGCGAGACCAGGCCCGCCGCTGCCATGCCGTTAACAGTCGGAATCAATCCGGCCCGCATGGCGCTTTTCAACGGCTGCTGCATGGCTTCGCGAAAACTGTGCCCGAGGGCAAGGCGGGCTTCGATCCGTGCCCGTCCGGAATCGGCTTCGGCCAACAACCGGTCCAACGACAGACTGACCCCGGTCATGGTATTGCCGAGAATCATGCCGAGGATCGGAATTGCATAACGCGGATCGTACCAGGGATCGGCATGCAGTTGCGTCGACAGCGTGAACAGCAAGACTATCCCAGCCGCGATCAGCATGGAGACGGTCCCGAGACCATAGCCCCAGAACCCGATAAAGGTGCGTTCCTGGCGGGCCATCGCTTCGCGCCCGGCAAACGCAACCATGACCAGCGCGGCCAGCAACGTCAGCCAGGGCGAAACCGTTGCGAACAAAGCCTTCAGGACCAGCGCCACCATGGTCAACTGCACGGTCATGCGCGCTGCCGCGATCAACAGGCGTTTTTCGGTGCCGAGCCGGTAATAGATAGACAGTCCGGCATTCACCGTCAGCAATGTCGCCGCCATGGCAATATCCCAATAGCTGAGCTGAATGTAGGTCATGACGCCTGCGCCTCGTCGCTCAGCGATCCGTCCTGCATCCGATAGCGATGTTGCGACATCCGTTCCGCCTGTGCCGGGTCGTGGGTCACAAGGATGACGATAATTCCGCTCGCCAACTTTTCGTGCAACAGGCTTTCGACCTTCGACGTCGCGTCCGGATCAAGCGCCGACGTCGGCTCATCCAGTAAAAGCACGCGCGGCCCCTGCACCATGGCACGCAGCAAGGCCAGACGCTGCCGCTCGCCGGTCGACAAGCGGCTGACGGGCCACGACATCACATCGCCATGAAATCCGAGTCGCGGCAGATAGCCGGCAGCGATGGCCTCGGCCTCGAAATGATCGCCGACCCGGTCCAGCCACCAGCCGCTGTCAGCGGCGACATAGGTAACCTTGCGGCGCCACATATGGGCTGGCATGGCGCTTCTGTCCTCACCGTCCAACTGCACCGTTCCCGTGCAGGGATCAAGATCGGCGATGGCGCGGAGCAGAAGGGATTTCCCGGAGCCGGAAGCACCACGGATGGCAATACATTCCCCGGCCGTCAATTCCAGGTCGACAGGCTGTAATATGGCGCGTGAAAGCTGTTTAACGACCAACATGCCTTATGGTGACCGAGTGGGCGCACGTCGACAAGCGTCCAGTGATCGGCTAACAGAGGGCATGGAAACGGAGGCGCTGAGCGATGCCCGATGAACAACCGGCCCGGCTGTGGGAAGAAACCGTGATCGCCGAGTGGGTCGATTACAATGGTCATATGAATGTTGCGTATTATGTGCTGATTTTCGATCACGCGACGGATGCATTTCAGATGGAAATCGGCCTGGACGAAGGCCTGCGCCGGGAAACCGGCAGTTCCGTCTTCGTCGCCGAAGCACATGTGACCTATGACAATGAAGTCCTCGAAGGCGAACGCGTGTATGTAACGACGCAACTCCTCGACCATGACGAAAAGAGGCTGCATTTGTTCCACCGCATGCATAACTGCAAGGACGACAGCCTGTGCGCGACGAACGAACTGATGATCTTGCATGTCAATCTCGAGACCCGGAAAGTCGGCCCGTTTCCGCTCCATGTGCACACGCGGATCGGCGACATACATAAAGTGCATGAAAATTTAATCGCCCCGACGCAGAAAGGACGCATAATCGGCATCCGCCGCAACAAGGCGCCCACCTGACAGGCAACACCGTTCATGACGCTGATCTCACAGGAAGTATTCGACCGCATCCCGACCGCTGTCATCATCGTTGATGACAGGCGCCGCATTCTGCACGCCAATCAGGCTGCGATCGATCTGGTCGGCGACAATGCCCTCGGGCGCGACCTGTCGTTGAGCCTGCGTCATCCGAATATACTCGATGCACTGGACCGGGTCCTCAAGGGTGCTGCCGATGCGGAGGGGGAAATCTCGTTACCGGTGCCGGTAGCGCGAAGCATGACGTTCCGCATTGAGCGTCTTGCCGATGCCCCGCTGGCCGATGCTTCGGTTGCAACACTGGTGCTCAACGATGTGACGTCGGCGAAGAAAGCCGAACAGATGCGCACCGACTTCGTCGCCAACGTCTCGCACGAGTTGCGCTCGCCGCTGACGGCGCTGATCGGCTTCATCGAGACGCTCCGCGGTCCCGCCAGCGACGATATCGAAGCCCGGACCCGGTTCCTCGACATCATGCACCGGGAATCGCAACGCATGGCGCGGCTGATCGACGACCTGCTGTCGCTGACCCGTGTCGAGATCAACGAACACGTGCCGCCACGCAAGGCCGTCGATGTTTCGCGCTCCATCAATAACGTGATCGAGGCGCTGGAACCGCAGGCCGCAGCGCTCAATATATCCTTCAAGGTCACGTGCCCGCCCGACTTACCGAAAGCCATCGCCGATTCCGATCAACTGCACCAAGTGTTTCGCAACCTGATCGAGAACGCCATCAAGTATGGCCGCGACAACACCTCCATCGATATCGTCCTGAAAGCCGTCGAGCGGATCCCCGATTCCGCACGGCCCGGCGTGTCGATTGCCATAACCGATCACGGCCAGGGGATTCCCAAGGAATTGATCCCGCGTCTGACCGAACGTTTCTTCAGGGTCGACGAGGCCCGCTCAAGCAATGCCGACAGCGGTATCGGCAGCACCGGGCTCGGTCTCGCCATCGTCAAACACATCATCAGCCGCCATCGTGGGCACCTCGCGGCACAAAGCACGCTGGGTGAAGGCAGTACGTTCACGGTGTTCATTCCGACGGATTTACACCCCAGAAATGAACGACTTTGACCCTTATCCACAGCGACACTGCTTCATGTCATAAAAGCGTAGCAATTCCGTCATATAATGTAAGCGCTCAAGGCATAGGTTCCGCCGTGATTGGGTGCTTTGGTCACGTTGGGACGTGAGAGTACCCGCTTTCACGGAGCACTGCTCCGAAACGCATTAAAGGCAGGAGTTAGCCATGTATCGTAAGTTTCTCGGGATCGCAGTCGTTGCCGGCATCGCGATCGCAGGTTCGGCCGCTGAGGCCCGCGACCAAATCCGCATTGTCGGTTCTTCCACAGTTTATCCGTTCGCAACCGTTGTCGCCGAGCAGTTCGGCAAGACCACGAGCTTCAAGACCCCGGTTATCGAAAGCACCGGTTCCGGCGGCGGTCTGAAGCTGTTCTGTGCCGGTGTCGGCGTCGAGCACCCGGACATCACCAATGCCTCGCGCCGCATCAAGAAATCCGAAGTCGAGAAATGCACCAAGAACGGCGTCACCGACGTTACCGAAATCAAGATCGGTTATGACGGCATTGTTTTCGCCAACGCGAAAACCGCGCCGCAGATGAAAGTGACCAAGCAGCAGATCTTCCTGGCGCTCGCCAAGAACATCCCCGACGGCAAGGGCGGCCTCAAAGAGAACGACAACATGAAGTGGTCCGACGTCGATCCGTCGCTCCCCGCCACCAAGATCGAAGTACTCGGCCCGCCGCCGACCTCCGGCACGCGCGATGCGTTCGCCGAACTGGCGCTTGAAGGCGGTTGCAAGACCTTCAAATTCATCAAGGCGATGAAGAAAACCGACAAGAAGAAATACAAAGCGGTTTGCCACGGTATTCGTGAAGACGGCGCCTATGTCGAAGCCGGTGAAAACGACGTTCTGATCGTTCGCAAACTGGAAGCCAATGCCGATGCCTTCGGCGTGTTCGGTTTCTCGTTCCTCGATCAGAACGCCGATAAGGTTCAGGGTTCGCTCATCGGTGGCGTTGCCCCGGAATTCGAAACCATCGCTGACGGTTCCTACCCTGTATCGCGTCCGCTGTTCTTCTACGTGAAGGGCGCGCACGTTGGTAAAGTGCCGGGCATCAAGGAATACGTTGCCGCCTTTACCGCCGAGAAAACCTTCGGTCCGGACGGCATCCTTTCCGACAAGGGTCTGATCCCGATGCCGGATGCGGAACGCAAGAAGTTCCAGAAAGACGGCGAGATGATGGCCAACAACATCTCGATGTAAGGACAATGGGTCCCCGGTCATTTCGCCGGGGGCCCCCTTCGTCGCTTTTATTCGTTTAGTGCATACTCTTTTGACTCTTATCGGGCGCAGCGGGAAATCACTTTAATGTCCTTCACTTTCATCCTCGGCGCACTGATCATCCTGACCGTCGCGGGCTATTATCTCGGCCGCTCCCGTTCTCTCGCCAGCGCCGGCGGATCACCGAACACGCTTCATTCTCGGCCGCATTATTACGGCTATTTCGTTGCGCTGTGGTGCGGCATCCCGACCCTGCTGATCCTCGGCGCCTGGACGATTTTCCAGACGCCGATCGTCGAAATGCTGGTACAGGGCAGCCTGCCCGCCGAGGTCATCGGCGACGACCCGTCGCAGATGTCGTTGATCATGAACGACATCCGCAATCTGGCGTCCGGCAACATTACCTCCGGCGAGATAACCCCGGCCATGCAGGCCGCTGCCGACCAGTACGTGAGCCTGAAACAGACAAGCGTGTTGGCGCAGTTCGTAGTCATCCTCGCTGTCGGCATCGCCGCCGTCGCCTTTGCGCGCAGCAAGGTTTCACCGTCGCTCAGGGCCCGCAATCAGGTCGAAAAAGCGATGATGACGATCCTTGTCGTCAGTTCTATCATCGCCATCCTGACGACCATCGGCATCGTCCTGTCGCTGGTCTTCGAATCCTGGCGTTTCTTCGAAAAGGTTTCACCGGCGGAATTCCTGTTCGGCCTGGAATGGAGCCCGCAGACTGCGCTCCGCTCCGACCAGGTGGGGGCCAGCGGCGCCTTCGGTGCGATCCCTCTGTTCGCCGGGACGATGCTGATTTCCCTCGTCGCCATGTGCGTCGCCGGGCCGATCGGCCTACTGTCGGCAATCTATATGGCGGAATACGCGCCGAACAAGGTGCGCGGTACCGTCAAACCGCTGCTGGAAATTCTCGCCGGCATCCCGACGGTCGTTTACGGCTTCTTCGCGGCGCTGACCGTGGCGCCGTTCCTGCGCGATCAGGGGTCGCTTTTCGGTCTCGACATCTCGTCCGAAAGCGCACTTGCCGCCGGGCTGGTGATGGGCATTATGATCATTCCCTTCGTCTCCTCGCTGTCGGATGACGTCATCAACGCTGTCCCGCAAAGCCTTCGCGAAGGCTCCTACGGCCTTGGCGCGACGAAATCGGAAACCATCAAGCGCGTGATCTTGCCGGCCGCCCTGCCGGGCATCGTCGGCTCGTTCATGCTGGCGGTCTCCAGGGCCATCGGCGAAACCATGATCGTGGTCATGGCCGCCGGTCTCGGCGCCAACCTGACCGCCAATCCGTTCGAAGCCGTGACCACGGTGACGGTGCAGATCGTGACCCTTCTCGTCGGCGACCAGGAATTCGACAGCGCCAAGACACTGGCGGCATTCGCCCTCGGCCTGGTGCTGTTCTGTGTCACCCTTTGCCTCAACATCATCGCCATGGCGGTGGTCAACAAGTACCGTGAGCAGTATGACTGATGCCGTCATGAATGAATTACAAAGCAACGATCAACTCAACAAACAGGCGGCACGCGATCGTGCCAATCATGCCTCCGATGCCGTCAAGCGCGGCCTGAAGAAGCGCTATGCCGCCGAAGCCCGGTTCCGCGCCTATGGTATCGGCGCCATCGCGATTGCGATATGCGCCGTCGTCGTCCTGTTCACGACGATTATCTCCAGCGGTCTGCCGGCGTTCACGGACACCACGATTGCCCTGAAGGTCAACCTGAACGAAGAGGTCATCGATCCCGAAGGCAAACGCGACCCAGCAATCCTGATCAACGCCAACTACCGCAAAGTCATTTTCGACGCGTTGCTCGAAGAATTTCCGGACATCACGGGGCGCCGCGACAAGCGCGCGCTGACAGCCATGCTCAGCCAGGGCGCCAGCTTCCAGGTTCAACAGCGGGTCATCGAAGACCCCTCGCTGATCGGCCAGTCGCTGACTTTCGAGCTGCCGGTGGCGGCCGATTTCGACCTCTACAAGAAGGGCGTGATCAACAAGGACACCGCCGAAGCCGATCGCCGCGTCAACGACAAGCAAATGGCCTGGTTCGATGAACTGGTAAAGCGCGGCATCATCAATTCCGGGTTCAACACCACATTCTTCACCCACGCCGATTCACGCGAGCCCGAGCTTGCCGGCATCTGGGGCGCCACCATGGGCACGCTGTTTACCATGCTGGTGACGCTTTTACTGTCCTTCCCGGTCGGCGTTTCGGCAGCCGTCTATCTTGAGGAATTCGCGCCGAAAAACCGGCTGACGCAGATCATCGAGGTCAACATCAACAACCTCGCCGCGGTACCCTCGATCGTGTTCGGCCTGTTGGGTCTTGCGGTCTTCATCAACTTCTTCGGCCTGCCCCGTTCGGCGCCGCTGGTCGGCGGCATGGTGCTGGCGCTGATGACCTTGCCGACGATCATCATCGCCGGCCGCGCCGCCCTGAAAGCGGTGCCGCCATCGATCCGAGAGGCCGCACTCGGTCTCGGTGCATCGCGTATGCAGGTCGTGACGCACCATGTGCTGCCGCTGGCAATGCCCGGCATCCTGACCGGCACCATCATCGGCATGGCCCAGGCGCTGGGCGAAACCGCGCCGCTTTTGATGATCGGCATGGTCGCCTTCATCGTCGACATTCCCGGCAGCGTCACCGACCCGGCGACGGTTCTGCCGGTTCAGGTCTTCCTCTGGGCGGACAGCCCTGAACGGGCTTTCGTCGCCCGCACCTCGGCGGCGATCATGGTGCTGCTGACCTTCCTTATTTTCATGAACGCTTTGGCCGTTGTGTTGCGTAAGAAATTCGAACGGCGCTGGTAGGAGACACCGACATGGGCGAAATAGATATGAGCAATTCCGTACAGGTCGGGACCCCGGTTGACGGTGCCATCAAGGCGGCACGCGAAACCAAATTCCACACCCGCGACGTGAAGGTTTTCTATGGCGAGAAGCAGGCGTTGTTCGACGTCGACCTCGACATCTATGAGAACGAAGTCACGTCACTGATCGGCCCGTCGGGCTGCGGCAAGTCGACGTACCTGCGCACCCTGAACCGCATGAACGACACGATCGACATCTGCAAGGTCAAGGGCACCATCGAGCTCGATGGCACCGATATCTACTCCAATGCCATCGATGTCGTGCACCTGCGTGCCCGGGTCGGCATGGTTTTCCAGAAACCCAACCCGTTTCCGAAATCGATCTACGAGAACATTGCCTACGGCCCGCGCATTCACGGCATCGCCACCGGCAAGGAAGAAATCGATCAGATCGTCGAAGAAAGCCTGAAGAAGGCCAGCCTGTGGGAAGAGGTCAAAGACCGCCTGGAAGAACCCGGCACCGGCCTTTCCGGCGGCCAGCAACAGCGTCTGTGCATTGCCCGCGCCATCGCCGTGCAGCCCGAAGTGATTCTGATGGACGAGCCCTGCTCGGCGCTCGATCCGATTGCCACGGCACGCATCGAGGAACTGATCGACGAACTCAGGAACAACTTCACCATCGTCATCGTGACCCACTCCATGCAGCAGGCGGCACGGGTTTCGCAGCGCACGGCATTTTTCCATATGGGCGATCTCGTCGAGGTCGGCGAAACCGGAAAGATCTTCACGACGCCCAAAGACCAACGCACCCAGGATTACATCACCGGCAGATTCGGCTGATCAAAAGGATACCGTTATGCCCGAAGAACATGACCACATCGTTTCCAGGTTCGACGAAGACCTGAACCAGCTCGATAATCTGCTCGCCGAAATGGGCGGGCTCGCCGAGCATCAATTCGCGGATGCCATCAAGGCATTGGTGCGCCGAGACAGCGAACTGGCCGAACAGGTCATCGTCAGCGACAAGCGCATCGATGCGATCGAGGAAAGCGTCGATCAGCACACCATTTCCATGCTGGCGCTGCGCCAGCCGATGGCCGACGACCTGCGCGTCGTGATTACCGCGCTCAGGATTGCCAGCGTCATCGAGCGGATCGGCGATTACTCGAAGAACATCGCCAAACGCACGGTCGCGATCACGCAAACCCCACCGGTCGGCCCGAGCCGCACCATCTCGCGCATGGGCAATGTCGTACAGGGCATGATCAAGACGGTGCTCGATGCCTATCTGCAGCGCGACGCCGAACTGGCACAGGATGTCAGGATGCGTGACGAAGAGGTCGATGCGCTGCACACTAGCCTGTTCCGCGAGCTTCTGACCTACATGATGGAAGACCCGCGCAGCATATCGGCATGTGCGCACCTGTTATTCGTTGCCAAGAACATCGAACGGATCGGCGATCATGCAACCAATATCGCCGAACATGTTTATTTCCTCGTCCATGGCTCGCTTCCTGAAGATACGCGCCCGAAGGACGATCAATCGAGCTACACCGTCATCGGCGGTGAAGACTGAGTTTGAGACAAAAGATGACTGAAACATCACGTATACTTATTGTTGAGGACGACCCGTCCCTCGTGGAACTGCTGCGCTATAACCTTGAAAACGAAGGCTTCGACGTCGCCGTTGCCCGCGATGGTGAAGCCGGACTGGAAGCCGTCGATTCCGATATTCCGGATCTCGTCGTGCTGGACTGGATGCTGCCGAACGTATCTGGCATCGAGATCTGCCGACAGCTGCGCCAGAAATCGGAAACCCGCAGCATGCCGGTCATCATGCTGACCGCCAAGGGCGAGGAAAACGACCGCATCCGCGGCCTCGAAACCGGTGCCGACGACTACATCGTCAAACCGTTTTCACCGGCGGAACTTACGGCGCGTATCAAGGCCGTGCTGCGGCGCGCGCACCCGGAACAGGCCGGCGAGATGCTGAGCTATGCCGATATCGAAATGGATCTCACGTCGCACCGCGTGACCCGGGGCGGCAAGGCGATCAAGCTCGGCCCGACCGAGTTTCGTCTGCTGCGCTCGTTCCTGGAAAAGCCCGGCCGTGTATTTTCGCGCGAGCAACTGCTCGACAAGGTCTGGGGCCGCGACATCTTCGTCGAACTCCGGACCGTCGACGTGCATATCCGCAGACTCAGAAAAGCCCTCAATACCGGATCGGATGCGGACCTGATCCGCACCGTGCGCTCGGCCGGCTATTCGCTGGACGCCGCCAAATACTAAGGCCATGCGCCAGCGCGGCATTCATGTGAAACTTCGGCGGCGTTATCCTTTTCTTTAAGGAATTCAGCCCTATGCTTCTATTCGGGAGCCGGGGGCAAGAATGCCGCAGTCGCGTTTCACATACGGACATATCCAGTCCGCCTTACGCAAGACCATCCGTAACGAGCATTTATTGCTGGTCGGGCTGGCACTCGTCGTCGGCTGCGTCTCCGGTGCCGCCGTCATCGCCTTCCGCGAAGCCATTCAGGCCATCGAGCTCACCTCGTTCGGCATCACCACCAGCATGCTCGCCCGCTATGAGGTGACGGTAGAACCGTGGCGGCTGATCCTGGTCCCGGCGGGTCTCGGCCTGCTGATCGGCCTGATCACCTGGAAATTCATGCCCGGCGGCAAAACCCAGGGGGTCGCCGACGTGGTCGAGGCCTCGGCCATGCGTGCCGGGCACATGTCATCCAGGGTCGGCATTGTTTCCGCGGTCTGCAGTGCGCTTTCGATCGGCGCCGGCGCTTCGGTCGGCCGCGAAGGCCCGGCCGTACACCTCGGCGCATCGTTGGCCGGCATGGTCGCGCGCAAGCTGCATCTGTCGCGCTCGCTTTCCAGAACTCTTCTCGGCTGTGGCGTCGCGGCGGCGGTTTCCGCCTCGTTCAACGCGCCGATCGCCGGCGCACTGTTCGCGACCGAAGTCGTGGTCGGGCAGTATGCGCTCAAGACCTTCGCGCCCATCGTCGTCGCCAGCGTCGCCGGAACGGCACTGTCGCACATTCATTTCGGCGAGGTCTCGGCGTTCTTGCTGGGCGACAACCATATTACATCATTCTGGGAGTTTCCGGCCTTTATCGGACTTGGCGTCGTCGCCGCCGTCGCCGCTATCGTCATGATGCAGTCCATCTTCGTGATGCAACAGCTTTCCGAGAAGATCGAGGCCCCGGTCTGGATCAAGCCGGCCATCGCCGGTGCCATCGTCGGTGTCATCGCCATATGGCTGCCGCAGATCCTGAGCGTCGGCTACGGTTTCGTCGAATGGTCGATCCTCGGACAATTCGACGTCCAATTGCTGATCGCCATCGGCATAGCCAAGATTTTCGCGACTGCGCTCTGTCTCGGCTTCGGCTTTTCCGGCGGGGTGTTTTCTCCGGCACTGGTGCTCGGCGCAGCGGTCGGCTCATCGTATGGGCTGATCGCCGCCGATGTCTTTCCCGAGCTGGCGTCGGGCGTCGGTGTCTACACGGTCGTCGGCATGGGTGCGGTGGCCGCCGCCGTACTTGGCGCGCCGATCTCGACGACCCTGATCATTTTCGAGATCACCGGCGACTATAAGCTTTCGCTCGCCGTGATGCTGGCCATCGTCGTCTCGACGGAACTGACGCATAACCTGTTCGGCGCATCTTTCTTCGCCGAGACATTGCGCCGGCGCAATGTCGATCTGCGCGACGGCTTCGAGACCGAGGTGCTGGATACCATTAAGGTCCGCCATATTCTCGATCACGGCACCAACGTCACGGCGGAAACCATCGGCATGGACACCCCGATCTCCAGCATCCGCGAAAAGCTCAGCGCGTCCAGCACCGGCGAATTGTTCGTCGTGCAGCCGACCGGCGAGTTGTACGGCACCATAACCCTGCAAGACTGCGGAGTAACGCTGTTCGATCCCGAATGCAACGACCTGCTGTGCGCCGCCGATGTCGCCCGGCTGCATCCGCCGGTCCTGAATGAGGGCGACAATCTGGGCGCCGCGATGCGCATCATGCGCGACACCGGCGAGGATCACATTGCCGTGCTGCGCGACCCGCACACCAAGGTCTTCACCGGTTGCGTGCATCATCGCGACGTCATGACAGCGTACAACCGCGCGCTCCTTAAAGTCCGTCACGAAGAGCACAATCAGTAAACGCCCAGCAAACACCCTGGCGTGACATTATTCTCCATGCGGGCGGTTTTCAGCCGCCCTTCACGTGATATAAACGGCGTATGTCCAATCCCTTCGAGCTTGATGACGATCCCCGTCCCGCCGCCGCCCCCGCCGTGCAGCGCGCACCGGCCTATCTGGACGGCCTGAATGACAGTCAGCGCGAAGCCGTCGAGGCCGTCGAAGGCCCGGTTCTGGTCCTCGCCGGCGCCGGCACCGGCAAGACCCGGGTGCTGACGACGCGCCTGGCGCACATTCTGATGCAGAACCGCGCCGGCCCCGGCGAAATTCTCGCCGTGACCTTTACCAACAAGGCCGCCGGCGAGATGCGCGAGCGTGTCTCGCATCTGGTCGGCCGCCCGGTCGAAGGCTGGTGGGTCGGCACCTTTCACGCCATCGCCGCGCGCATCCTGCGCGCCAACGCCGAAGCCGTCGGCCTGACGCCACAATTCACCATCCTCGATGCCGACGACCAGGTGCGTCTGATCAAGCAGATGATCGACGTCCACGGCATCGACGAGAAACGCCTGCCGGCGCGCGCCATTTCCGGCATCATCCAGCGCTGGAAGGACCGCGGCTTCATGCCCGACAAGGTCCCCGCGTCGGATGCCGGACACGGCGACGGCAAGGTGCTCGATCTGTACAAGGATTATCAGGATCGCCTGCAGACCCTGAACGCCGCCGACTTCGGCGATCTGCTTTTGTTGTGCCTGAACCTGTTCCGCGACCAGCCCGAGGTTCTGAAAGCTTATCAGCGCCGGTTCCGCTACATCATGGTCGACGAGTATCAGGACACCAACGTCGCACAGTATCTGTGGCTCAGGCTTCTGGCGCAGGAACACCGCAACATCTGCTGCGTTGGCGATGACGATCAGTCGATCTATTCCTGGCGCGGCGCCGAAGTCGGCAACATCCTGCGCTTCGAAGAAGACTTCCCGGGCGCGCGCGTGGTCCGGCTCGAACGCAACTACCGTTCGACGCCGCATATTCTGGCGGCCGCATCGGGCCTGATCACCTTCAACGAAGGCCGGCTCGGCAAGACGCTGTGGACCGACATCAACGATGGTGAGAAAGTCCGCGTGCGCGGGGTCTGGGACGGCGAGGCCGAGGCCCGGCTGGTCGGTGACGAGATCGAGGCCTATCAGAACAAGGGCGAAAAACTGAGCGACATGGCGGTGCTGGTGCGCGCCGGCTTCCAAACCCGCGAGTTCGAGGAACGCCTGATCACGCTCGGCCTGCCCTACAGGGTCATCGGCGGACCCCGGTTCTACGAGCGACAGGAAATCCGCGATGCGGTCGCATACCTGCGTGTCGTTGCCCAACCCAACGACGATCTGGCGTTCGAGCGCATCGTCAACGTGCCGACGCGCGGCATCGGCAAGACCAGCCTGCAGGTGATCCACACCTATGCCCGCGCCGAACGCATCTCGCTGACCCGCGCCATTGCCAAGTTACTTGAAACAGACGAGCTTCGCCCGCAGGCGCGCAAGGCACTCGGCGATCTGCTGGCGACCTTCGACATGTGGCGCAGCCTGGCGCAGACCTACCCGCCGGCGGAACTGTGCAGGCAGATCCTCGAAGACAGCGGTTATGTCGACATGTGGCGCGCCAAAAAGGAACCCGATGCACCGGGCCGGATCGACAACCTGAAGGAACTGGTCGTCGCACTTGAGGATTTCGAGGCTCTGGGATCGTTTCTGGAACATGTCAGCCTTGTGATGGAAAACGAGGAACGCAGCGACATCGACAAGGTCAACATCATGACGCTGCATGGCGCCAAGGGCCTTGAATTCGCCACCGTATTCCTGCCGGGCTGGGAAGAAGGCCTGTTTCCGAACCAGCGCTCGCTCGACGAGGGCGGTCTTGCCTCGCTTGAGGAAGAGCGCCGCCTTGCCTATGTCGGCATCACCCGGGCGCGCAAGCATGCGATGATTTCGTTCGCCGCGAACCGCCGGGTCTACGGACAGTGGCAGAGTGCGACGCCGTCGCGTTTTATCGATGAACTGCCCGCCGACCATATCGATGTGTTTTCCGAAAGCGGCGTATATGCGCGCCGCGATGCGGTGTCGCAAAGCGTCGAGGATCCGTTCAACGGCATCGACGGCATTGGCCGTTCGCGCCGCCGCATGGTCGAGGCCGCCCGCAGTCCGGCCTACAAACCTGCCGGCGACGGCAGCGGTTTCGAGGTCGGCATCCGTGTCTTTCATCAGAAATTCGGCTACGGCAAGATCACCCTTGTCGACGGCGACAAGCTCGATATCGATTTCGAGAAAGCCGGCCCGAAGCGGGTCATGGCCAGCTTCGTGTTGCCCGCATGATCCTCGCGCCCGCCCCGCAGCCGCTTTGGCGGCTTGAAGTCACGGTCCCTAAGCATACCGTGCCGGCGTTCGAAGTCATCTTCGAGGGTATTTCCGTTGCCGTCTCTTCGTTCGGCGATGACGATATTCCCTGGCGGGTCGAGGGCTATACGGATAGCGAACCCGATATCGACGCCATCGAGGCCGGGCTGGCCATGGCCGCCGAAGCGATGCACGTCGAAACGCCGCCGCTCCGCGTCGAGTTCCTGACGCCGCGCGACTGGCTGGCGGAAAACCTCGCCCTGTTCGAACCGCTGCGCATCGGCCGCTTTTTCGTCTACCCGAGTCACTACGAAGGGGCACTGCCCGCCGCCTGCATACCGTTCCGCATCGATGCCGGCACGGCGTTCGGGTCCGGCACGCACCCGACCACCGGCACCTGCCTTACGGCACTGGCCGCGATCGCCCGCACACAGCATGTTGCCAGCGCCCTCGATCTCGGCTGCGGCTCGGGCATTCTGGCGTTCGCCATTGCCCGGCTTTGGCCGGCGCGGGTACTGGCCGTCGACATCGATCCGGAAGCCGTTCGCGTGACCCGGCGTAATACCCGTGACAACAAACTGCGGGGCCGCATCGACGCCCGCCAAAGCACCGGTTACCGCAGCGACGCGGTCCGCGATGGCGCCCCCTATGACCTGATCGTCGCCAATGTCCTGGCCCGGCCCTTGATCGGCATGGCGGCGGACACAGTACGCGCGCTGGTGCCGGGCGGCACCGTCGTGCTGTCAGGATTGCTGGATCGCGATGCCCGTTGGGTGGTGGCACGGCACCGCGCGTACGGGCTGAGGTTTGTTGCGCAGCACAGCCTCGACGGCTGGTCGACGCTGGTGATGCGGAAGCCCGCGGCTGAGGTGAACGGAAAATGATCGACCCGGAACGCCGCCGCCGGCTTGTGCATGTGTTGATCGGCATCAACGGCGTCGGCTTCGTTCTGGTCGGCACATTCCTCAGCGGCGCAGCCAAGCTGGGCTATGTGCCGTGGTACGGGATCGCCGGGGTGATCACGATGTTTTTCGGCATCGTCGTGCCGTTTCACCGCGAGTTCGTGTCGTTGCGCCAGGGCTTCGATGAGGTCGAGCGCGAGACCCTGAAGACCATCCGCCGCAACCGCCATCTCGAAATCGGCCAAGCCTCCGTTCTCGATGCCGGGTCGCGGCCGCAACCGTTCAAGCGGGTCCGCAACCAGCCGCTGATCGCCATCGCCATCACGCTGGCGGCGTGGTCCCTGGTCGGTATTGAAGTCGGGCGCTGGCTGTTCGGCGACTTACCGATCAACTAGGACCTAAGCCCCCTCGTTTCCAGCCCCGTCGTGACGCGGCAGCGACTTGAAGGCGGCGAGTGCGCGTTCGCGGGCCTGTTTGTGCGCCACGACCGGTCGTGGATAGGTCGTGCCGAGCGCGATCCCGGCATCCTTCAGCACATGATCCGGCGCTTCCCAGGGCGCGAACAGGTATTTGTCCGGCAACTGCGCAATCTCCGGCACATAGGTGCGGATGTATGTCCCGTCCGGATCGAACTTCGAGCCCTGCAGAATCGGATTGAAGATGCGGAAATACGGCGCCGCGTCGGCACCGCAGCCGGCAACCCATTGCCAGCTGAACGCATTGACCGCCAGATCGGCGTCGACGAGAGTATCCCAGAACCAGGCTTCCCCGGCCTGCCACGGCAACAACAGATGCTTGACCAGAAACGACGCGGTGACCATGCGCACCCGGTTGTGCATGTGCCCGGTCTGCCATAATTCGCGCATCCCCGCATCGACCATCGGATAACCGGTTCGTCCCTGTTGCCAGCAGGCCAGGTGCGCATCATCGTCGGCCCACGGGAAATCCCGAAAGCGCGCCGACATCGGCTCATCGGGCAGCGTCGGCAGATGATAGAGAACGTGATAGGCGAATTCCCGCCAGGCCACTTCCTTGAGGAACTTCTCCGCGGCCTCGGACCAGCCCGCGGTTTTCAGGGTTTCATGCCAGATCTGGCGCGGACTGATATCGCCTGTGTGCAGGAACGCCGACAGGTTTGACGTCACCGCATCGGCGGGGAAGTCGCGACGGTCCTTGTAGCCTTCCAGCCCGCTTCGCAGGAATGCCCGCAACCGCTTCATCGCCCCTGCCTCGCCGGGCTGCCAGCGCTGGCGCAGCCCGCCGGCCCAGTCCGGTGCCGACGGCAACAGTCCCCAGTCCTCAAGCGCCTCGCTTTTCACAAGCTTGCCGGAGGCTTCTATCCGCAACGGCGCGGGGCCCGGCGGCGGCGGATCGCCCCTATCGCGCAAGGCGTGCCAGAAACGGGTGTAGACCTTGTAGAATCCCCCCTGCCTGGTGGTGATCTCCCACGGTTCGAACAGCAACGATCCGTTGAAACTGGCGGCCTCCAGATTGCCGGCCTTGAGCGCATCCTTGATCCTGCTATCGCGGGCAATGGCAAACGGCTCGTAACAGCGGTTCCAGTAAACACCCTGAGCGCCGGTTTCACCGGCAACGGCGGCGATCACGTCTTCGGCCCGGCCACGGCGCAGCACAAGCGTTGCACCCCGTTCAGCCAACCCCGACTGCAATGCCGCGAGGGTGTGATGCAGCCACCAGCGCGCGGCGCCCCCCGGTTTCCATTTTCCCGGTGTCTCGTCGTCGAGGATATAAAGTGCGATCACCGGCTTGCCACTCGCGGCGGCGGCAATAAGGGCCGGATTGTCGGCAACGCGGAGGTCGTTCCTGAACCAGACAATGATCGGCGCGGGATCGGTCATGAATACTCTGTCTTAAGCCTGCCGCACGTCGCGGCGGTTACCTGACTGGTACGGGCAGTGCGGCGGGACGGATCACCGGGGCGAAACAAGGGAGGAGCGGCGGGACGTCACGGTTTGACGCAATCGTAGCCCCACATGATCTTGTAGCTGACCGACCCCAGCTTCACCTGGCCCTGCGGCACGGCCTTGCGGCCGTATTTGGCGCAGTGTGCTTCGGCGATGGCCGTCGGTTCGGAAAAGCGGATCGTCGTGATGGTGATCGCCGTTTCGGACGCCGCGACGATGGAGCCTGAATCCGATGTTCCGCAGGCACCGAGCGCCAGCAGCGGCGCCGAAAGCGCCGCCACCGACAGAAGTCTTGCGATCGGTGTTTTCCCGGTCATGCGCGGATTGTGCGGAATCTGCGCCGCACACGCAAGCGCCCGCTCAGCCTTCGAAGAACGGCGCCGGGATCAGTAGTTTATTGCTTTGGCTTTCCAGGTATCCGGCCTCGGCATTGACCTTGAGATAATTCTGCCAATCCGGATCGGCCTGCATGGCGGCGCGTTTTTTAGCGCGGTCGGCGGCGTCTTCATAGGCCCAGATATGCACATAGCTGTTGGGATCGCCGGTTTCCGTCATCGCATACAGCACGGGTTTGCCGAGATGCCGGGTCTGCGCCGGGTAGCCGTGCTGCAGGTAAAGCTCGAGGTGCTTCTTGATGGTGCCCGGACGGCAGGTATAGGTGCGGTGGTCGTAAAGCATTTCGGATGTCCTTCATGTAAACGGAAACTGTTTTCAGGAGTGTGACGGTACGACGCGGATAAAAAGAGTCCAATACTGGATTGCCGGCCTTTCGTTCATTACATTTAATCCCGACAAAGGGGGAATTACATCACATGACGAACAACGACACCGGCACATCGAAGCATATTGTATTTCTCGACCGCGAAACTTTCCCGGAACAGGTCACACTGCGGCCGCCGGCATTCGCGCACACCATGGACGACTATCAGCGGACCAAGCCCGAAGAGATCGTTGAGCGGGCCAAGGATGCCGAGATTATCATCACCAACAAGGTTGCCCTGCGCGCCGAGACCCTTGGCGAGCTACCGAAACTGAAAATGATCGCGGTCGCCGCCACCGGCACCGACATCATCGACCTCAAAACCTGCGCCGAACGAGGGATCACCGTTTCCAACATCCGTGAATACGCCACCGCCACGGTGCCGGAACACACCATGGGCCTGATCCTCAGCTTAAGCCGCTCGATACGTCCGTATCACCTGTCGGTCGCCGAAGGGCGCTGGAAGGAAGCGGACCAGTTCTGTTACTTCGACTATCCGATCTTCGATCTCAGAGGCAAGGTAATGGGCATCATCGGCGACGGCGTACTCGGCAAGTCGGTTGCCCGCCTGGCCGAGGCTTTCGGCATGGAAGTCCGCTTCTCGACCTACAAGGGGGTCGACGGCATGGGGCCGCTATATACCCCGTTCGAACGTATTCTGTCGGAAAGCGATGTCATCACCATGCACTGCCCGCTGCTCGACAGCACCCGCAATCTGCTCGGTCCCGACGAGTTCGCGAAGATGACGAAACGCCCGCTGGTGATCAACACCGCGCGTGGCGGGCTGGTCGACGAGCGCGCCCTCGTCGACGCCCTGAAAAGCGGCAAGATCAGGGGCGCGGCGTTCGACGTGGTCACCACGGAGCCGATTCCCGACGATCATCCGTTCATGGAAATCATGGACCGGCCGAATTTCATCCTGACACCGCACGTGGCGTGGGCCAGCCTCGAAGCGATCCAGGGCCTCGCCGATCAGATGGTCGACAACATCGACGCCTTCGTCGCCGGAAAACCGCGCAACGTGGTCGGCTGAATCTAGACCGTGAACTTCTCGGTGCCGTCGTCGTAGTTGATCGTGTAGAGATCCTTGCGCCGGTCGATCCAGTTCTTGACCGTGCCGAAGTGCTTGTGGTGCGGCAGCTTGTCGAGATCGACATCGTGGATCAGCACCATTTCCGCGTTCGGCGTGCACTCGGCGGCGATGGCTTCGCGGTCGAACGAGATATCCGACGGCGTATAGATGCCCGATTGCGCATAGTGAATTTCCGCCGTCGAGGTGGTATGTGGCAGGTTCCCGCAGGCCCCGGCCAGCGCCACATAGACATGGTTCTCAATGGCCCGCGCGTGGGCGCAGTAGCTGACCCTGAGATGCCCCGAGCGCATATCCGTATTGTACGGCACGAAGATGATGTTGGCGCCCTTACCGGCGGCAATGCGTGCCAGCTCGGGAAACTCGACGTCGTAGCAGATCAGGATCGCGATCTTGCCCCTGTCGGTGTCGAAGACGTTCACTTTCTCGCCGCCGCTGACGCCCCACCACTTCGATTCGCTGGGCGTGATATGGATCTTGTACTGTTTTTCCAGCGTGCCGTCGCGGCGGAACAGATAGGCGACATTGTACAGGCGCTCTTCTTCCAGAGTCAGGTGCGAGCCGCCGATGATGTTGACGTTGTAGCGGATCGCCAGCTCATTGAACATTTCCAGATACGGCTCGGTGAACTGATCCAGCGCACGGGCCGCCTCCTGCGGCCGGTCGGCGGGCAGCATGGAAAAAAGCTGTGTCGTCAGCAGTTCCGGGAAGACGCAGAAATCCGATCTGTATTCCGACGCCGTTCCGACGAAGTGTTCACACTGAAGCGCGAAATCCTTGAAGCTGTCGACGCGGTGCATCTGATACTGCACGACGCACAGCCGGGCCGTGCCGGGATGGTTCTGCGCACCCTGCTCCGCCTTGAAATCGGGATTGCGCCAGATCATCAGCACGGCGTTGCCGCAGCTCTCGTCGTCCTCTGCCAGATAGCCCTCGATGACACGGATGATCTCGAAACCGTTTGCCAGCTGAGCCACCAGAACCGGGTCGTCCAGTTCGCGGACGACGACTTTTTCGACGTATTCCTCGGCGCTCATGTCCCCGGCATGTTCGTGATAGCCGGGAATGCGGCCGCCGATGACGATCCCTTTCAGGTTTTTCTCGACCACCAGTTCCTTGCGTGCCTCGTAGAGCCTGCGGGCCAGCTTGTAACCCTGATATTCGCGCGAAACCGCGATATCGATGCCGTACAGGTATTCCCCGTCTTCGCGGTGGTTGCGGATGAAGCCGTCGTCGGTGACGGTATCGAAGTCATGCGCACTGGATGCAACGTGACCGGAAATCAGCAGCGACGATGAAATAGCGACAAGCTCGCCTTCGACCTCGACCCCCAACTGGCCTTCCGGAAAAGACCGCAGCTGACTCAGGTACTGTGCCCGCGACCACGGTTCGATGCTCTTGAAGACATCGGTCTGAACCTTGAGCACGGCGGGATAATCGGAAACCCGCAACGGACGGACTGCCACCTTGCGCTCGTACTTCTCAAGATCTGCTTCTTCCATTGCGGTTCCAAAATCCCGGGGTTTCGCCATTTCCTGCCGGGAAAACAAACCGGCAGCGGCCATGACCCAGACCATACAAAATGGCCCACGCCTTTCCAAGCAACCCCTATGCCGGCAAGACCATGTGGCCCCCTCAAAAAAAACCGAGTGCCGCACGGGGGGAGCGCAGCACTCGGTCAGGGAGATGCCGGCGCACCGGCTATCTAACCTTTCGAATTAATAGGTCACGGTCTTTGCCGCCTCGGCCAGTTCGCCTGGCGTCAGGTTGAACGGCGCCGCCGGGGTCGGCTGGCCGCGTTCGATCACGACGGCCTGAAGCGGCGTATTCAGCGTCACGGTCCGCCCGTCAGCGCCGGTGATTTCGACAATGCCGTCATCGATCAGCGCCATCGTCAGCGTGTTTGCTTCCTGCAACCCCCAGAAATCCGTGCCACGCACGCCAATGGTCGCTATCGGGGTCTTCAATGTCAGAGTGCCGCCGTCATGTTTGTTGATTTTGCCGGACACCATGCGGAACACGCCCTTGGCCAGGGTCAGGACACCGCGCCCTTTTTTGCCGGGCGCGTAGATCATTTCGTCGATGGTCAGTTCCGAATTGTCGCCGAGCGACAGCAGGCTGTCGTCGATCAGCGTGATCTCGGCACGGGTATTTTCCCCCGTCAGGATCGTGTCCAGAAACTTCACATCGCTGCCTGCGCCCAGGGTTCGGGGAAGGCTCTGGAACACACTTGCGATATTGCCGCGCGCGCGGATCACTTCGCCGACATCCATACCGACGTATTGTTCGATCGATGCCAGTTCCGTTGCCTGCTCCGTTGCCTGTTTTTCACCCGCAACGGTCATCCCGGCGGCAAAAACGAGCGCCAGTGCAAGCGTCGTTGCGGCCCAGAAACGCGGTCTGTAACTGTTTGAAGTCATCGTTTTATGCATCACCGTTATTTCGTCTGGTAATCTATACGGTCAAAATGCCGCACTGGATTACTCCACTACGTAAGCACTATCCCTGCGACTTCATACCTGTGGAATGTGCTTAATATTTAAGGGTATTTACGTATCTGCACCGGCCCGCCGCCGGTCCCGGGCATGATGTCGAAAGCGATTGAAATGCGCCGCGATCTGCCTTTCAGCGGCACCGTGCGGTGATAAAAATGGCTCGGAAACAGGATCATCAGGCCCGGCTCGGGCTTGAAAAGGCGCAGCACGGGAGCATGGTGGGCGTGGATATCCTCCGGCGGGCGGCCGAACTCGATCCACCCGGCGCGTTCCGGGTCGTCATCTGTGATGCTGTCCGGCACCTCGGCGTAATACACTCCGGAAAGCCATGCCGCGGGGTGGATATGCGCGACCTGATGGCCGTCCTCGTCCATGACCACCCCCCACGCCGAAATCGCGATGTCGTCTGGGCAGGCGTCGAGAAAAGGGTGCGCCGGCTCGCCCGCGAACTGCCGCCTGTAGGCGCGAAAGGCATCTTCGATTTCACGGCCGAACGCCGCCATCGGTCCCATCGGCGGGGCCAGCAGTTCGCCGGAATGCCGTCCCATGCGCGTGGCGTGTGCTTTCGGTGACGGGGTCAGCGTCGGATGCGCCAAAAGGTATTCGGCGATGGCCGCGTTGAAGGCATCTATGCCGGCATAGCCGTCGGGCGGCTGCACCCGGCGCTGCATAATAAACCGGTCGGGGTCGTCCAGTTCCCGTGCGGCGGCATCCTCGCCCAGATCGCGGAGCGCGAAAGCCCTGAAGGCAAGCGCCGCCGGATGTGCCGGGCGGCGTGACAGAAAGCGTTCGATATCTTCCAGCGCCGCCGCCGCGTCACCCCGGGCAAGGTGCAGATCGGCTAGATTGACCGCCGCCTTGGCGAAGCCCGGGTCGATTTCAAGCGCCCGCGCATAAGCCTTTGCCGCCGCCGCTTCATCGCCGAGCGTCCTGAACGCTTCACCCTGATTAAGGGCCGCCGCCGCATGACCCGGTTCCAGCGCCAGCGCCCGGCGGTAGCTCTGGATCGCGTCTTCATCTTCGCCGAGCGCCTGCTCGGCAACCCCCAGGTTGAAGTGCGCCGCCGCCAGCCCGGGGTCGCATTGTCCGGCTTTCAGTGCCGCCTGGCGGGCCCCGGCATCGTCGCCCGTTTCGCTGAGCACGGCGGCGTGATTGGTGTACGCAACCGCGTCTTCGGGGCGGCGCTGGATAAGCGCTTCCAGCTCTGCCCGCGCACCCTGCAAATCGCCGGTGGCGCGCAAGGCCTCGGCACGGCCGATGGCGGCGGCGGTATGTTCGATATCGCGCTGCAAGGCTTTCCGGAACCAGTCCGCCGCATCCGCATGCCGCCCCATGCCGGCCAGCAATACGCCGGCGTTATATGCCGGTTCCGCATAGCCCGGTGCCAGATCGTGCGCGCTTTCGTAAGCCGCCAGAGCCGCCTGTTTGTCGTCGCCGCCGGCCAGCACATTGCCGAGGTTCATGCGGATTTCCGCATCCTCGGGGGCACGTGTGCAGGCTTCTTCCAGCAGCTTGCGGGCTTCGCCTTCCGCGCCGCACTGAAAGGCGGCGATACCGCCGAGGTTGAGCACCGCCGGATCGCGCAGGCGTGAGGCCAGCAAACGCCGCACCTCAGCCAGCGCCTCCGTCGCATGCCCCGTAGCCAGCGCCTCGCGAACACGCGTCAGCCTCAACTCGGTTTTGCGGTTTCGTGCCTTTGCCATCCCCGAACAATCGGATGTCACGGTGTAACTCGCAAGTCCTGCGATAGCGGCTTATAGTATGCGTATGAACGACAACACCATGCCGCCCGCGCTTGCCGACGCCCTCGCCCTGCATCAGAAGGGCGCGCTCAGCGAGGCCGAAGCCGGATACCGCGCCGTCATCGCTGACGATCCAGACAACGCCGATGCGCTGCATCTGCTGTCGATCCTCTGTCTGCAGCAGGGCCGCGCCGAAGAGGCCCTGCCAATCATCGAACGTGTCATCCATCTCGCGCCGGAGGCCGCAGATGCCTATGGCAACAAAGGCACCGCCCTGCAGGCCATGGAGCAGTACGGCGAAGCCGCGTTCGCCTTTCGCACCGCCATCGCGCACGCACCGGACGCCGCGCATCATCATTATAACCTCGGCAACACACTGCGCGCCGATGGCGACAAGCCGGGCGCGGTCAAGGCTTACCGTGACGCCATCCGCCTGGCGCCCGATCTGGTACAGGCGCATTCCAATCTGGCGACGACCCTGTCCGAACTGGGCCTGTTCGACGAGGCGGTGGCGCACTGCAAGCTGGCGCTCAGCTATCAGCCGGGGTTCACGGATGCGCTGTACAATCTCGGCAACGCGCACCGCGAGGCGGGCCGTCATGCCGATGCCGTCGCGGCCTACACCAAGGCGATCGCCGCCGACGGCGATCATGCCGATGCCTATTGCAACCTCGGCCTGACGGAAATGGTCACCGCCGGTCTCGACGCGGCGATCCGTACCCTGGCGAAGGCGCTCAAGGCCGACCCGGAACACGACATGGCGCGCTTCTATCAGGCGGTGGCCATTGAAATGACCGGCGCCGATGCCACGCAACTGTTTCAGGCCCTGCACGATGACGATACGACCGTGCGCGCGTGGATCGACAGTTGGGACTACGTCAAAAGCCATTCCACCCTTGAGACCGAAATCATCCATTGCCCCTATGCCCTGCTCGATCTCGCACTGGATGCCGCCCGTCTGGAAGGACTTGTACTGGAATTCGGCGTCCGCCACGGCCAGTCGATCCGCCACATCGCGGGCGAAACGGAACAAGGCGTGCACGGCTTCGATTCCTTCCACGGCCTGCCATCGGCGTGGGGTGGCGAGCCGGAAGGTGTTTATTCGACCGACGGCGCGCTGCCCGATGTGCCGGACAACGTGACGCTGCATGCCGGCCTGTTCGAGGACACGCTGGGGCCGTTCCTGGATTCCCATCCGGGCGACGTGCGCTTTTGCAATATCGACTGCGACATCCATGCCTCGACCGCCACGGTGCTGGACGCACTGGCGCCGCGCATCCGGCCCGGCAGCGTACTGGTGTTCGACGAATATCTGATCAACCCGACTTGGCGCGACGACGAATACCGGGCGTTTCAGGATACCGTCGGCACGTACGGCTGGAAGTACCGCTATCTCGCTTTCGGCATCGTCACCAAGCAGGCCGCAGTGATCATCGAGGACACTTAGGTCTCTTGTAATGAACGTGTCCGTCCCCCTATATCTTCATTTAGCTTTAAAACTGCTTATGCTTATGAAGACATTGGCGATCTTCACAATCAGCAAAACGGAATCGTATAAAAAATGACAGACGCCCGTGAAGACAATCCGGAATTTCGCCCACTCGGATGCAAGGAATGCCTCGACGGGAATCCGCTGGGGTTCCCGATCACCATGGCCTATCAGCCGATTGTCGATGTCAGCACCAAGACCGTCTTTGCGTATGAAGCTCTTGTCCGGGGAAAGAATGGCGAGGGTGCCGGCGAAATCCTTTCGCGCGTCGACGAGACAAACCGCTATGTTTTTGACCAAACCTGTCGGGTAACGGCAATAAAGATTGCATCTGATTTGAAGCTCGACTGCGTCTTGAGCATCAATTTTCTGCCGAACGCGGTATATCGCCCTGAAACATGTATCCGTGCAACACTGGAAGCCGCCGATCGGTATGGCCTTTCAGCCACTCAGATCATGTTTGAAGTTACGGAGTCGGAACCGATTCTTGATCCGAAACATCTTCTCGGCATATTCAACGAATACAACAATCGTGGATTCATAACGGCAATCGATGACTTTGGTTCAGGGTATGCGGGCCTCAATCTTTTAAGCAAATTCAAGCCACAGGTCTTGAAGCTGGATATGGAATTGTGCCAGGGAATATCCGACGACGTCATCAAGAAAACCATCACTCAGGGGGCGATTTCCACCTGCCATGCTTTAGGTATAAAAGTCATTGCGGAAGGCGTCGAAACGCAGGCCGATCTCGATACGCTGCTTGAAATGAATATCCAATATTGCCAGGGCTATATATTGGGGAAACCGCAAATCGAAGCATTGCCGATCCCTGACCTTTCAGCACTTTGATCAAAATTAATCGCCGCTCAGATGCAGCACCATGCTGCGGGTATGCGGTCGGGTGCGGTGTTCGAAAAGATATACCCCCTGCCAGGTGCCGAGCACGGGACGTCCGTCGGTAACGGGTATGCTCAGCGACACGTCCGTGAGAGCGCTGCGGATATGCGCCGGCATGTCGTCGGGGCCCTCGGCGGTGTGGCGGTAAAGCGACGGGTCCTCGGCAACCAACCGGGAGAAGAACACGTTCAGGTCATGGATCACATCCGGGTCTGCATTTTCCTGGATCGTCAGCGACGCCGAGGTATGGCGGCAATAAACCGTCAGCAACCCGGTGGCGATGCCGCTCCCGGCACAGAACGCGACCGCATCGCGGGTGAACTCGTACAATCCCTGTCCGGCGGTCGAAATCCTCAGCTGGGTTTGTGCGTGCGCCATGCAATTCTGTTAGCATTCCCCGGACCATTTGCAAACGCGAGGCTTGCCCGATGCGCATCCGACAAGGCCCCCTGCCCGGCACCGCCGCCGACGATATCACACGCGGCGTGCAACGCCTGATGACCGAACTGGGGCTGGCGCCGCTGCTCGAATTCCGCCTCACCAACAAGCGCCGCGTCGATGTCGCGGCGCTCGACCTGAACGGCCGGTTCACCGTGATCGAGATCAAAAGCTCACTTGCCGACTTTCGCTCGGACGGCAAATGGCAGGAATACCTGCCGTTCAGCGATTTTTTTTATTTCGCGGTAAACCCGGATTTTCCGCAGCAGCACCTGCCCGATGACGCCGGCCTGATCGTCGCCGACCCTTACGGCGCAACGATCCTCCGCCCGGCCTTGGAAACCCCAATGAACGGCAACCGTCGGCGCACGCAAACTCTCAGATTTGCACGCACCGCCGCCAGCCGCCTGACCGGGCAGAGCGACCCGGCGGTTTAGCGTTTCTCCGCTTACTCGGCGGCCTGGGTTTACTTTTCGACCAGTTCGCCGAGACAGTCGTCCGACAACGCCTCGATCGGCGTGAAGTCACGGTGCGCGATCCATTCCTCGCGGTTGAAGGCGCGGATGTGATTGTCGACGTGACACAGCGACAGATAAACGATGGTCCGCCCGAACGGCGAAATGTTCGGCGGGCTGGCATGAACCAGCAGCGACGAGAACATCAGCATGCTGCCTGCCGGACCGGTCGGCGCAACGCAGCCGCCCTCGGCGGCAAGTTCCGACACTTTTTCACGGTCCAGCGTCCATAGCGGATAGCTGGTCGTTTCCAGATCGTGCCCGGCGTCGACGACGCCCTGCTTGTGGCTACCCGGAATGAACAGCAGCGGGCCGTTCGCCGCCGTGACGTCGTCCAGGAACACGGCGATGTTCATGGCGCGCGGTTCCGGCATCTCGTCATCGCGCTTCCATGTGCCGTAATCCTGATGCCACTGCCAGACGGCGCCATCGAAGGCCGCCTTGGCATTGACCTTGTACTGATGCATGTAAAGCGGACCATCCAACACCTGCGATACCGGCTCGATCAGGCGCGGATGCGCGCCAAGGCGGCGGAACGCTTCGTTGTACTTGTGCGCGGCAAAGGCGGTCCGCGCGACGCCGTTAGATTCACGCCAGACCTCTTTGCGATCCAGGGCGTAAATGGCCTCGGCCTCGCGTTTCAGCAGCGCCGCTTCCTCGGGCGAGAACATGCCCGGGAAAAACAGATAGCCGTCCTGATCGAACTGCTTCAGTTCCTGTTCCGACAATTGCATTGGATCGTCCTCCTGAAACGGCACTGCGGTGCGGACCGCAAGTCCGGATTGTTCTTTGTTTTTTTACTGCATTTCGAATTCAGAGTTCAAATTATGCTATATCGCATGCGAGTCAAATCAGCCGATCCGGTGCAACCGTTGCCCATAGGCGTTGAGCCACGCTTCCGCCTGTTCCTCGTGCGGGGTCAGCGTGTTGACGAGGGCATGAAAGCGCGGGCCGTGATTGCGTTCGATGATGTGCGCGACTTCGTGCGCGACGATGAAATCGAACACGAAATCGGGCGCCAGTATCATTCGCCATGAAAAATTCAGCGAGCCGTCATGCGCGCACGAACCCCAGCGCGACGTGGTATCGCGCACCGTAACGCGGCCGACCCTGACGCCGAGCGCATCGGCTTTATCCAGCGCCAGGTCGGACAGCCGTTGCTTGGCTTCCTTTTTCAGCCAGTCGCCGAGCCTGCGCGCCAGATGATCGGCATCGCCGGACACACAGACGCGCCCCGCGTCCAGCCACACCCCGCGCCGGGCCTCGGGATGGTGTTCGATAAGATGATCGTCGCCGAGGATCGGGATGGTCCGGCCATGTTCGAACGGAATCCGTTCGGGGAGTTTTTCCAGCCGGCGCAAAAGCCACGCGGTCTGGCTGTGCAGGAAGCCGATCGCCTCGGCTTCCGACGCATGCCATGGCAGCGTCAGTTTGACGCCGTCTGTTTTCGGATCGACGCGCAGGATGATACGCCGCGCCTGACGGTTCCTGCGCATCGTGACCGGCACGGGGCGGCCCTCGAGATCAAAGCTGAATTCCTTGCTTTGTCTGCGGGCCGCCAATGTGCTGGATCAGGCCGCCGCCGGGATCGGCGTGCCGACGGCGTCAAAGGCCTCGAACAGGGCGGCGCGATCCGCGTCCGACAACGGCACGAACGGCGGGCGCAGGTTTTCCCAGCCGGCATTGCCGGTATTGCGTGCCGTCAGGGCCTTCAGGGCCGGCGGCAGTGGATAGCCGGAAACCGCTTTGCGCATGGCGCTCAGGGTTTCATGAGCGGCCAGAACATCGGCGGATTCGCCTTCAGCGACCCAGCCGTTATAAACCGTCCCGTTCAGGAAGGACGACACGTTGGCCGCCGCCGTGATGCACCCGGCACCGCCGCGTTTCAACAGCGGCAGCATCAGATCGTCGGCCCCCGAGAACACGGCGAAGCCCGGGAATTTTTCCGCCGCACCGGCCATGTTCTCGAACACGCCGGAGCTGTCCTTCATACCGACGACGGTCTGCGGGTACGCCTTCAGCAGCATTTCGATCAGGTCATAGGTGATCGGCACACCCGACATCTGCGGGAAGTGATACAGGTAAATTTTCAGCCGGTCGTCGGCGATGGTGTCGATGACCTCGGCAAAGGCATCGAACAGTCCCTGATCGCTCATGTTCTTGTAATAGAACGGCGGCAGCATCAGCACACCCTTGGCACCGGCGTTGATCGCGGCCTGCGTCAGATTGATGGTGTCGATAGCGGCGCAACAGCCGGTCCCCGGCATCAAAACGTCACCCGGAACACCGCGCGCGACGACGCCTTCGATAATCGAGATCCGCTCCTTGAGGCCGAAGGAATTCGCCTCGCCCGTGGTGCCGAGCACGGCAAGCCCGTCGCAACCGTTGGCGAGCAGCCATTTGCAGTGTTCCGCCATGAGATCGAGATCGGGCGAACGGTCTTCCTTGACCGCGGTGACGACGGCGCTGAAAACGCCTTTATAGGGTGACTGGCTCAACGTGGGTTCCTCCAACGGCTTTGATTCTTCAATTCAACAAGATTCATCATCAATGGGCTTTATCTGGCCTCACTTGGGCCAGTCTACAACATAATCTTCCATGTCTTCGACATCTCGCTCGGACACGATCCGCCCGAACACCGAGATTCCGGCTTCGATCACCGTATCGGTGGTCCCGGAAATCAGCGGGTGCCACCATTCCAGGTCCTTGCCTTCGGCAAGACGGCGGTAAGCGCACGACATCGGCAACCACGGTATCGCGCCGACGTTCTGCGGCGTCAGTCGGCGGCAATCGGGCACAAACCGCTGACGATCCTCATAACTCGTACAACGGCAGGTGTCGAGATCAAGCAGGCGGCAGGCGGCATTGGTATAGAGAATCTCGCCGGTATCCTCGTTTTCGAGCTTGTTGAGACAGCATTTGCCGCACCCGTCGCAGAGCGATTCCCATTCCGGTCCGCTCATTTCGTTAAGCGCCTTGCGCTTCCAGAACGGCACTTCATCCGTGCCGGCCTTTTTCTTTCCGCGAAATCCGATCATGCGCCGTCCGCCCGCTCGAGATCGATCAGATGGATGAACGAACCGACGACGCGGCGGTCGGCCAGCCCGGTCTCGCCCAATTCGCGGCCGCTCGCATCCTCGGCGCGGAACAACGGCAGGCCGGGGCCTTCCTCGACGACCGTTGCGAAGTGAAACTCGTGGCCGCGAAAGCGTGTCCTGGCCCCGCCCAGCGGACCGGCCTTGGAAAGCGTGACGCGGCGATAGCCGATATGCAGGCGCCGGGTGGCGAAACTGGTTTCCAGCGGCAGCAACCCGGCCATCGGGTGGCGCCGCCCCTCGGCATCGGTCAGACCGTGGCCCAGCACCATGTACCCGCCGCATTCCCCGAAGATCGGCTTCGAGGCGTCTGCCGCCTGTTGCAGACCGTCCATGAAGTCCCAATTCGCCGAAATCCGCCCGGCGTGCAGTTCCGGATAGCCGCCCGGGAGATAGATCGCATTTGCTTTCGGATCCGGGGCCTGGTTGGTGAGCGGCGAGAAAAAGCTGATTTCCGAGCCTGCCGCACGCCAGCCTTCAAGGACGGCGGGATAGGCAAAGGCAAAGGCATCGTCGCGGGCCACCGAAATACGCTGCCCCAGCGGCGGGATCAGCAGCGGTGCGTCGGATTTCGGGCGCACCGGCCACGGCCGCATGGTGCGGCGCAGGGCGGCAATATCCAGGTGCTCACCGATCCAGTCGGCGGCCTTGTCGAGAAACGCCTCGAGCTGGGTATGTTCGCGCGCCTGTATCAGGCCAAGATGGCGGGATGGCAATTCGAGGCTTTCGTTGCGGGGTAGCGCACCGAAAATTTCCAGATCGGGGGCGATCCGCTTCATGGCGTCCGTCAATATCTCCACGTGCCGGGCGCCGCCGACACGGTTGAAAATGACGCCGGCGATATCGACGCCCTTGCGGTGCGCGGCAAACCCCTTGGCCAGCACGGCGGCGCTCGCCGCCTGCTTCGATGCATCGATCACAAGAATCACCGGCCAGCCGGTGATTTCCGCCAGCGCGGCAGTCGAACCGTCGTGGATATCGTCGCTCGGCACGGCGCCATCGAACAGGCCCATGACCCCTTCACAGACGATGTCGTCGGCCTTTGCCGCCATGTCGCCCGCCAATTCCTCCAGGGTTTCCGCGCGCATCGCCCATGGATCGAGGTTACGGCACGGCCGGTTGGTCGCCGCCGTGTGAAATGCCGGGTCGATATAGTCCGGCCCGGTTTTCGCCGAAATCACGTCGATCCCGGTTTCGCGGAGATGCCGAAGAAGGCCGAGCGTGATCAGGGTCTTGCCCGCGCCAGAAGACGGTGCGGCGATGATCAGGCCGCTGCCGGGAACGCCCGATAATCTGCGGGCTGTCACAGAAGCTTCCCGATCCTCTCGGCCATCGCCTGAGGTTCGGTGCCGTGCGAAAAATGAGTGATCAGTTTCCCGTCCGGCCCCACCAGATAAATAATCGAAGTGTGATCGACGAGGTAATCCTGCGCATCGCTGCTCTCAGGTTCGTTGATCCGGAAATAGACTCTGTATTCACGCGTCACGGTCTTGATCTGCTCTTCGCTGCCGGTCAGGCCGATCGTGCGCGGATGAAAAAAGGATACATATTCGGCCAGATGCTCGGGCGTATCGCGGCCCGGATCGACACTGATGAACACCGGCGTGATCTTGGCGGCCTTTTCCTCGCCCAGCATGTCCAGTGCACTGGCGATGTCGCTGAGCGCCGTCGGGCAGACATCGGGGCAATAGGTATAACCGAAATAAATCAGCAAATAGCGGCCGAGGAAGTCCTTGTCGGTAACGGTTTTGCCGTTCTGATCGACCAGCGTGAAAGGGCCGCCGACCGACGGGCCGCTGCTGCTGAGCAAGCTGCCGGTGCCGCCGCGCTTGTCGAAATATTCCGTGCCGGCAAGCACGATCACAAAGGCGACGACGACAATCCCGACCAGCAGCAGCAAAAGCTTGCCGCCGGACTTCTTTTTCGGCTTTTCCGCTGCCGCTTCGGGCTCTATCGGGTCCAGCACATTGGGCATTTCCGGCGTCTGTCCGGGCCCGGCATCGGGTTCTTTTTTATCGTCGGCCATAATACTTCCAGTCCTTGCGTGCGCGCCCGCCAATCATACGAGGATGCGGCATATCATCAAGTCCGCTTGCGTGCGCCAGACGTTGGCGCAGGCTCCTGTTCGGCCTACACTCGGGCGCATGACAACGCAACCGGCAAACAATGCGCCCGCGCGCAAACCCGCACGCAAACCCGAAGGTGAATTGCGCCGCGGCTGGACCACGGGCACCTGCGCCGCGGCCGGCGCGGCGGCGGCGTTCCGCGCGCTGCTGGAAAACCGGGCGCAAAGCAGCGTCACCGTGCGCCTGCCGAAGGGCGAAGCGCCGACGTTCGCACTCAGCCGTTGCGAACGGACGCAGGAAGGCTGGCGCTGTGGTGTCATCAAGGATGCGGGTGATGACCCCGACGTCACGCACGGCGCCGAAATCATTACCGAAGTCCATCCCCTGAATCCGGGTGACGGGATCGTCTTCAAGGCCGGCGACGGGGTCGGCACGGTGACGCTTGCAGGTTTGCCCGTCCCGGTCGGCGAACCGGCCATCAATCCGGGACCGCGTGCCATCATTACCGACGCAGTTAACGCCGTCGCCGAGGAAATGGATGCGTTATGCGATCTGCAAATCACGATCTCCATTCCGGGCGGCGCGCAAATCGCCGAAAAGACCATGAACCCGCGCCTCGGCATCAAGGGGGGGCTGAGCATTCTCGGCACCACCGGCATCGTCATACCGTTTTCCTGCGCATCGTGGATCAATTCGATCCATCGCGGCATCGACGTCGCCCGCCTGCAGGGGATCGATCACCTGATCGCCGCCACCGGGTCGACATCCGAAGCCGCCGCCATGCGCGACCATCCGGAACTGCCGGAACAGGCCTTCATCGACATGGGCGACTTCGCCGGCGGCCTTTTGAAGTACCTGCGCCGTCACCCCGCGCCGAAACTTTCCATCGTCGGCGGTGCGGCCAAGCTCGCCAAGCTGGCACAGGGCCATCTCGATCTGCACTCCAAACGGTCCTCGGTCGATATGCAGAAGCTCGCCGAAACCGCGCTCGAACACGGCGCCGACGCGCCCCTCGCCAATGCGATATCGAAGGCCAACACCACCATGGAAGCGCTCGAGCTGTGCAACAAGGCCGGCATTCCGCTGGCCGACGCCATCGCCCGGGGTGCGCGGGAAACCGCCATGGCTTCGCTGGCCGGCGAAACGGAAATCCGCGTCGTCGTCTATGACCGTGCCGGCAATCCGGCCGGCACCAGCGAGCGTGGCCACGAAGCATGTCCGTGAAGACCCTCGTCATCCTGGGCGGCACCGCAGAGGCCAGAAAGCTCGCCGACGCGCTGGTCGACAAACACGGCGACGCCTTGCGGGTCATCACCTCGCTGGCCGGGCGCACGAAAAACCCGAAGCACCCGAAAGGCGAGGTCCGCAACGGCGGCTTCGGCGGCGCCCGGGGACTGGCAGATTATCTGCGCGACGTCGGCGCCACGCTGCTGATCGACGCCACGCACCCCTATGCGCAGCAAATCACCCGCCACGCCGCCGAGGCCAGCGACATAGCCGGGGTGGCGCGCCTTGTGCTCGACCGCCCAGCGTGGACGGAACAGCCCGGCGACCGCTGGATCCATGTCCCGAGCCTCGACGCGGCGGTGCGTGAAATTTCCCGGAAATCCGATGCCTGCCTGATCACCACCGGCGTCAACGACCTTGCCGCCTTTGCCCCGATCCGCACGAGCAAACTGTTCGTGCGGCTGATCGAAAAGCCGCAAACGCCGCTGCCCCTCGGCGACGCGGAAATCGTCATCGGCACACCGCCCTATATTAAAGACGACGAGACGGCGCTGATGCGTCTACTCGGAATCGATCTGATGGTCACCAAGAATGCCGGCGGCGCGGCCACCTATGCCAAGATCGAGGCGGCACGCGCACTCGGCATTGAGGTCATTATGATCGACCGCCCACCCTTGCCCGGCGGCGATACCGTCGCCGATGTCGAAGCGGCGCTGGCCCGCGCCGAGGCACTTTTGGGTTAGTCGCCGACGTCGGGATGCCGCGTCCGGTCGATCGGCAGAAACTGCTCACCCAGCATGATCGACGCCACCGCATCCCTTGCCTGTTCCAGATCGAGCCCGTGCGCGGCGATGCTGTCCGCCGCCTCGGCAACGATGGCATCGACATCCTGCATGGCTTTCAGCCGCTTGAAGATATCTTCGTGGCGGATGCCGATGCTGGCACCGATCAGTTCCATGTAGTTGACGATCTCGAACGGCCACGCGGTTTCGTGCGATGAAATTTCACGGTGATCGGCATGGAACACGCTGCACAGTGTCGTCACGCCGGCCTTTTCGGCAGCGTGCAGGACGCGCGCAATGGTTTCCTCGCGATACCCCGGCAGGGTCTCCAGCGACGACATCTGATAACCGGCCCGTTCCAGATCCAGATCGACCAGTTCAAGCCCGGGGATCGCCCGCAGCAGGTTTTGCACCGCGTCACTTACGCCGCGCGCGCCGGGGAACTCGAACAGCGCGACTTTCTTTTCGACCGGCGCCGTCATCAGCGTTTTCATCTCGTCGAGACGGCGCGCCATATAGACCGGGAACATGTTGATGTCGAACATCGGCCCGTCGGCTTTCTCGACCGACGGCAGGGCGATGTCGCCGAACTGGATTTGGCAGGTCGGACACCATGCCAGCACCTCGGCGGCGCCCGTTTCGTGAAACCGCTGAATCGTCGTCAGCGCCTGCCTCGCGGCGTTGTCCGTATCGCCGGGGCGAAACTGCAGCACGCCGCAGCAATTGCCGGGGCCGCCGTAGACCTCGTAGGTCGCGCCCAGCTTGTCGAGCACGTCCAGACACAGAAGGCCGATATGCGGCGTCTTCAATAAATTGCAGCCGGTATAGAAAACCAGATCGGGGGCGCGTTCCGGTGCCGCGCGTTTCGCCGGCGGATTAAGCCGCGCCAGCACGTCCGGCGAAAGCTGCAGGCGTGACAGCAGGCGCACGCCCCGGCTCATCGCCTGGAACATTTCCCGCCCGGTGCCGCGGCGCTCGTCCATCGCGCCCCGCTCGTTGAGGCGGCGGCGCGCCATGGTCAACATGAAGCGCGGATCGATCCCCTCGGCGCAGGCGTCGATGCAATGCGCCGTACCGCAGCACGTTCTGGCCCATACTTCGGCTTCGGAAAGATGCGCGTCCCCCTTGAGGATATCGATAATCCCACCGGCCAGCGCTTGCGCAGGCGTCTCGCCGATCCCGGCCAGTAACGGTGTCGGACAGACCTCGGCGCATTTGCCGCACACCGTGCAGGCATCGACGATGCCGTCGATGCGGCGATCCAGATCGGCGATAAAGCTCTCAACGGTTGTGCGCATGGCGGCCTCCATCGTGAAGCCACGCTATGGGGTCCGCTGAAAAGCGTCAATCAAGCCATTGTTATGGCAACATTTTCAGCTAGCCGTGCGCGGGCGCAGGACGTGATGATGGTCCTCGGCATAGAGCCTGGAATCCTCGAACGTTTCCGGTCCCATGACACGGCCGACCATGATCAGCGCCGTACGGGTGATGCCCGCCGCCTTCACCTTGTCGCGGATATCCGAAAGCGTGCCTTCGATGAACATCTCGTCCGGCCATGTCACACGATAGGCGACGACGACCGGGCAGTCGGCGCCGTAATGCGGGATCAGGCTGCGCTGCACATGCGCCAGGTTATTGACGGAAAGATGGATCGCCAACGTCGCGCCGCTCTTGCCCAGCGTGTCGAGGTCTTCGCCCGTCGGCATCGACGACGAGCGCACGGCGGTCCGGGTCAGGATCACCGTCTGCGCCACGTCGGGCAGTGTCAGTTCCTTTTTCAACGCCGCCGAAACCGCCGCATAGGCGGACACGCCCGGCGTCACGTCGTAATCGATGCCGAGGGCGTCGAGCCTGCGCATCTGCTCGGCAACCGCACCGTACAGCGACGGGTCGCCCGAATGCACTCTGGCCACGTCTTTGCCGGCGGCAGCGGCTTTCTGCATTTCCTCGACGATCTGGTCGAGATGCATCGGCGCCGTGTCCATCACCAGCGCATCCGGATGCGCCTCGGCGATGATCGCTTCGGGCACCAGCGAGCCGGCGTAGAGCACCACGGGGGCGGCCTGAATAAGCTTCAGACCGCGCACCGTGATCAGGTCGGCGGCGCCCGGTCCGGCACCGATGAAATGAACGGTCATTGGCCTCTGATCACCCCTTCGAGGACATCGAGAATGAGGTCCGTGCCCTTTTGCACCAGAAGCACGTCATCGTCGACAACGACCCGCTCGACATTTTTCGGCAGCTTACCGAGCCTGTCTTCAAGATCGGGTGGCAGGTCGCCCTTCATCAGACCCGGCGGCAGCTGATTGCCGCGCTTGGCAAGACCCGGCGGCAACTGGGCGCGCTTGGCCAGACCCGGCGGCAGGCCGTTGCCGCGGCCCTTGCCGCTGGCGCCCTTGCCCTTGTTGCCCTTGTCTTTTTTCTTGGCTTTGTCTTTCTTGCCGTTCTTGTCCTTGTCGTCATCGTCGTCATCACCGGTCCGCTTCGCACCCGGAACCTTGTCGTAATATTCCTTGATGACACGCCTTTCCGCTTCCTTGAAGACGATGTCGGCAAGATCGCCGAGAACGCTTCCGGCGTTCGTTCCCTGCGCCGGCGGTGTCGACTGTGCGTGCACCTGCGTCGCGGCAAAAATACCCAACAGGGCCAAAATCAGAACTCTCATGATGTTTCTCCGGTTATGTCATTCGGCCAGCTTGGCGGCATAGCCACGCGGCGTATAAACCCATTCGTGCATGCCGCGCCGGATATGGCGCGTTGCGCGCGAGCCCACCAGAACCAGTGTCAGCATGTCCACCATATCAACTTCCAGCGCGGATAAAGTGATGACCCGCACATCTTCTTCCTCGCGGCCAAGATTGCGCGCCAACACCACCGGCACATCACCCGGCCGGTGCTGGAGCAGGATTTCCTTCGCCGCCGCCAGTTGCGTCCGGCGCCGCTTCGATACCGGATTATAGAACGCGACCGTGAAATCGCCACGTGCCGCCGCTTCGATACGCTGTTCGATCACCACCCACGGCGTCAGAAGATCGGACAGCGAGATCAGCGCAAAGTCATGGCCGAGCGGCGCACCGATCCGGGCCGCCGCCGCCTGCACGGCCGATATCCCGGGACTGACCCTGACCGCGACCCTGTTGAACGCCGGATCGTCGTCACGGTCCAGCACCTCGAAAGCGAGCGCCGCCATGGCGTAAATGCCGGCGTCGCCGGAGCTGACGAGCACCACTTCGCGGCCTTCGGCGGCCAGTTCGATGGCGCGGCGCACCCGGGCTTCCTCTTCCGACAACTCGGACATGTGCCGCTGCTTGCCGGCAATCGCGCTGCCCAAAAGATCGAGATAGAGACCGTAGCCGACCACGTCCGTCGCCTCCGCCAGCCAGGCGCTGACTTCGGGGGTGCGCCATGCTGCCTGACCGGGGCCGATGCCGACGATCGAAAGCCGGCCCCGGGCGCGGCCGATGGTTTCGGGATCGATCGGTACCGTTGCCCGGGCGACGGCACAGGTGGCGCGGGCCGATTTCCGCTTGGCGACGATCAACACCCCGTCGGCACCGCTTGCAGCCAGCGCCGCCGCTTCGCAAACACCGTGACAGCCGACCTCGGCGAACACCACGTCGGAAGGACTTTCAAGGCGCGGCGTCTCGGCTTCCAGCGTTTCGGCATCGAAAAAGCGCGCCGGCGCGTTCAGTGATTCGGCCAGCGCCAGCACCGCCGGTTCGTCGGCCTTGAGATCGAGCGAGACGACACACGCCACCGCGTCTTTGGCGAGACCGGCATCGGCAAGGGTTTCCATCACCAGTGCCGCCAATTCCCCGGGCGCGCAATTGCGCTCGCAACCGACGCCGACGGCAAGGATCTGCGGATGAATGACGAGGGTCGCGTCATCGGGTGTCAGGGCCGCATCGGTCAGGCAAACCCCGATGGCCGCGGCGGCGTCGATACGCGGCACCTGCAGCCAGTCTGCCTTCGCAACGTGTGCATCGCGCTCGAGCCTGATTGCTTCGCCGTTCAGCATCGCCGCCATGACGGCTTTTGCCGGAGCCGTATCGGCGATGCGCCAGCCGGACGGCGGATCGTCGAGCGCGAAACCGAGGCCAATATCCCCCGCCGTCGTTACCGCGGCGCCGATGCCGAGCATCCCCGCGATGTCACGCGCCATCTTGTTTGCGCCGCGATGCCCACCCAGCACGGGAACCACGCACGAGCCGTCTTCGGCGATCGCGATCAGCGCCGGTTCGACGCGCTTGTCGCTCAGCACCGGGGCCACGGCTCGGACCAGAATGCCCGCCGCGCAGATGCCGATGACGGGACTACCGGCGGCGAACAGTTCGCAAATATGTGCCAGGGTATCCGTGAACGTCCGGTCGGGGCTTTCGGTGCGGTGCGCGAGGCCGTGCACCTCGGCAGCCGAGAACGCCGGGGCCAGCCTGCGCGCCAGCTTTTCACCGGCGCCGGTCAGGACGACGAATATGGGTGCGGATGCGTTCATGCGTCTGCCTTTTCCGCCCGGCGCACGAGGATCATCGAGAAATAGGGCGCGCGCGCCGCATCGAGTTCGCTCAAGGGCATGATCTTTTCATCCGCCAGTGTGGCGCGTTCGATATAAACCGCCGTTTCCAGCCGGCCGAGTCTGGCCAGCACCGTGCGGACCTTTTCCAGGTGCCGCCCGACCTTCATGATCGCCACCGCATCGACCGCGGCAATGCGTGCTTCCAGATCGGCTTCATCGAGCGGTGCCGGAACGATTGCCAGCACCTGATTGCGCGATACCAGCGGCTGACCGGCCCGCGCCGCGCAGGCGCCGAGCGACGAGACACCCGGCACAACCTCGCTTTCGAAGTCGGCGGCCAGACGGCCGAACAGATACATGAACGAGCCATAGAGAAACGGATCGCCCTCGCACAGCACGGCGACGTTGCGCCCGTCGCGCAGATGCCCGGCGATGTCGACGGCGTAGCGGTCATAGACATCGTTGGCCGGGAAGCGGCCGGGGATCATCGGCGTTTCGATGACAATCTCGATCTTGCCCGCCGGGATGTGCGGCGCGGCGATGGCGCGGGCCATGCTTTCGGTACCGTCGGCGGGTGCCGGATAGGCGATGACGTCGGCCTCGGCGATCAGGCGCACGGCCTTCAGGGTCAGAAGTTCGGGATCTCCCGGTCCGACGCCGAGCCCATACAGACGCCCGCTCATGATTTCACCTTCCGCCACTGCAGGACATCGATGGCCGGTTTCAGTGCCGTCATGCTGCCGACCGGCGCCGCCTGGGCGATGCCGATGCGGACCATCTCGCCGCCCATGACCCTTGCCGCTGTCAGCAGATGCGCCTGCGCTTCGAGCGTCACCGCATTGGCGACGATACGTCCCCCCGGCTTCAGCGCATCGTAGGCGGCGACGAGAATGTCGCTGTTACGCGCGATGCCGCCGCCGACGAATATCGCATCCGGCGCAGACAGGTCATCCGGGGTGTCGTCGGGGAAATGTCCTTCGACGGAGATCAGTTCCGGCACGCCCAGTCTCTCCGCGTTGGCGAGAATGCGTTTCAGCCGCTCGGGTTCGTGCTCAAAAGTGACAGCACCGGCCGATGGCTCGGTACGCAGCCATTCGATGGCGACGGTGCCGTTTCCGGCGCCGATATCCCAAAGCATTTCGCCGGGCCTGGGCGCCAGCGCCGCCAGCGTCACGGCGCGCACATCGCGCTTGGTGATGGTGCCGTCATGATCGAAGGCATCGTCGGCAAGGCCGAGCGCACGCGACAGCGCGATCACGTCGGCATCGGCGACACAGTGGACGCAGACCGTATTCAGATTGTCGAAGTCCGTATCGAAGCCGTTGCAGGCGAGGCCTTCGCTCCGGGCTTCCGCATCGCCGCCGATCCGTTCAAGCACGGTGACGGGGCTTTGCCCGTAGCCCATCGATGCCAACACTTCGGCAATTTCGGCCGGCGAGTCGCCGTCGCGGCTGAGAATGATCAGCTTCAGGTTCGGCTGGATATCGCGGCGGAGCGCCGCCAGCGGGCGCGAATGCACGCTCAGCGTCCGCAGCATGGGATCGCTGAGCGGCCAGTTCATGCGCGCCGCCGCCAACGAAAACGCGCTTGGGAAAGGCAGCACCCGCACCGCATCGGCGCCGAGGATTCTGATCATGCGGATCGCGACGCCGTAGTTCAGCGGATCGCCGCTGGCCAGCACGCAAATATTTTCCGCCACCGCCCGTTCGCCGATGGCTTCGATATCGACCGACATGTCCTTGCCCCAGGCTAGACGTTCACACGCCGCGTCATCGTCGAGCATGGCGAGATGGCGTTCACCGCCGCACACCAGCGTCGCCCCTGAAAGTGCTTCGCGTGCCGCAACGGACAGCCCCGAAAGGCCGTCCTCACCGATCCCGATTACGGTGATGGGCAGGCTCATTGCAGACCTCCGGCCAATGCGTTGAGCGCCGCCGAAGCAATGGCGCTGCCGCCGATGCGGCCCTTGAGAGTGATGTATTCAAGCCCTTGTGTATTCATTGCCAGCGCCTCCTTGGATTCCGCCGCGCCAACGAAGCCGACGGGAAAGCCGAGCACGACGGCGGGCTTCGGTGCGTCGTCGTCAATCAGTTCCAGAAGCCGGAACAGTGCCGTCGGTGCATTGCCGATGACGCACACCGCACCGTCCAGTTTCGCGGCCCAGCGGTCGACGGCGGCAGCGGAACGGGTCGTGCCGTCGCGCTTTGCATCTTCCGCAACACCCTCGTCATCGAGCGTGCAGATGACCGCGTTGCCGTTCAGGTGGCGGCGGATGATCCCGGCACCGACCATATTGGCGTCGACCAGGATCGGCGCGCCGGCCTTGAGTGCCCCGCGCCCGGCCGCGATGGCGCCCGGTGTATAAGCGATATCATCGGCGATGGCCGGCATACCGCAGGCATGGATCAGGCGCACCGCGACCTCGGCCATATCCGATGGAAACCGCTCAAGCGGCGCTTCGGCGCGCACCGTTGCAAACGATTGCGCGTAGATCGCCGCCGGGTCCTTGAGGTACTCGCCCATCATCAAGCCTTTCAGACGGCCTCAGGACTTGGCATCGGAGTCGTCATGGCCGTGATCGTGATCATGTTCGTGGCCGTGCGAATGCCCGTGATCATGACCATGATGATGGTGGTGATGATCGTGCTTGTGGCCGTGCCCGCGGCCCAGAAAGACACCGTGATCCTCGGCATTTTCCTCGACCCCGGCGCCCATCACGTGATGGTGGTGGCCGACCTGCGCCATGCCCTGCTCGTCCTCGAAGCCCAGCACCTGTTCGCGGTATTTACAGAGCTGGCAGTTCATGGCGTTCGCTTCGCCGCCTTCGAGCGCCTGGTGAAAGCGTTCGACAAAAGTTTCGATAACGTGGTCCTGATCGTTGAGATAGCCGGCTTTGACGAATTCGACGTCGGGATATTTTTCGGCGGCCTCGTCGACCCACTTGAAGATGCGGCGCACCAGAATCCCGGTGAACAGGAAGTACGGGAACACGACGATACGTTTGTAGCCAAGCCTGATCGCGCGTTCGAGGCCGGCATCGACAAGCGGAAAGGCGACGCCGGAATAGCTCACCTCGGCCCAGCCGAAGCCGATGCCTTCCCACAGCATGCGCGCGATCTTGGAAATGTTGGAATTGGCGTCCGGATCGTTGGTGCCCCGCCCGACGACCATCAGCAGCGTTTCATCGAGCGCGGTCCCGCCCCCGGCTGCCTCGACCGCTTCACGGACGCGCGCCTCGGCGGCCTTCAGCATCTTCGGATCGATCGCCAGATCGCGCCCGAAGACGACATCGATGGCGGGATTTTCGGCGGCGAAGGTATTGATTTCCGACGGCAGGTCGTTCTTCACATGTCCGGCGGCGAACAGCATGCCGGGCAGGCAGATGATCTTTTTCGCGCCCCGTTCCTTGAGCTTTTCCAGTCCGGTCCGAATCACCGGCTCGGCAAACTCGAGGAATCCGCTTTCGATGTCGTGGCCGGGGAGCTTTTGCTTGAGCCGGACGGAGAGTTGGTTGAATTCGTCAACGGCGGCTTTGTCGCGGCTGCCGTGGCCGCAAATCATGACGGCGGCTTGATCTGTCATTGCATGGTCCTTGCCTTCGTGCGTTTAAGGGCTGGTCATGGCCTCCGGCCCCGATTGAGCGCGGACTATGACAGATCAGAACAGATTTCGAAACCCGCGATGCGACAAAATTTGCCGCGCCCGCGCCACCTTAAGCCGCGCTTTCGGTCCGGCTCGGCGGCAACGATGCGGCGCGGTCCTCAAAAGCCTTGGCTTCGTCGGTGCGGCCCAGCGAACGCAGAAGCGAGGCATAGTTCTTG
This sequence comes from Thalassospiraceae bacterium LMO-JJ14, assembly GCA_021555105.2. Taxonomy (NCBI): domain Bacteria; kingdom Pseudomonadati; phylum Pseudomonadota; class Alphaproteobacteria; order Rhodospirillales; family Thalassospiraceae; species Thalassospiraceae bacterium LMO-JJ14. The sequence goes on from CP134604.1 coordinate 49,587, forward strand.
AGCCCCGTCACCAGTGACGGATGGCCGGAATCGAAGGTCCGCTCCTTGATCGACAGGGCGCGCTTCAGCAAAGGCTCGGCGGCATCCAGATTACCCTGCTTCTTGTACAGCAAGGCCAGGTTGTTGAGGTCCGTGGCGACGCCGGGATGATCGTAGCCCAGCACGCGTTCGTCGATCATCAGCGCACGCCGGTATAAAGGTTCCGCCTGATCGTAGCGGCCCTTGGAATAATGGATCAGCGCCAGATTGTTGAGCGACGTGGCGACGTCCGGGTGATCGTTACCCAGCGTCTTTTCAAGCAGCCGCAGTCCGCGCGTGAAAGCCTTCACCGCATTATCCGAATCGCCGCTCTGATAGCACGCAGTCCCGAGCTTGTTGAGCACCTCGGCGCGGCGCTCGTCGGCGGTTGGGGGCAGTTCCTCGACCGCCTGTTCATAAAGCGCGCGGGCGTTTTCGGGCGCCATCAGCACCATGTACAGATCGGCGGCGATGACCTTCGCCGTCGCCCCGGCCTGCAGCATTTTGCCGGCGCGCTCGCGCAGCCTACGGCCTTCCTCGCCTTCGTGCGTGCCGAGTTTTTCGGCCAGGGTGATGGCTTTTTCGAACTCGCCACCCTCAAGCGCGGCCAGCGCCTGTTGCTGGCTGTCGGCCAGCCCCTCGCCGATCGGCAGAAGCTCGCGCAGTTTGCGGTGGATGATGTTGTATTCGCTGGCGAACTCGCGCAGCCGGGTGTCCTGCTCCTTGGCGCCGATGCCGCGCGCCCTGAGAATGCCCTGCAGGCTGACGAAGGCAGGGTTTTCGCGCCCGATCGGCGTATCCACGCGATCTTCGAGATCGGACTCCGCACGCGGCTCGCCGCCTGCGCGGCCACGCGCCACCCACATGCCGACGAAGGCGCCGACGACGGCGGCAATCCCGGCAGCCAGTGCAATGCCTGCCCACTGCGGCAATTCGGCGAATGAAAGGTCCACGTTGCTTCCTTTGGGCCGTTCCGGCTCTGTTTCAGAGAATCGGCTAAAAACGTATAAATATCAACTGTTTCCCGAAATTCGGCGGGCCTCCGTTGACGTTCCGGGGCGGGTGTCGTCAACTTCGGTCATGGTTACACTCGGCCTTGCCGGCGCAACGTCGCCTTTCGATCCGCTGATCCTCCTCATCATTGCGATGGGGATCGAAGCCTATGTCGGCGAGGCCGCCTTCGTCTTCAAGCGCATCAAGCATCCGATTGCGCTGATCGGCGATCTGATCGGGTTTTTCGACGACAAGCTGAACCGCCCGAAACGTCCCCAGCTCGACCGCGCCATCAGGGGGGCCTGCGTCGTCGTCTTCATGGTCGCGCTGAGCGCCGTGATCGGCGCCTGCGTGATGTGGCTGACGCTGCATTTTGCGTGGGGATGGGTTCTGGAATGCGCGCTGCTGGTGACGCTGCTGGCCGGGCGCGGTCTGTACAATGCCGTCGCCCGCGTCGCCAGGGGACTGGAGCTTGAAGGACTGGAAGGCGGGCGCAAGGCAGTCCGCCATATCGTCGGGCGAGACCCGAACAGCCTGGATGCACCGGGCATCGCGCGCGCCGGAATCGAGAGCCTGGCCGAGAATTTCTCCGACGCCGTCGCAGCCCCGGTGTTCTGGTATGTGCTGCTCGGCTTTCCCGGCATCCTCGTCTACAAGACCGTCAACACCATGGACAGCATGATCGGCCACAAGACGCCGCGCCACAGCGCCTTCGGCTTTACAGCCGCCCGCCTCGACGACGCCCTGAACGCGATCCCGGCCCGCCTGTCGGCGCTGATCTTCGCCGCCGCCGCGCTGTTCGTGCCGACCGCCAATCCGAAAGCGGCGATCCGAACCGCGATGCGCGATGCAAGAAAACACCGCTCGTTCAACGCCGGCTGGCCCGAAGCGGCGATGGCCGGCGCGCTCGGCATCGCGCTCGCCGGACCGCGCACCTATGGCGGCGAAACCGTTCACGATGACTGGATGGGCGACGGCCGCGCGCGGACCACGCACAAGGATATCGAACGCGCCCTTTATCTGTATGGCGTCGCGTGCCTGATCACCGGCGGACTGGTCGGGCTGATCGCGGTTGTGCGGCTGCAGTTGTAAAACTATCGCGTCATTCCGGCGAAGGCCGGAATCCAGAGCGCCTGAAAGTCTGGACCCCGGCCTGCGCCGGGGTGACGACCGGAAAAATCACCGCGCCAGCGCCAGCAACCCGTCCAGATCCATGTGCGTTTCCAGATGCGCCGCCAGGCCGTCGAGCGCGGCATCGACGCGGGCCGCGTAATCGGTCTCGCCGGCGCGCCCGTCCCGGAGCCGGGCCAGAAACGCATGGCGGAAATCGTCCGAGGCGAAGATGCCGTGCAGGTAGCCGGCCATGACCCGCCCATCCGCCGACACCGCGCCGTCGCTGCGGCCTGCGTCCAGCGTCAGCCAGGGGCGTTCGGTATCTTTCCCGGTGGTGCGGCCCATGTGCATTTCATAACCCGCAACCGGCGCCCCGGTGAGGCTTTCCGTGCCCGAGACCTCGACCAGCGACTTGTCGCCGCCGATCACCGTTTCGACGTCCAAAAGGCCGAGACCTTCGGCGGTTTCCGGCGCGCCCTCGATGCCGTCGGGATCAGATAACGTGCGGCCCAGCATCTGATAGCCGCCGCACAGCCCGACGACGAGACCGCCACGCCGGTGATGCGCGGCAATGTCGATATCCCAGCCGGTTTCGCGAAGCGCCGCCAGATCGGCCAGCGTCGCCTTCGATCCGGCCAGAAGCACCACATCGGCATTACCCGGCAAGGCGTCGCCGATCTCGACGATTTCGACACGGACATCCGGCTCCGCCGCCAGCGGATCGAGATCGTCGAAGTTGGCGATGCGCGGCAGACGCGGCACGGCGATGACGATCGCTTTATTTTCACTTTCCGCTTCGCGGTTATCCAAGGCCATCGCGTCTTCCTTGGGCAGCACCCGGGCGTCCTTGAAATACGGCACCAGACCGAGCGGCTTCAACCCGGTCCTTTCGGCGATGATCTTCATGCCGTCGTCGAACAGACTGGCATCACCGCGGAACTTGTTGATGACGAAGCCTTTAAGATGCGCCCGGTCGGCGTCCGAGATCACCGCGTGCGTGCCGACGATCTGCGCAATGACGCCGCCCCGGTCGATATCGCCAATCAGAATCACCGGCACGCCGGCGGCTTCGGCAAAGCCCATGTTGGCGATGTCGGCATCGCGCAGGTTGACCTCGGCCGGGCTGCCGGCGCCTTCGACCAGTACCAGATCGGCGCCGTCACCGACGATGGCGAAGCTCTCCAGCACGCGGTCGAGCAGACCCGCCTTCATATCGTAGTAATCGCGCGCCCGGGCATTGCCCGCGACTTTGCCCTGCACCACTACCTGCGCACCGATATCGGATTGCGGCTTCAAAAGCACCGGGTTCATGTGCACCGAAAGCGGCACGCGCGCCGCCAGCGCCTGCAGCGCCTGGGCGCGGCCGATCTCGCCGCCATCCTGAGTCACGGCGGCATTGTTCGACATGTTCTGCGGCTTGAACGGGCGGACCTTGAGCCCGCGATTGGCGAACGCCCGGGCGAGCCCGGCGACCAGCAGGGATTTACCGACATCCGAGCCCGTGCCCTGAAACATCAGGGCCGGGGCGCGCTTTGCCCCGGTGGCGCTCAATATTTGGAAAGGACGGCGGCCAGACGGTCGGCGCGGGCCATGCGGTTCGCCGGATTGGTGACGATATCGCGTGGCGTCTTGCCGGTGCCGTAAACCGCTTCGTTGATGTCCTGACGCCGTGCAATCACCGCGCCCTCGACACTGGCGCCGACATAGCCGCCGACCTTGGCGTTGGCGAAGGCGAGAACATCGGCGCCGAGATTCGTCGTCGTCGAAGCTTCCGCACCGACGCCGTAAATCCCCGCCGTGACGCCCGCGTCGGCACCGATCTTGGCCTGATCCTTGAGGACCGCATCAAGCGCGCCCTGATTGCGGATCACCAGAATGATTTCCGTGTCCTGGGCGCCGATCTGGATGCCGAAGCTGCCCGCGCCCAGGGTATAGAAGGCCGGTGCGCTCCAGCGCCCGGGACCGGTGCGGACCATCATCAGACCGTTACCCGCCTCGCCGCCGATGAAGAAACCGGCCTTGATGACGCTCGGGAAGATGGCGATGGCGACGGAATCGGGCAGGTACTTGGAAAAGTTCTGCAGCCCTTCAAGGGTCTGAAACCGCTCGACGGTGGCGACGGAAGCATCGACCAGATGCTCGGCCTTGAGGACCGGTGATTCATCGAGTTGCGCGCACCCGGAAAGACCGGTGAGCACGGCACAAGCAGCGGTTACGGAAAGAAAACGGCGGCGCGAGAAACCGGAAAGCATGCATATTCTCCTAAAATTCAATACCGACCTGCGCTTTAACGCCGGCCCGGAACGGATGCTTGATCTGCGTCATCTCGGTCACCAAATCGGCGATCTCGATCAGTTCGTCCTTGGCGTTACGGCCCGTCACCGCGACGTGCAGCATCTCGGGCTTGTTCTGCAGGACCTCGATCACTTCATCGAGGGGCAGGTTCTCGTAACGCAGCACGATGTTCAGTTCATCCAGGATGACCATATTGTACGATGGATCGTTAATCATTTCTTTCGCCAGTTCCCAGGCCTGGCGGGCGGCGGCGATATCGCGCGCACGATCCTGCGTTTCCCAGGTAAATCCCTCACCCATGGCCTTGATTACGCATTGCTCTGGAAACTTGTCGAGCACGACGCGTTCGCCGGTTTCCCAGACCCCTTTGACGAACTGCACGATGCCGACCTTCATCCCGTTGCCGATGGCGCGCACGGCCAGCCCCATGGCGGCGGTCGACTTGCCCTTGCCCTTGCCGGTATGAACGATCACGAGACCCTTTTCGATGGTCTTGGTGGCGAGGATCTTGTCGCGCGCGGCTTTCTTCTTGGCCATCTTCTCGGCATGGCGCGCGTTCAGTTCGTCTTCGGTCATATCGTCCTTGCTGCTCATCGTCTCTCTCCGTTCAGGCGTCCCACTATACTATCAAGCGCCTCGGGCGCCCAAGCGCTGTAACACATCGCGCGTCGAATTCAGGCGCGGCGACCACAGGCCGCGATCCTGCGCTTCCATGAGCCGCTGGGCGATATCGCGCAGCGCATCCGGGTTGACGTCTTCCAGAAACCCGCGAACGTCGGCGTCGTCCAGATAGGCCTGGAACACCAGATCGAAATGATGATCTTTGACGGCGCCGGTGGTCGCCGCGAAGGCAAACAGGTAATCGACCGTCGCCGCCATTTCGAAGGCGCCCTTGTAACCGTGCCGCCTGACGCCGTCGATCCACTTCGGATTGACGACGCGGGCGCGGACGACACGCGCGATCTCGTCTTCAAGCGGGCGGACCACCGGGCGCTCGGGCCTGGAATGATCGTTGTGATAGACGGCCGGGCGCTGGCCCCGTTCGGCGTTGACCGCCGCCGTCATACCGCCTTCGAACTGATAATAGTCATCGGAATCCAGAAGATCGTGCTCGCGGTTGTCCTGATTGTGGATCACCGCCTGCACGCGGCCGAGCCGGTCCCTGAAAAGCCCGTGTTCGGCAGCCCCCTCGGCCCCCGCCCCGTAGGCATAGCCGCCCCATGCCACATAGGCGCCGGCGAGGTCGGCTTCGTTCTGCCAGCCCTGCTCGTCGATCATCGCCTGCAGTCCGGCGCCATAGGCCCCCGGTTTCGAGCCGAAGACCCTGAACCCGGCGCGCCGGCCGGCATCCCTTGCATCGACGCCTTCCGAGACGAGCCGCTCGGTCTCGGCCCGCACACGCGCCGCGATCGGATTTTGTGCTTCGGGCTCATCCAGCGCGGCGACGGCGCGCACCGCACTGTCGAACAGATCGATCAGCGCCGGAAAAGCGTCGCGGAAGAACCCGGATATCCTGAGCGTCACATCGACGCGCGGGCGGTCCAGCAAATCGGGCGGCAGAATCTCGAACCCGGTGACGCGCCGGGATGCGCCGTCCCATGTCGGGCGCACACCCATCAGCGCCAGCGCCTGCGCGATGTCGTCGCCGCCGGTGCGCATGTTCGATGTTCCCCATGCCGACAGCGCCATGACTTGTGGCCACTCGCCGTGGTCCTGCAGATAGCGTTCGACCAGCAAAGCCGCCGAGGCCCACCCCAGCGTCCACGCCGCCGGGGTCGGCACGGTGCGGGTATCGACGGAATAGAAGTTGCGTCCGGTCGGCAAAACATCGGGGCGGCCGCGCGTCGGCGCACCGGACGGGCCGGGGGCGACGAAGCGTCCGTCCAGCGCCGTCAGCAGACCGTCCAGTTCGGCATCGCCACTCGCGGCGACACGGTGGCGCAGATCATCGTGGAGCCAGCCCATGACAGCCTGCGCGTTCGCCCATGCCCGATCGCAGTCCCTGTTTCCGGCGACCAGTTCGGCCGCCAGCAATTCCAGCCGCTCCACGCTGTCACCCGTCGAGCGCCACGGATCGTCCGACACGGTTTGCAGCGCCTCCGGCTTCGGGCCGATCCAGGCTTCTGCCATGTCGCAATCCAGCGGATCGAAGCCGAGGCCCAGGTCCGCCGCCAGCGCACGGTGCAGGGACTGATCGGCATCCTTGCCGTTTGCCCGCGGCACCCGCACCAGCGCCACCAGAAGATCGGTGAGCAGCCGCCCTTCGGGGCTTTCGCCGAACACATGCAGGCCGTCACGAATCTGCAGTTCCTTCAGCTCGCACAGATAACCGTCGAGCTTGGCCAGCGCATCGTCTTCACTCTCATCGACGGCAATGCCGATGTCCTCGTCGAGACCGGTAGCGCGGCACAGCGACAGGATATTTTCCGTCAGCACCCTGAGCCGGCGCGGATCGACACCCGCCGCCTCGTAATATTCATCAACGAGCTGTTCCAGGTCCTTCAGCGGGCCATAGCTTTCGGCACGGCTCAGCGGCGGCGTCAGATGATCGATGATGACGGCGGCGGCGCGGCGCTTGGCCTGCGTGCCTTCGCCGGGGTCGTTGACGATAAACGGATAGATATGCGGCATCGGCCCGAGGGCTGCTTCCGGAAAACAGTCTTCGGACAGCGCCAGCGCCTTGCCCGGCAGCCATTCCAGGTTGCCGTGCTTGCCCATGTGGCAGACCGCGTCGGCGCGAAAGCCGCGCTCCAGCCAGGCATAGAACGCGAGGTAGCCGTGCGGCGGCACCAGCGCCGGGTCGTGATAACTCTGCACCGGGTCGATGTTATAGCCGCGCGCCGGCTGCAAACCGATAACGACGTTGCCGCAGCGGTACGCGGAAATCGCAAAGCTGCCGCAGTCGACCTCGCCCGGCATATAGAACGGGTCGGTTTCGGGCGCGCCCCAGCGTTCCAGCACCTGTTCGCGCACGGCGGGCGCCAGCGCGGCGAACCAGATCTGATAGTCGGCAAGCGACAGGGTTTCGGAAATGGCGCGTGTCGCCAGCGCCTTGAAATCGTTGGTCGGTCCGGCCTTGAGACGTTCGATCAGCGCTGCGCCGTCGGCGGGGGCATCGGCAATCCTGTAACCGGCTTCGTCGAGCGCCTTGAGCACGCGGATCGTGCCCGCCGGTGTATCCAGCCCGACGCCGTTGCCGAGTCTGGCGTCCTTGTTCGGATAGTTGGCCAGCACCAGCGCGATGCGGCGCGCATCCGCCGGGGTGCCCCCGAGCTTCGCCCAGTTGGCGGCGAGCCGCGCGACAAAGCGAAGCCGGTCCGGCACCGGTTCGTAGGTGACGATGTCGCTTTCCGTCGCATCGTCACGGCGCGCCCGGCCCTTGAAGGAAACCGCGCGGCTGAAGATGCGCCCGTCGACTTCCGGCAACGCCACGTTCATGGCGATGTCGCGTGCCGACAACCCGCGCGTGCCGCTTTCCCAGCCTTCCCGGTTACCGCCCGAAAAGACGACCTGCAGCACAGGGCAACCGGCGGCATCGAGCGGCCCCGGCGTGAAGTCCCTGCCCGGTGCGGAAACCGCGAACCCGGTCGCGTTCAGCACGACAGCCGGCGGGACGGCTTCATAAATACCGGCGATGGTGTCGGCCGAAATCGGATCCTTGAGGCTTTGCGCGAACACCGGCAGCGGATTGAGACCGGCGTCTTGCATAGCCGCGATCATCCCGTCGACGGCGGCAAGGTTTCCCGACTGCACCAGGGCACGGTAAAAAACCAGCGACGCGACCGGCCGCCCGTCGGTCCAGTGGCTGCGGACATCGTCCAGCGACGGCGTTGCTGCACCCGGCCAGTAAAGCCCGGCCCGTAACAGTGCCGCCGGTTCGCGCCAGTCGGTCCCGGCGCCCGCAAGATGCGCCATATATAACAGAAGATTGCGGCTGTTGGCCGGGCCGCCGTGCACCCCATATTGCCACAGACGGTGACAGGCTTCGGCGTTGAGCGTCGAGAACGCCGACAGTTCCGGATCGGGCTGATCGTCGCCCGGCAGCACGGCAAGGTGAATGTTCCGGCTGCGGCAGGTCTCGGCGATCTGCTCGATGCCGTAGGGCCAGTAGCCGTACCCGCCGAGGATCCGGACCACGACAATGCGCGTGTGAGCGACAATTTCGTCGACGTACAGATCGACCGACATGTTGTGGCCGAGCTGCATCAGATTGGCGAGCCGCAGGGACGGCACATCGACAGCGTCATCGCTTAACTGCCGCCTGGCGTCGGCCAGCAGCGCCAGTTCGGTGTCCGCCGCCGACAGAAAAAGCATGTCGCCCGGGGTCTGACCCAAATCGACGGCTTCCTCGCCATCCGTAATGGCGCCCGGCTGTGCGGCTAGAAGATGCATTAACGACCGATTCCTCCTGTCCCCTCTCCCTCCCGTCCGCTTCGCGTCCGGGTCCCTCCCTCTCCCAAGGGAGAGGGCGTAGATGCGTGCCCCCTCTCCCTTGGGAGAGGGACAGGGAGAGGGGGCTAAATTACCCCTTGAGCATTCCCGAGATCGCGTCGCGGTCGAGACCGGCGAGACCGATCACCACCAGTTCGCTGCGGCGCGGCTCGGTTTCCAGCCATGGCCGGTCGAAATAACGCTCGATCCTGGGGCCGACCGCCTGAATGACATGGCGCATCGGCTTGCCCGGCACATTGACGAAGCCTTTGATACGCAGAATATCGTGCGCCACCGTGGCCGCCATGATGCGGTCTTCGAGAGCCCCCGGATCGTCGATATCGCCGAGCGGCACCTGAAAGCTCTCGAAATCGTCGTGATCGTGATCGTCATCACCGTCATGGTGCGACGGGCGCTGGTCGAGATCGTCCTCGACCGCTGCCGACATCGCCAGAAGCACACCGAGATCGATGTCGCCCTTGACGGTTTCGACAACCTTGACCCCGGCGCGGATTTCCCGGCCCAGCAGCGCCAGCACGCCCGGCTTGTCGGCATCGGCCATCATGTCGGCCTTGTTGAGCAGCACCAGATCGGCGCACAGCAGCTGATCTTCGAAGACTTCCTCGAGCGGCGAATGGTGATCGAGGTTTTCGTCGGCCTCGCGGGCCTGCTGGATTTTCGCCGGGTCGTCGGCGAAGCGGCCGTCGCGTACCGCAGGGGCATCGACCACGGCAACGACACCGTCGACGGTCACGCGCGAGCGCACTTCCGGCCAGTTGAAGGCCTTGACCAGCGGTTTCGGCAGCGCCAGGCCCGACGTCTCGATGACGATGTGGTCCGGCGGCTCGGCGCGGTTCAGAAGCTTTTCCATGGTCGGCAGGAAATCGTCGGCGACCGTGCAGCAGATGCAGCCGTTGGCCAGTTCCATCACGTCGTCTTCGTCGCAGCCTTCGAAGCCGCAGCCGTTGATGACCTCGCGGTCGACGCCGATGTCGCCGAACTCGTTGATGATCAGCGCGATCCGCTTGCCGTTCGCGTTGGCGAGGATATGGCGGATCAGCGTCGTCTTGCCGGCGCCGAGAAATCCGGTGATTACGGTAGCGGGTATCTTCATGTCGTCATGTCTTTCATCGTCATCGGCAGACCGGCGGTAACGAATACCACCCGGTCGGCTATTTTTGCGATCTGCTGGTGCGCATTGCCCGCATGATCACGGAATTCTCGCGCCATTGCGTTGTCGGGGACAATCCCGAGACCGACCTCGTTGGAAACGAAAACGACCCGGGCGTCAAGGCCCGGCAGCACCGCCGTCAGCATCGCCAGTTCGCGTTCGATATCGTGGTGGCCCATCATCAGGTTGGAAACCCAGAGCGTCAGGCAATCGACCAGAACCGCCTTGCCGCGGCATGCCTTCGACGTCAGCGCGCCGACCAGGTCGCGCGGCGCTTCGAGGGTTTCCCACAGCTCGCCGCGACGCGCGCGGTGCTTTTCGATTCGCACCGTCATTTCGCTGTCCCAGGCCTGCGCGGTGGCGATGTAGACGCCCCCGCCCTCGGCCTCGACAAGTCCCTCGGCATAGCGGCTCTTGCCCGAGCGCGCACCGCCCAGTACCAGCGTCACGGGTGGCAAGCCGGACATGTCAGTGATCTTCCCGCGCCGGACGGTTGACGTGCACCACGCGCCACGCACCACCCCGGCCCTTGAGCAGGCCGTCGGGAACGTGTTCGAGCACCGTCAGCGACAGCGTATGCACGGTCAGCGCCATACCCGCCGCCGGATCGAGACCGAGGGCATGCGATACCGCTGCGCGCACCGTGCCGCCGTGCGACACACATACAATGTCGGAGCCTTCGTGGCGTTCGGTGTAGTGATCGATGGCCGCGCCGACACGCGCGATCTGATCGGCGAAGCTTTCCCCGTTGGGGGTGCGGTTGCGGACCGGATCCTGCCAGAACGCATCGTAGGTATCGGGATCGGCGGCACGCATTTCATCCCACGTGGCCCCCTGCCAGTCGCCGAAGCTCTGCTCGCCGAAGCGCGGATCGATGACCGGGTCACGCGCTTCAAGGCCGGCGTCGCGGATCGATTGCGCCGTCAGGATGGCGCGGCTGAGGTGCGAGGTGTACCACGGCACATCGCCCGGCAGCCTGCGCGCCAGCGACTGAAAGGACACCAGGTCCGAACGGTCGCATTCGACATCGTCGGCACCGTAAATCTTGCCCTGCACGCCCACCACCGGGGCATGGCGGACCAGCCACCATCTCGTCGTACCGTCATGCATAAAAAACCGAACTCCCAGCTGCGGCGGCGGAAAGTACCGCGATTTCAATCATCTGCTGCACCGCGCCGATCACATCGCCGGTCTGCCCGCCGAGCTTCCGCTGCGCCCACAACAGAACCGCCGCGCCGAGCACGATCCCCAGCGCAACGGCGGCCAAGGCTACGGATAGCGGCAATAATGTAAAGAGCGCAAGCGCGCCGATGGCGGCGGCGGCAGCGGCGATCTTCAGCGAGGGCTGCCCGGCACCGTGCGACAACCCGTCCCGCCGCGCCGGCGGCAGCGCGTGCATGACGGCCGGCAGCAAACCGCGCGACAGCATGGCCGCCGCGATCATGGAGAGACAGGCAAAACCCGGCCCCGGAATACCGGCGATCATCGCGGCGCGGATGGCGACGGAGAAAATCAGCGCCAGCACCCCGTAGGCGCCGATCCGGGAATCACGCATGATTTCGAGGGTATGTTCGCGGTCCCGGCCGCCCATCCCGTCGGCGACATCGGCGAGGCCGTCTTCATGCAGCGCGCCGGTGACGATGGCCTGCAGCGCCAGCGCCGCCAGCGCACAGGCTATCGGCGATGCCCCGGTGCCGGCGATGCCATAAAGCGCGCCCCCCGATATGGCCCCGACGATCAGGCCGACCAGCGGGAACGCCCAGGCAGCGCGCGCCAGATCGGTGCTTTCCAGCCCTGAAATCCGGCCCACGGGTATGCGGCTCAGGAACAGGACGCAGACGCGCAGATCGCGAACCGGGCTGAAGCTGTTATCGGCTGTCGACATACCTGTGGTTCTATCGCGCGGCGCCTTGCGTGTCACCGAATTAAGCTTTCGAAGCCGGGGGCCGTGGTTTATGAGTCCGGGCATGACAAACGCACCGAAAACCATGGCCGGCATCAGCGATCTGCTGGCCGCCGCCCCCGCAGCCTCGGCATCGGCGGCGGATGCTGCGCGTGCGCGCGAAGCGACGCTGACCAAGCCGCCGGGCGCGCTGGGACGTCTCGAGGTCATTTCCGAATGGCTGGCGGCGTGGCAGAACAGAAATCCGCCCCGCATCGACAATGCCCGCGTTATCGTGTTCGCCGGCAATCATGGCGTCGCGGCACGCGGCGTCTCGGCCTTTCCCGCCGAAGTGACGGCGCAGATGGTCGCCAACTTCGACGCCGGGGGCGCAGCGGTCAACCAACTCAGCCGGACTTGCGGCGCGGCGTTCCGGGTTATCGCCATCGATCTCGACAACCCGACCGAAGATTTCACCAAGGCCCCGGCGATGGACGAAGCTGCGTTCATGGCGGCGTTCACGCTCGGCTGGGACGCCGTCGATGACACCAGCGATCTGCTGGCCATCGGCGAGATGGGCATCGCCAACACCACATCCGCCGCAGCCGTCTGTCACGCGCTGTTCGGCGGACGGGCCGAAGACTGGACCGGCCCCGGCACCGGGGTGACGGGCAGTGCGCTCTCGGCCAAGGCCGGCGTCGTCGCCGAGGCAGTTGCCCTGCACGGCGAAGCCGCAAGCGGTCCGATTGATATTCTGCGCCGTCTCGGCGGGTATGAGCTGGCAGCGATGGCCGGCGCCATCGTTGCCGCCAGGTACAAACGCTGTCCGGTGCTGATCGACGGTTATGTCTCGGGTGCGGCGGCTGCGGCCCTGGCGGCGGCGCATCCGGCAAGCCTGGATCACACGCTGGCAGCGCACGTTTCGGCGGAACCGGGGCACCGCAGACTTTTGCAAGCGCTCGGCATGGACCCGCTGCTCGATCTCGAAATGCGGCTCGGCGAGGCATCGGGGGCGGCGCTGGCCATCAACATTGTCCGTAGCGCCGCGGCCTGCCACGCGGGCATGGCCAGCTTCGCCGACGCCGGTATCAGCGATAAATCCGAATAGGCTGGATCAAGGTCAGGCCCTAGACGTCTTCGTCCTGCGGTTCCGATGAACGCTCGATGCGCCGCTTCAGTTTCAACAGGTCGCGGCGGCGGCCGTCTTCGGCGATCAGGTTCTCGACAAACCGGCCCTGGAACTGGTCGATGCCGACGGAGCGGCCGAAATCGATGGCCTCACGGTTATCGCAGCGGCAAAGGATCCACTTTTCCGGGCCGTCACGATCCATCAGGCTCTTGAGCACCGCCTGCACTTCGTCCCCGGCGTCGGCGAGGTTCGGATGCCAGACGATTTTCGCCATATCCGCGCCCAGGCGTTCGCGATCGATGACCTGCAGGGTTTCCATCGACAGACCGTCGAGGCACAGCCGGTAACCCTTGGTTTGCACGAATTCGCGCGCGAACAGGTACGCCGACAGGTCGGAGAAGATATCCTCTTTCTGCAGTTCGATGACGATTGCGCCGCGTCTGGCCGCAGACAGGTTATCGTCGAAAACCTGAAACTGGTCGGAAAGCAGCGTACGCACGTTGATGTTGAAGCTGATGTCGCCGGAAATCGACACTGCATCGGTCTTCATCAGCATCGACAGCACGCGCCGGTCGAGGGTTTCGGTCAGGTGCTGGAACAGCCAGCGGTTGGATACCAAATTGACGCCCGGCAGGATCGTCTCGCGCAGGTCCTGAATCGAAATGAACAGTTCGCTGAACAGCTGCTCGGGGACCATCTTGCCATCGACGCGGCAGATGAACTGGCGGCGCACCAGGTTCGAGAGATCGGCACGTGACAGCGCTTCCTCGACCTTGGCCAGGACGCTCGGCGTAAGCGGCTCGCCTTTTTTCTGTTTTTCCTTGAGGCGCTGGCGCGCATCCATGCGGTTGCGGACTTCCGATTGGCGCTTCTCCTCGGCCTCGGCAAGACCCTGGACGAGTTGCACGACCTCCTGATACTGCCCCGATGCATCGTACCAGGTGACGAATTCCCGGCCGTCCTTGCCGTCATCCTCGACCAGCGGGTCGTCGCCGAACAGAAAGCGGATTTTCTGAATCACCGTTTCGACCTGCGGCTTGACCGCGGTCTTGAAGAAAAAGAACAGATCGGCGTTCTTGAGGATGAACAGCTGGCCGCTCATGTCCTTGACGAGGCCGTCGAAATTGCCGGCGGCGGTGCGGATATGCTGATCGCGGCGATTGAAGGGACGTAGCTGCGACAGATGCACATGCGCAAGCCCGCGCCCGTCTTTCAGCTTTTCCAGCCGGCGGACATAGTCGATCAGGAGCTTTTCCTGTGACGGTAATTTGTCGGGTTGCGTTGCCATCTGTATACCCGTCTATCCTGCCTTGGCCTTGGCTTTCGGCTGAACTCTGGGGCGCGTCATCGCCTGCACCAGCTTGTCGATGAAGTATCCCTGAAAGCGGCTGATGCCGAGCGCCAGCCCCCACTTCACTGCCTTTTCGGAATCCACGCGATACAGGATGATGCTGTCCTTGCCGGCGTGCTCGACGGTTTCGCGGAACATCTTGAGGCGCGAGCCGTCACTGGTGTCGTCCTCGAATTCCTTGCCCCAAGCAACCTTGATATAATCCGGGCGCAGGTTGGCCGGATCGAAGAACTGCAGCGCCAGCGGACTGACCCCGTCGACCAGCACCTTGTAGCCGCGGTCCTGCAGCATGTCGCGTGCATAGCCATACGTGTTCATGTCGGCGAAGATGTCGATGATCTGCAGTTCGATCACGACCTTGTGGGCATTGTCGCCGACGACACGGTTGAAATTGTTGAAGTCCCGGGACAGCACCGTGCCGATATTCAGATTGAGGCTGATCGGGTCTTTCATCTCGTCGAAATTCTTCCGCCCGATCACCGACAGAACGCGCTTGTCGAGCGTTTCCGTCAGGTACTGGAACAGCCACGCGCTGCTGAACAGGTTGATCCCCGGCGACACCCGTTCGCGCAGTTCGGTCATGGCGATGAAGTGCTCGCGGAAAACGAAGGCGCCGGCCTTACCCGGCGCGATGCGGATACAGGTCTGCTGACGGATCAGATCGGCGATCCGGGTCGACTGGAGCTTCTGATTGATGGCCGCCAGGTTCCGCGCCGACAGCGGATCGCCGGAATTGGCGGTGTCCTCCTTTTCGCGGTTGCGCTGCATTTCCTCGATCATGACCTGCGCCTTCACCGAAAGCTCGGTGGCGGCGGACAGGAAAGCCGCAAAATCCTCTTTCGAGGCAAGGTCGTACCAGGTCGACAGCCGGTCTTCGAATTCGTCCTCGCTCGAGGTCAGCGGGTCTTCGCTGAACATCGCGCGGACTTTATTGATATACGGGTCGATGTCCTCGACCAGCACCTCGCGGCAGATCAGCACCAGATCCTGATTCATCATCAGATACAGGATCGCATCGGCATTGTTGACCAGGTTGTCGAATACCCGGACCGCGATATTGATAAAGTGGCGCTGACGGTTGCTTGGGCGCAGCATGGACAGATGCAGATGCACAGCAAAATAGCCTGACGGGTTCTCTTCGATCCGCGACAGTTTTTCCAGAAGAACCGCCTCCTGGGTCAATGATGCATCCAATGGCTTGGCCATGCTTTTCTTGTAATCCGCGAGGTTTCACAAACCGTTAACGATAACCGCATTCAAATAGTACAGATATCGATCAAATTATTATAGTGGGACGGGGAAAATATCCATGCCGGGGAGCCGGAAAGTGGTCGAATCAAGCACTTACAGAACCTTATTGGGTCCTTTCGTCTTGGCCCTCCGTGCCACCGGTGCTAGTTTCCGTCACCACTGAATGAGCTAAGGATCGGGAAAGCCGTGAGTTCACTTCTGGCAAAGAAAGTTCTTGTTACGGGCGGAGCCGGGTTTATCGGCTCGCATCTGTGCGAAAGACTGGTTGCGCGCGGCAATGATGTGCTGTGCCTGGACAACTTTTTCACCGGGACAAAGGCCAACGTCGCGCATTTGCTAAAGGAAGACAACTTCGAACTTCTGCGCCACGATGTGACGTTCCCGCTGTATGTCGAGGTCGATGAGATCTTCAACCTCGCGTGCCCGGCATCGCCCGTGCATTACCAGTACGATCCGGTGCAGACGACCAAGACCAGCGTCCACGGTGCGATTAACGTGCTCGGCCTGGCCAAGCGGACCGATGCCAAGATTCTGCAGGCGTCGACCAGCGAGGTCTACGGCGACCCGGAAATCCACCCGCAACCGGAAAGTTACAAGGGCAACGTCAACCCGATCGGCCCGCGCGCCTGCTATGACGAAGGCAAGCGTTGCGCGGAAACGCTGTTCTTCGATTATCACCGCCAGCATCAGCTGAATATCCGCGTTTGCCGTATTTTCAACACCTACGGCCCGCGCATGCACCCCGAAGACGGCCGTGTCGTTTCCAATTTCATCATGCAGGCGTTGCGCGGCGAGCCGCTGACGCTATACGGCGACGGCGCGCAGACACGTTCGTTCTGTTATGTCGACGATCTGGTCGAGGGCATGATGCGCCTGATGGATGCCGACGATACCCATATCGGGCCGGTCAATCTCGGCAATCCCGGCGAGTTCACGATCCGCCAGCTGGCCGAAACCGTTATCGAGATGACCGGTACGAAATCCGAGATCATCCTCAAGCCGTTGCCCGAGGATGATCCGATGCAGCGCTGTCCGGACATCACACTGGCGAAATCGGTGCTCGACTGGGAACCGACGATCCAGCTCCGCGAAGGACTGCAGAAGACCATCGATTATTTTAAAAATCTGACGTGATCGTTTTTTGACGGAGATAGCGTAGCGTTGAAGCAGGTCATACAATCGCGCAAGACAGGCAAGCTGGCGCTCAAGGACGTGCCGGCACCGAAAGTGCGCGCCGGGTGCCTTTTGGTGCGTACGCGCGCGTCGCTAATTTCCGCCGGGACCGAGCGGATGGTGATCGACTTCGCGCGCAAAAGCCTGGCCGGCAAGGCACAGGCACGCCCCGACCTGGTCAAAAAGGTCCTCGAAAAAGTTAAAAAGGAAGGCCTCGCCAATACCTGGAAGACGGTAATGGCCAGACTCGATGAGCCGCTGCCGCTCGGCTACTCGGCGGCCGGCGAGGTGGTTGCCGTCGGCGCCGGTCTTGAAGGCGAGTTCCGCGTCGGCGAACACGTCGCCATGGCCGGGGCCGGGATCGCCAATCATGCCGAGTTGAATACCGTGCCCCGCAATCTAGTCGCCCGCATTCCCGCCGGCGTCAGCGGCGATGAAGCCTGCTATGCGACGCTTGGCGCGATTGCGCTGCACGCCGTGCGCAATGCCGAAACCGGGCTGGGCGACGTCGTCGGCGTCATCGGCTGCGGGCTGGTCGGGCAACTGGCGATCCGTTTTCTGAGCTTGTCGGGGGCGCGCGTCATTGCCTTCGATTATGCCGACGACCGCCTTCAACTGGCCCTTGCCATGGGCGCGGAGGCGGCTCTGAAACCCGAAGCCGGCAACATCGATACGGCGCGGCGGATCAGCAACGATCTGGGCTGCGACGCCGTGGTCATTGCCGCCGCCACCGACAGTTCGGCGCCGTTCGAGTTCGCCGCCGATATTGCCCGTGACCGGGCGCGCGTCGTCATGGTCGGCATGACCGGCACCACATTCCCTTATGCGGCGTTCATGCAGAAGGAACTCAACATCGTCGTGTCGCGGTCTTATGGACCGGGCCGTTACGATGGCGATTTCGAACAACGCGGCGTTAAATACCCCGAAGGCTGGGTGCGCTGGACGGAAACCGAAAACCTCGGCGAAACGCTGCGCCTGATGCAGCCGGACCTGGCGCATCGGCTCGATGTGTCGTTGCTAACCACACATCGCTTCAGCCTCGATGATGCCGAGGACGCTTATGCCCTCGTCACCAGCGGCGCGGTGCGGCATCTCGGGGTCGTGCTGAATTATCCCGAAGCGGACACCCCCGCGAAAACGCTGCTGGCGACGCGCAGCGAAAGCGGGCGCAGCGGTGATTGCGTGCTCGGCGTCATCGGCGCCGGCAACTTCGCCCGTGCCGTTCTGCTGCCGGGCCTCAAGGCCATTCCCGGGGTGCGTTTCAAGACCCTGGTGACGACCCGGGGCGCGACGGCGGAACATGGTGCCCAACAGCAGGACTTCGAAAACGCCGCCACGGATGACGCCGCGGTTTTCGACGATCCTGACATCAACACCGTGATCATCGCGACACGCCACGACAGCCATGCCGGTCTTGCCGCGAACGCGCTTTTGGCAGGCAAATCGGTCTTCGTCGAAAAACCGCTGGCGCTCGATCTCGATCAGCTCAACACGGTCATCGACGCTCTTAACCGCAGCGACGGCGTCCTGCATGTCGGCTTCAACCGCCGTTTCGCTCCGCAGATTTCCGAGATACGGACGCACTTCGAAAACACCCAGGGGCCGCGCGTCATCACGATCCGCGTCAACGGTGGCGCCATCGAAGGGGGGCACTGGACGCAAACCGCCGACGAGGGTGGCGGGCGCGTGCTCGGCGAAATGTGCCACTTCATCGATCTGGCGCGGCATCTGGCCGGCTCCGCCATCGCCAGCGTCCGTGCCGAGGCCGCAACCGCGCCCGGCGGCACGGGCGACAATGTCATTGCCGATTTGCGCTTTGCCGACGGCTCGGTGGCGTCCGTGGTCTACACCGCGCTCGGCGACACGGCGTTGTCGAAAGAACAGATCGAAGTGTTTGCCGGCGGACGGGCCGCCACGCTGGACGATTTCCGCCGCCTCTCGCTGGCCGCCGACGGCAGCTTCAAAACCACCACCGCCACCCAGGACAAGGGCCACAAGCAGCAACTCGCGGCCTTCGTCAAAAGTGTCACGGCCGGCACTAGCGCGCCGATCGACCCGGCGGAGCTGATCGAAACATCGCAAGCCACCATCGCCGTCCTGGAAAGTCTCCGGACTGGCAACCGCATGGATTTATAAGTTAGAACGACGCATGGATATAAACGCCTTCTTCAACGCCGAATTCGATGAGCACGCGGATGTCGCGCAAAAGACCCGCGATGCCTGTGCGGCGGATTTCGCCGTCCTGCTGGAACGCTGTGCCGAAAGCGTCAGACACGGCGGCAAGATCATCTTCTTCGGCAACGGCGGCAGTGCCGCCGACTGCCAGCATCTGGCGACGGAACTGACGATCCGCTACAAGACCGACCGTGCACCGATCGCCGCCATTGCACTCACCACCGACACCTCGGCGCTGACGGCGGGCGGCAACGATCTCGGCTTCGAAAACATCTTCGCCCGCCAGATCGAGGCCCTCGGCAAACCCGGCGACGTCGCCATCGGCATCACCACGTCGGGAAATTCCGAGAACGTGATCCGCGCACTGAAGGCGGCGCAGGCCATGGACATCGTCCCGGCCGCACTGAGCGGCAAGGACGGCGGACGGCTCAAAGGCATCGCCGATCCACTGATCATCGTCCCCAGCGCCACCACGGCGCGGATTCAGGAAATGCACATCACGCTCGGGCAAATGCTCTGCGGCGCGCTCGAAATCGAACTGGGGCTGGTTTGAGCATGGACCGTTCGCGCCTGATCCCGCTGGTCGAAAATATCGAGCGTGCGCGCGTTCTCGTCGTCGGCGACGCCATGCTGGACCGCTTCGTCAACGGCTCGGTGGAGCGGATTTCGCCGGAAGCGCCGATCCCGGTGCTCCGCGTCACGTCCGAAACGAGCATGCCCGGCGGCGCTGGCAACGTCGTCCGCAACCTCGCCGCGCTCGGCGCACATGTTACCTTCATTGCCGTCTGCGGCGACGATGCGGCGGGCCTGGAACTCGCCGACGCCTTTTCCGCCGACCCGCTGATCGATACCTGCCTGCATGTCGACCCGGCACGCGCGACCACGATCAAGGTCCGCTATCTGGCCGGCAACCAGCAGATGCTGCGGGCCGACTGGGAAGGCGATCAGACCATCAGCCCTGCAACCGCCGCCGAAATGCTGGCCGCCGCGACCGGCGACATCGCCGGGTATGGCGCCGTGGTGCTGTCGGATTACGACAAGGGCGTGCTCGCCGACGGCCGCGCGCACGCCATCATCGACGCCGCCCATGCCGCCGGTGTCCCGGTGATCGTCGATCCCAAGGGCGACGGCTACGAGCGCTATCACGGTGCCGATCTGATCACGCCGAACCGCAAGGAACTTGAACAGGCGGCCAAGAAAGTCGCGCCGGATTCGGACGCGATCTGCACCGCCGCCATGGAGCTGATTGAACGGCACGGGCTGGGCGGCATGCTGGTGACACGCAGCGCCGACGGCATGTCGCTGATATCGAATGACGGCACGGCGCATCATCTGGCGGCTGAAAGCCGTGAAGTGTTCGACGTATCGGGCGCCGGCGATACCGTGGTTGCCGCCGTCGCCGCGATGATCGCGTCGGGGGCGGACACGAAAACCGCCGCCTGCGTCGCCAATACCGCCGCCGGCATCGTCGTCGCCAAGGTCGGCACCGCCGTCTGTCATGCCGCCGAGCTCATTGCGGCGCTGCATCACCAGGATCTGTCGGACGCCGAGGCCAAGGTTCTGACCGACACCCAGGCAGGAGAGCGCATACAGCGCTGGCAGCGTCAGGGCCTAAAGATCGGCTTCACCAACGGCTGCTTCGATCTTTTGCATCCAGGGCACGTATCGTTGCTGGCACAGGCGCGCGCCGCGTGCGACCGGCTGATTGTCGGGCTGAACTCGGACGCCTCCGTGAAGCGATTGAAAGGCGAAGACCGTCCGGTACAGAACGAAGCCGCCCGCAGCACCGTGCTGGCCTCGCTGGCGTCGGTCGATCTCGTCGTCATCTTTGCCGAGGATACGCCGTTCGAACTGATCGAGCGCCTGCACCCCGACGTTCTAATCAAGGGCGCGGATTACACCGTCGAGCAGGTGGTCGGCGCCGAGCTGGTCACAGGCTGGGGCGGCACCGTCGTCCTCGCCGACTTGAAGGACGGCTTCTCGACCACCGCGACCATCGAGCGTCTCAACAAGAACGGCAAATAGACCGGCTCAGTTTCTGTCGGAAACCCCCATCGGCAGCTCGTTTTTCGGGTTAGATTTCGGCTTTGCGTTGTCGAGGATCTTGCCTGCTTCGTGCTTGGCATCCTCGATCGTCCCGAACAGCCGCGCAAAGAAGCCCCGGTCATCGGACGGCCTGGGCAGGTCGCGCGCCGGCAATCCCTGGTGCGCGGCGGTCATCACGTCGCGCCAGATCCGGGCCGGGAAACTGCCGCCCGTGACGCGCTTCATCGCCGCACCGTCATCATTGCCGAGCCACACGCCGGCGATGTAATCGGCGCTGTAGCCGATGAACCAGGCATCGCGGTAATTCTGTGAGGTCCCGGTCTTGCCGGCCGCATCGCGCCCGAAACCGGCGGCCTTGCCGGTACCTTCCGTGATCACTCGGTGCAGCATACGGTTCATCGGGGCGACCAGATTGGCGGGCACGACCTCGCCGGGACCGGAGCCGCTGCGTCTGTACAGCACTTCGCCGCCGCCATCGCGGATTTCCTCGATCCCGTAGGGCAGCACCCCGTTGCCACCGTTGGCGAACGGCGCATAGGCGCTGACCAGTTCCAAAAGCGTCGTCTCGACGGTGCCGAGCGCGATCGAGGCATCGGGTTTCTCGCCCGGGTCGATCCCGACCGCGCGCGCGGTATCCGCGACCCGGCCGACCCCTGCCTGCATGGCGACACGCACAGCCACCGTATTGATCGAATTCGCCAGCGCATCGGAAACCGTGACCGGTCCGGCGAACTTGCCGTTGAAGTTGCTGGGTTGCCAGTTGCCGATACGGACCGGCGCATCCTCGATGATGTCGCCTTCACGCAGGCCCGACTTGAGCCCGGCCAGATAGACGAACGGCTTGAAGGCGGAGCCGGGCTGGCGGCGCGCCTGCGTTGCCCGGTTGAACTGGGTCGCGGCATAATTGCTGCCGCCGACCATGGCTTTGACGGCGCCAAGCGGCGTCATCACAAGGACCGCCCCATCGCCGATGTTACGGGACTTGCCGGATTTCGCCAGCACACTTCTGAGCGCGCTTTCCGCCGACGTCTGATGACGCCGGTCCAGAGTCGTCTTGACGATCAGGTCGCGGTCGCGTCCGCCGATATAATCCTGCACCTGATCGAGGACCCAGTCGACGAAATAAGGTGCGGCGCGGCCGGGTCTGGACGTGGTGCCGCGGCTCGAAGTGGCGCGCGCCTTGCTTGCCTGATCCTCGCTCAGATAGCCTGCCGCCACCATGTTGGCGAGGACCACCTTGGTACGGCTGACAGCGCGCGCATCGTCGCTGTGCGGATTATAACGGCTCGGCGCCTTCAAAAGTCCCGCCAGCATCGCCGATTGCCAGATATTGAGCGCCGAGGCCGGCCGGCCGAAATATTTCCGGGCCGCCGCATCGACCCCATAAGTCCCCGAGCCCAGATAGACCCGGTTCAAATACAGTTCGAGAATCTGGTCCTTGGAAAAGCGGTTCTCCAGCCACAGCGCCAGCATCACTTCCTGCAGCTTGCGCTTGTAGGTGCGTTCCGGGCTGAGAAACAGGTTCTTCGCCACCTGCTGGGTGATGGTGCTGCCGCCCTGGACGATCCGCCCGGCACGGACATTGGCGAACATGGCGCGCGCCAGTCCGATCACATCAACCCCGAAGTGCGCGTAAAAGCGGCGGTCCTCGGTCGCCAGAACGGCCTGCGGCAAAGCCGGCGGCAAGTCCTTCAGGCGCACCGGGATGCCATACAGATCGCCGACGGCGGCCAGTTCCGAACCGTCCGCAGCCAGCACCCAGACCGTCGGACGCCGTGACGGCGCGAGGCTGTCTTCGACATCGGGCAGGTCGGTGTAGATCCACCCGGCGACGAACAGCGTGCCGATCAGCCCCCACACGGCAAGCGTCGCAAGCCACTTGCCGAGGCGCCGCCATAGCGGCACGGCGGGTGTCTTGCGCTTGCCGTTTCGGGTCTTTTTACGGGCCATGCCGCTTTATGACAGAGGGGCGTTATGAACGGGTTAACAGGCGGGCAGTAACGTCTGACTCAGCCGAAGAACAACTGCCGGATCTGCGTATCGTACATGACGACGAGGCCCAGCACCGCCGTCGCCGCACCGATGCCCCCTTGCAGGGTACGGTTGGCCCAGGTCAGGGAGCGCGCCGTGAAACCGAGCGGCACGGCAATAACCATCGACAATGCCGCCATACCGCAGATCGAACCGATGCCGAACAGAACCACGTAGCCGATCCCGGCCAGCGGATCGCTGACAGCGCTCGCAGTCAGGACGACCAGCGCCGCCGAACCGGCCATGCCGTGCATCAATCCGACCAGAAGCGTACGCCACGGCATGCCTTCCGGATGTTCGTGCGCGTGCGCGTTTTGTTTATGCGGCACGGCCTCACCGGCGTGCGAGTGCGCATGCAGGTGTACCGTCCCGTCCTGATGGCGGTGCAGATGAAAGTGCACGCGTTCTCGGATCAGACGCCAGACGACCTGCCCGCCGAGCCCGAGAAGCATGATGCCGACCGCAAATTCCAGCCACCCGGCAACGGCATCGTTGATGGCCGCGCCGAGATAGATTGCCGTCCCGGCGACAATGCCCAGCGTGAGGGTATGCCCGAGGCCCCAGAGCGCCCCATGCATGACGATCCGGCGCATCGATGTCTCGCCCGTGGCAATCGACGACACGGCGGCCACATGGTCGGCCTCCAGCGCGTGCTGAAGCCCGATCACCAGCCCGAGAAGCAAAATACCGCCGAATGTCAGATCCATGAAGTTGCCGCCTTGAAAAATCCATCGTGATTGGTGCGCTGCACAAAGACGCATCCTATCGCAGCGTGCGCCCGGCGCAAGAGCGCACTATCAACTGTTTCGGAATTTATGCACGGGACGGGAAAGGCGCTGTCGCTCGGCGCCGTCATTCCCTGGACGGAAACACCGGGGTATTGCACTTCTCGCACATGGTGTGCGGGCCTTTCATGATATGGCCGCAATGTTCGCACTTGGTCTCGGCACGCTTCGACGCGTCATCGAGAACCTTGAATATCTTCTTCAGCACCGACAGCATGTGTGTCCCCGTCCGCCGCTCAGGCCGCCGTTTTAGCGTCGTCCGGCGAGACTTCCTCGTCGTCCAGCAGGATTCGCTCGGCCGCGCCGTCGAGGTCTTCGAACTGCCCCGATTTCAGGCACCACAGAAAAGCGCCCAGCCCTACAAGGCCGAGGAACAACGCTATCGGGATCAGGTATACGAGAATTTCCATCGTCCGCTCTTATCCAATCCACCTAAGCCGGAGTGCGTTCAGCGTCACCACGATCGAACTTGACGACATCGCCACCGCCGCCACCAGCGGCGTCGCCAGACCGGCCACCGCCAGCGGCACGGCAATGGTATTGTAGGCAAAGGCCAAGGCAAAGTTCTGTTTGACCAGCCGTGTCGACGATCGCGCGACGCGGATTGCCGTCACCACCGGGCCCAACCGTGCGCCCTGGAACAGCAGATCGGCCGCCGTCTGGCTGACATCGGCGGCGCTGGCGGGCGACATCGACACATGTGCCGAGACCAGCGACGGCGCATCGTTCAGACCGTCGCCAACCATCAGCACGCGGCGACCGTCACGGGCCAGTTCTTCGAGCCGGGCCGTCTTGTCGGCGGGCAGGCATCCGGCTTTCCAGGCATCGATGCCGAGCGCCGACGCGGCATGCGCCACGGCGTGCGGGGTGTCGCCGGAAAGCAGCTCGATGCCGAGTCCCATCTTTGCAAGCTCGGCGATGACCTCCCGGGCGTCCGGGCGAAGCGTATCTTCGAAGCGGAAGACCGCGACGCGTTTGCCGTCGATGGCAAAACAGATTTCCGTGCCGTCCTGATCACCTGCGGGGCCGTCCACACCGCACCAGGCGCCGCTACCGAGGCGCAGCCTGCGGCCGTCGTGCATGCCTTCGAGGCCGTATCCCGGCTCTTCGCGGACGTCACTGATCGCGCCGTCCGAGGCCGGCGCGGCGGCGCAAAGCGCTTTTGAAAGCGGGTGACGGCTGTGCTGCGCCAATGCCGCCGCCAGGGATAGCTGCGCCGTGTCGTACGTCCCGCCGATCAGTTCCGGGTGCCCCAGCGTCAGGGTCCCGGTCTTGTCGAAGACCACGGTATCGATATCGCTCAGTCTTTCCAGCGCATCGGCGGCTTTGACGAGTACGCCGGCACGCAGCAACCGCGACGACGCCACCACCTGGACCGCCGGCACCGCCAGCCCGAGCGCGCACGGACAGGTGATGATCAGCACCGCAATCGCTGCCATCAGCGACGCCTGCCAACCGGCATCGGTAAAGACCAGCCAGCCGGCAAACGTGGCGGCGGAAAGGATATGCACAGTCGGCGCATAGTACCGCGCCACCCGGTCGGCAAGCCGCACGTAGCGGGCGCGGCCCTGTTCGGCCAGCTCCATCAGCTTGACGATTTCCGACAGCAGCGTGGCGTCGGCCAGCGCCGAGGTGCTAATACGGAGCGGCGCCGTCAGATTGAGAGTGCCGGCGAAAACCCGCTCCCCCGGCACCGCAAGCTTGGGCAGAGTTTCGCCGCTGAGCAACTGCGTGTCGACGTCCGAGCGGCCGTCGATCACCGTGCCGTCGACGGGAATACGCTCGCCGGCGGCGACGAGCACGGTCATGCCCTTTTCAATATCGGCGATCCGCACCGCGTGCTGGCAGCCGTCATTGTCGACGACGGTAGCCGCACGCGCCTGCAGGCCGAGCAGGTGCGTCGCCGCAGAGCGCGCCTTGGCCCTGGCCCGGTGGTCCAGATAGCGGCCGATCAGCAGGAAAAACAGCAACGACACCGAGGCGTCGAAATAGGCGTGTTCCGCGCCTTCGATGGTCTGATACAGGCTCATCCCGGCAGCCAGCACGACGGCCAGGCTGATCGGCACATCCATGTTGAGACCGCCAGAACGCAGCGCCGCCAGCGCGCTTTTGAAGAACGGCTGCCCGGCATAGACCACGGCCGGAAGGGCGATCAGCGCGGAAATCCAGTGAAACAGGGTCCGCGTCCCCTCGCCCATGCCGCCGGCATGGCCGGACCATACGGAAACCGACAGCAGCATCACATTGGCGGCGGCGAAACCGGCGACCGCCATCGCCGACAACAAACGTTTGCCTTCGCGGTTTTCAACTCCGGCGAGTTCGGACGGATCAAACGGCGTGACCGGATAGCCCAGTGCCTGCACCGCGCGCATCAGCTCGGCCGGATCGGCTTCGCCATCCCGCCAGGTCACGTTCAGCCGCCGCGTGCTCATGTTGACGCGGGACTGGACGACGCCGGGGGTGGCATTCAGGCGGCCTTCGATCTTGCCGATGCAGGCCGCGCAGTGAAGGTTTTCGACCAACAGGTTCAGCGACGATTGTCCATCGCCCGCGGCCATCACAAAGGTTGACGGGTCACGCAGCGCAAGTGTGCTTTCGTCGACCGGGTTGGGCCCCGTCGCGGCGGTCGTGAAGCTGGCCAGCGCACCGGCATCGCAGCAATCGGCACCACCGGCATCGACCGGCGGCGAGATGTTGATCGCTGGTTTGACGACGTTCATTACTTCACCATCACCTCGTGGCGCATCTGGTATGTGTTGTCGTCACGGCGTACCGAGATATCGGCTTTCCAGCGGCCCGGCTGCGGCGCCGCGAACGATGCGGCGTATTGCCCGGGCGCAGTTTCCGACAGTGTCATCTTAGCGATCGTTTCATCGCCGAGCGGCCGCGACAGGGATGCCTCCACGGCGGCACCGGTGAGCGGCGCGCCGTCCCGGCCGGTCATCGAGACGACCAATTTACCGGTGACGTCGAGCGTCACCGCGCTGTGCCAGCCGAGTGCAAGCTGTGCCTTGGCCGCGTCCAGCGTCTGGTTGTAAGCAACCCCTTTTTTATAGGCGTCCTCGGTCGTCAAGCCTGGCCACGTGGAAAGCGCCAGATACATGAAGACGCCGTTGACGGCGGCGATCACGCCGAAGAACGCAATGAAACCGAACAACACCATGCGTCCGGTGATCTGGCGTGGCGGCTTAGCATTCATGGTCAATGTGCTCATCTCTCCGGGGCCCTGAAGACACTATCATACGTTGCCGTTTCGCCGTTGGACATATCGCGCAGCCGGAACGTGATGTCCGTCGCTTCGCCCTCGATCAGGTTCGGCGGCATCTGCACGAACAGGCGGAAGCTCTGCAACGTGTCGGGGTTCAGCTCGAACAGTTCGGTCAATGCCGGTTCGTTGTCGGCACCGCCGACAACACGCATCAACGCACCCTCAGGCTCGGTGATTTCGAGGAACACCGAACGTTCGATGCGCGCCTTGTTGAGGATCTTAAATGTATAGGCGTTTTGAATCGAGCCGTCCTTGAGCTTGGTGTAAATCGGATTGCGGTCACGTAACACATTGATATCCAGCTCCGTCCGGCCGACGAAGACCAGCAGCATGAACAGGCCGATCGCCGCCCATAGACAGAAGTAGGCGACCGAGCGGAAACGGATCGGCTTCAGCTTGACCTTCTCGCCGCTGATACGACCGTTCATGGCGGCGACCGAATCGTAATCGATGAGGCCCCGCGGGCGGCCGATTCTCGACATGACGTCATCACAAGCATCGATACACAGTGCACAGGTGATGCATTCGAGCTGCTGGCCGTCGCGAATATCGATACCCATCGGGCACGCTGCGACACAGGCATTGCAATCAACGCAATCGCCGCGGCTATCGAAGCTCTCGCCTTTCTTGTAGGCCATGCGGGGCTCACCCCGGTCCGCCTTGTAGGTCACGGTCAGAGAATGCTCATCCATCATAGCCGCCTGAATACGCGGCCATGGGCACATGTATGTGCATACCTGTTCGCGCATCAGCCCGCCCAGCGAGTACGTGGTGAACGCGAGTACCGCGACCGTGATGTAGGCGACCGGTTGCGCATCGAGGAGGATGAAATCTTCCGCCAGGGTCGGCGCATCGGCGAAATAGAATATCCACGCGCCCCCCGTGGCCACGGATATCAACAGCCAGATCGTATGCTTGGCGACCCGCTTTACGGCTTTCGAGACGGACATCGGCGCTTTGTCGAGGCGGATACGCGCGGCACGGTCGCCTTCGACGAGACGTTCAACCCAGATGAACAGGTCGGTCCAGACCGTCTGCGGGCAGGCATAGCCGCACCATGCCCGGCCGACGACACTGGTAATCAGAAACAGCCCGACTGCGGCCATAATCAGCAAACCGGCGAAGTAATAGACTTCCTGGGGCCAAATCTCGATGAAGAAGAAATAAAAACGGCGGCCGGGAAAATCGATCAGTACCGCCTGGTCCGGCGAACCGGGACCCCGGTCCCAGCGCAGCCAGGGCGTGATGTAATAAACGCCGAGCGTGAGCGCCATGATCCACCACTTGAGCTTTCGAAACATGCCCGAGACGCGCTTCGGGTGTATCTTGACGCGCTTTTGATAGAGCGAGCGATGCTCGCTCTTGTTGACCGCCTCGACGTCGTGTCGTGTGATATCATCAACAGTGGCATTATCATTCTTTGCGGCGTCGCTCACGCTATTCATTCTTTCCTGCCTTCAACAGTGTGCCATAAACCGTCATCCCCGCAAAAGCGGGGATGACTTATCGACGGGATGGCAGGCTTTCGTGCTATTGCCCGCCACCCAGTGAGTGAACATAGACCGTGAGCTGTTTCACAGTCACGTCATCGAGGATTTTACCCCATGCCGGCATCACGCCGCTGCGGCTGTTCGAGATCGTTTCCACAATCGTCTGCTTGTCGCCGCCATAGAGCCAAATGTTGTTATTGAGGGGCGGCGCACCAAGCTCCGCCATGCCGACCCCGCCTTCACCATGGCAGGCAACACAGTTGTCCTCGAACAACGGCTGGCCCGCAGCGACGGCGGCGGCATCGGTCGAATTGCCCGACAGGGACAACACATACTCCGCCACCTGACCGGCCTGTTCGGCTGTCAGGATTTCATCTTTGACGAACGCCGGCATTTGCGACTGGCGGGCATCGTCGCTTTGCGTGTTGCGCGCACCGTTGGTGATGGTCGTGTGGATTGCATCCAGCGAACCGCCCCACAACCATTCGTCATCGTTCAGGTTCGGGTAACCGGCGGCTCCCTGCGCCCCTGAACCATGGCACTGCGAACAATTGACGTTAAACGCCGATTTGCCGCCGGCCAGGGCGAATTCCAGAAGCGCCGGCTGGGTGCGGATTTCTTCCAGCGATGCCGAAGCAATTGCCTGACGCTGCGATGCCTGGGCATCGTGCGCAGCGGCGACGTCCTTCATCACCTCGGCACGCGAGCTGTAGCCCAGCATGCCCTTGGTGTAGCTGGAAACCAGAGGGATCGCCGGATAGGCAATATAATACCCGGCCGACCAGATGACGCAGGCATAGAAGATCCACAACCACCATCGCGGCAACGGATTGTCCAACTCGCGGATGCCGTCCCACTCGTGTCCGGTCGTTTCGATGCCGGAGATTTCATCAACGTGTTTATCGGCCATCTCTCAATCCTCCTTGAGCGGAATTTGCGCCGCACGATCAAAGGTCTTCTTGGCGCCGGGCCGGAGCGCATAGATCAGTACACCGGCAAACAGCACCACCATGTAGACCAGGCCCCACGTCTGGGCGAACTCGGCAAGTGTCTTGTATTCCATGATGGTTCTCCTCAGCGCAGGTTTTCGTCGGCGTTATAGGACGAGAAATCGACCATCGTGCCGAGTACTTGCAGGTAGGCGATCAGGGCGTCGAGCTCGCTTGGTTCGCCTGGACGGCCGTCGAAATCACGGACGATCGCCCCCGGATAGCGTTCCGTCACCCCGTCGGCGCCGTCACTGTCGGGATCGACCTGGGCGAACATGTCCGCCTTGGCAACTTCGATCATTTCCGTGCTGTACGGCACGCCGATGGCGGCGTTGGCTTTCAGGTGGTCCGCAATGTCGATGCTGCGGACCTTGTTCTCGATCAGGAACGGATAACCGGGCATCACGCTTTCCGGCACCAGGGCACGCGGATCTTCAAGGTGCGTGCGATGCCATTCGTCGGAATACTTGCCGCCAACCCGGGCAAGGTCGGGACCGGTCCGCTTCGAGCCCCACTGGAACGGATGGTCGTACATGCTCTCGGCGGCCAGCGAGTAGTGGCCGTAACGTTCAAGCTCGTCCCTGAACGGACGCACCATCTGGCTGTGACAGTTATAGCAACCCTCACGGATATAGATGTTGCGCCCGGCAAGCTCGAGCGGGGTGTAAGGCCTGACGCCCTTCACCTTTTCGATCGTGCTTTCCAGATAGAACAGGGGCGCGATTTCGATAATGCCGCCGATGGAGACGACGACAAGGATACCGATCACAAGAAGGATCGAATTGCGTTCAATTTTACCGTGGTCGAACATTTTCGATCTCCTTTACGCGCTGGCCGTATGCGCAAGCGCATCGACATAGGGTTTTTCCGTCCGCACGTTACCTCTGGCCGTCATGAAGACGTTCCAGGCCATGATCAGCGCACCCGCAACATAGAGGGCACCACCGAGGACACGGATAACATAGAACGGATGCATCGCCTCGACGGTTTCCGCGAAGGAATATTCGAGGAAGCCGAGCGAGTCGTACGACCGCCACATCAGACCCTGCAGGATACCGCTGACCCACATCGCCGCCGCATACAATGCGATCCCCAGCGTCGCCAGCCAGAAGTGGGCCGAGACAAGGCGCAGCGAGTAGAGCTTTTCGCGGTTGAACATGACCGGTGCGAGGAAGTAGATCGCGCCGAAGCTGACCATGCCGACCCAGCCGAGTGCACCGGAGTGCACGTGGCCGATGGTCCAGTCGGTGTAGTGGCTCAGCGAATTCACCGCCTTGATGCTCATCAGCGGCCCTTCGAAGGTAGACATCCCGTAGAAGGCGACGGAAATCGCCATCATGCGCAAGATCGGGTCAGTGCGCAGCTTGTCCCAGGCGCCCGAAAGCGTCATCAGGCCGTTGATCATGCCACCCCAGCTTGGCATCCACAGCATGATCGAGAAGGTCATGCCCAAGGTCTGCGCCCAGTCGGGCAGCGCCGTATAATGCAGGTGATGCGGACCGGCCCAGATATAGAGGAAGATCAGCGACCAGAAGTGCACGATCGACAGGCGGTAGGAATAGACCGGGCGGTTGGCCTGTTTCGGCACGAAATAGTACATGATGCCGAGGAAGCCGGCCGTCAGGAAGAAGCCGACGGCGTTATGCCCGTACCACCATTGCGTCAGGGCGTCCTGAACGCCGGCGAAGACAGGATAGGATTTGGAGCCGAACCAGCTGACAGGCAGCGCCAAGTTGTTGACGATGTGCAGCATCGCGATGGTCACGATGAAGGCCAGATAGAACCAGTTGGCGACATAGATGTGAGGTTCCTTGCGCTTCCACAGCGTGCCGAGGAAGACCAGCAGGTAAACCACCCAGACAATGGTCAGCCACAGATCGACGTACCATTCGGGTTCCGCGTATTCCTTGCCTTGCGTGACACCGAAGACATACCCGGTGGCAGCCAGCACGATCACCAGCTGGTAGCCCCAGAACACGAACCACGGCGCATAACCGCCGGCGAGTCGCGCCTGACAGGTGCGCTGCACGACATAGAACGACGTCATAATCAGGGCATTGCCGCCGAACGCGAAAATCACCGCCGACGTGTGCAGTGGCCGAAGCCGGCCGAAATTCGTCCATGGCAGATCGAGATTGAGCACCGGGAAGGCCAACTGCGATGCAATCACAAGCCCGACCAGAAAACCGACCACCCCCCAGAACGTAGTTGCGATCAACCCCGCCCTGATGACACCATCGTTATAATTGATCGCCGAATTCGGATTTGCAGGCCCCCCGGTATTGCCGTTGGATTTGATAACCAGAAAAACCCCGACGATACAGAACACCGTCAGCAGCATACCATGCAGATATATCGTCGTATCGACGGCGCCGGCGGACAGATAAAGCCCGAGCAACGCGCCGATCGCGAGCGGTAGAATGGTCAAAAGATTCATTGTCTCAACCCCGTCTTGCACACAAGAGACAACGCCCGACGGACGCCGCCTAGCAGAACACTATTTATAACCGAAATTACCGACATTGATTCAAATCAATTGAGCTGACCGCCTTTATTTTATTATTACATTATATATTTTATGAATATGTATGCTGCATTGCAAACCGTTTGCCGCTGCGGGCATGATTGGCTGATATAAGACACATTATCAAGGAACCTGCCCCTATGAGCCCCGGCATCTTTTCTTCCGGCATCGACAGCGAAACCATCAATGTACTGTTACAGCGGCGCAGCATCCGAAAATATTCGGACACCGCTGTCACGGACGCCCATGTCGACGCCATTCTGGGGGCCGCGCTCAGGGCGCCGACATCATCGAATATCCAGGCCTACAGCGTCGTCGTGGTGCGCGACCCGGCGATCAAGGAGCGCATCGCGGTGCCGTGCGGCAATCAGAAGCATATTGTCGCGTGCCCGGTTTTTCTGGCGTTTCTGGCCGACCTGACACGGATCGAGGCGGCGTTTCAGCGGCACGGACATAGCGCCGACGACAACAATCTTGAACTCGGACTGGTCGCGACCATCGATGCGGCACTGGTCGGCATGGCGGCGTATGTTTCCGCCGAATCGCTGGGCATTCAGGGCGTCATGATCGGCGCCATGCGCAACAAGCCCGAGGAAATCGCAGAAATCCTCAATCTCCCGAAGCGGGTCTATGCGGTGTTCGGCATGTGTCTCGGCTTCCCCGACGAAGCGCCGAAGCAGAAGCCCCGCATGCCGCAGAGCGGCATCGTGCATCGCGAGCGCTATGATGCCGAGGCCTCGCTTGCCGCGCTCGACCCCTATGACGCCCAGTTGAAGGCGCACTATGACGACATCGGCAAGGCAACGACCGCGGCGTCATGGACCGACGAGGTCGACGCCAAGTTCTCGGCCCGGCCCCGCGACGGCCTCAGGGCCGCGCTCAAGGCGCGTGGCTTCGGTTTTACTTAAAGGAAATGCCGGCTTCCAGCGCCATGTGATCGGAATTGAAACTGCCGAGGCGTTCGACTGAAACGCCGAGCGGCCCGCGCGTGAAGAAATGATCGATGGAAATGCCGAACGGGCCGATTTCCATAGGCCACGTCGCGCGCAGCCCGGTTTGCCTGTTGTGCAGCCCCGTCGCCGCGACAAGCCGCCGGAAAGCGGCTGACGACGGCGCGGCGTTCATATCGCCGGCCATGATTACCGCGCCGTCAAGGCTACGGATCATCTTGCCCAGTGCCGCCACCTGTTTGTTCTGGCGCATGGCGCCGTCGGCCGACACTGCTTTTCTGATATGCACGGCGACGATGTGAAACGGCGGGCCGCCGTCGATCCCGTCGAACGCGGCCCAGATCACCGGCGGCGTGTGATCGAAGAACTTCTGCGTTTTCACACTGCGCCACGGGCGTTTCGACAGCAAAGACACCTGGCAGCCGACATCGTCGCAGGTATCGTCGTGCATTTGATAGGGATACAGCTCGTCGAGCGCCTTCATGTGACGCCGCCAGCCGGGGGCCGTCTCGGACAGTATGAGAACGTCGGCATTGCGCGCCTTGAGCATGGCGACACCGGCCCCGGGGTCGGATGAGCGGTAAAACACATTCCAACTCAGGATGCGGAGATCCGGATCGCCGGCCGGGGCCGTCTCGAACGGGATGTCGCGCAGCAACGGCGCCCCCGCGAGGACAATGATGCCGGCGCAAAGCACCGCGAAACGGCGCTGTCCCAGCAGCACAAAAAGGACACCTAAGCCCGTGCCCGCGATCACAATGTGCGGTCGGAAGTGCGCCGGCAGATCGAGCCACCAGGCAAAGCCGCCGAAATACGCCAGCACCGACACGACGAGTAGCGCCACGGCCATCGATACGAGGAGCTTACAGAATTTCATCGGACCCCCATGCGGGAATGTTTGCGCCGCAGGCCGGCAGGGAAGGCGAAGATAGGGCGTCAGATGCCGGTTTTAAAAGGGAGAATGCTTATTATCGGAAATGCCGGAGCAGATGAACGCCGGCGGCGGCCGCATCACTTGTTGAGCAGCTTGGCAACGGCGCCGAGAATTTGTTCGGCATTGATCGGTTTCGCGATATAGCGGTCGCACCCGGCATTGTGAATGTCTTCGGTGGTTTCCGGCGATCTTGATCCGGTCAGGGCGATGATCGGTATGTTTTTGGTGCCGGGGTGCGAGCGCAGAACCGGGGCGATCTCCAGGCCGGTCATTTTCGGCATCACCATATCCAGCACAATCAGATCGGGGCGGACATCGCGGGCCGTTTTAATGGCCGTGTCGCCGTCTCCGGCCTCGATGACCTCATGCCCGTCCTGCTGCAGAATCTGGCGCAGGATATCGCGGATCAGTTCTTCATCGTCGACGACTAGAATTTTTCCCATACCTGCTCCTGGCCGCTCCAATATGGTTCACAACGCCGGAAATCGGTTCGCAATACAAGCTTAAGCGTCACATTTACGCTTTTTATGTTCCGGCGCAACCATGCGCGAGCGTCTGTCGGGACCGAAAAAGTCCTGGGTTTTAACAAATTTCTTTTTCGTCTCGATTATCTTGCACAAGTGCTGATAAATCGTCCTCGGTGAATACGGCTTGGCCAGAAAATCCGTCGTCCCGGAATCCCGGGCAACGACGACGTTGGTGTATTCCGTCATCGACGTCGTGATGATGACCGGGACGAAGACGTTCCGGCTTTCCGCGTCATGACGCAGCCGCCACAGAAGCTGCAACCCGTCATAACCTGGCCCCCAGTCTATGATGACCACGTCCGGGCTTGAGTTCTGAAAAGCGTTCCAGGCCTCGTTGATCGGGCCTGCATCTATGATCTGCCCGACCTTCAGGGTGCGCAGAATACTTTTGATCGTCAGCCGCAGAAATGAATTCTGTTCGGCAACCAGAACGACGAGAGAGGAGAGGTCGTAATGTTTCATGACCGGGACCCGATTAAAAAAAATCGCAGGGTAAATCTCTCATATCCAATTGAATGAATGTATCCGTACTTATACGCAGTCCCGGCCCTGCGGCGGACCAGGAGGGGGATCGCTGGGGCACGCCCCATGCCGTGACGGCGCCCGGAGAATCTGATATCGGAGTTCATGCTTGTATTGATGGTTGGGGCGAGCGGATATGAAGATGGTGGCAGGTGCAGCAGGTTCCGCCGATTTACGGGTCGCGTTCGACCGCCGCCGCGCCTGGCGACCGTGATCGTCTGAAGCACATAGGATGGCCTTCCATCAACCCGAATTCCTGGTATTCCTGGTTGCCGTCGTCCTGAGCTTCCGCTGGGCGCCGGCGCGAGCGCGCGCCTGGATCCTGCTCGGCGCCAGTATCGTCGTCTACGCATGGGCCGGATGGCGCGATATGGCAATCGTGACAACGGTCCTTGCCGTCAATATCGGACTGTGGCTGTCACCGTTCGCGCGCAAGGTGCGCATTACCCTGGCCACGGTTTTTTCCCTGGGCGCCCTCTTCAGCTTCAAGTACGCGACATTGGTGCTGGGGCACCCTCTGTTCGCGGACAATAGCCTGCCGCTGGGCATCTCGTTCTATGTCTTTCAACTGATTGCCTGGCAGGTGGACACGCCGCAAGCCCGGCCCGGCGCGGTCCGGTTCGTACCGCAAATCGCTCTTTTCGTGAAGTTCTTTCCGCAGCTCGTCGCAGGCCCGATCGTCCGTTATCACGAGCTGATGCCGCAGTTGAAACGGCTCTTTCAAGGGGCCCTTCCACGTCAGCGGCTTGTGCTGGTGGCACTGGGGCTTGTGCTGGTGGGCCTGTTCAAGAAGCGCTTCCTGGCAGATCCGTTGGCCGGGTTCGTCGATCAGGTGTTCCAGATCGGACCGCAATCTCTGGTCGATGCCTGGATCGGTGCCGGCGCTTTCGCCTTTCAGATTTATTTCGATTTTTCCGGCTACAGCGACATGGCGGTCGGCATGGGGCTGCTGTTCGGGCTCAAGCTGCCGCGGAATTTCATCGCGCCATATCTCACCACCAATCCAACCGATTTCTGGCGCCGCTGGCACATCACGCTTTCCACCTGGATTCGCGATTACCTCTATATCCCGCTCGGGGGCGCCAAAAGAGGCGTGTGGCTGCTGGTCGTGGTTATGGCGATCGCCGGCCTGTGGCACGGCGCAAACGTCACGTTCATTATGTGGGGGGTGATGTGGGGGGTGTATTGTGCCGTCCACCGCTTGACGCGTGAGCACCTGCGATTTCCGAAAGCCTTGGCCTGGAGCGGTCATATGGCCATCGTGCTTGCACTTTGGGTGATCTTTCGTGCCGACAGCCTGGAGGCCGCCGGCAGCTATCTGGCGGTGATGGCCGGCCTGAACGCGCCGCTCCTGTCGGTCGAGCCGTGGTTCAACGCCGGCGGGGCGGCGGCCGGCCTGGCAGCCCTGATGGCCCTGCACTGGCTGGAACGGCGGACTCTCGTCGCGGCGGATGCACGGCCGATACTGCTGCGGCTGAGAACCTACGAGCGCCCCTGGGTTCAGGCCGCGCTCTGGGGGCTCATCGTCTTTGTCTATCTTATGCCGCAATTCACGGGGTTGAACCCCTTCATCTATTTCCGGTTCTGAACATGCGCTGTATCAAACTTATTGCTCAATGGTTATTCGGCCTGATCGTCGCGGCGACAATCGGCGAAGGCTATCTGCGTCTGGTCGCAGAAACACCCC
The DNA here is from genome assembly GCA_021555105.2 of Thalassospiraceae bacterium LMO-JJ14. Lineage (NCBI taxonomy): Bacteria > Pseudomonadati > Pseudomonadota > Alphaproteobacteria > Rhodospirillales > Thalassospiraceae > Thalassospiraceae bacterium LMO-JJ14. Next base: position 86,322 of record CP134604.1, read on the forward strand.
TGTGGCATTTCATGCCATTGGTTTCGCCACAGGCGCTGCGGCCAAGTCCGCACGCTGACGTGGACTACCTGCCCGGCGCCAAGCTCCTGAATTTCCGCGAGAACCGGGCCTGGACCTACATCGACAGCGATGGCCTGCCGGGAGCCAGCCTGCCGCCGCGTCCCGCCGACCGGCCGCTCATCGCACTTCTCGGCAACAGCATGGCCGCCGGAGAACAGGTCCCGGAGGGCCGCCGCTTTCCTTTCCTTCTGCCCGCCGCGCTGGCACGTCACGGCATCGAAGTATCCGTTGCGTCGCTGGCCATGCCTGGGGCCACACCGCCCCGCATGCTGGCGCGTCTGCAGGAAAAGGCACCGGTGCTTCATCCCGCATACGTCCTCGGCGTATTTTCACTGGAAAATCTTTTCGGCGGCCGCACGGTCTGGGCCGGCGAGGCCATCCGCATGGCGAAGCGGGAAGATGGCCGGTACCAGCTCATCAACGACTCGCAGAAGCGCTACGAGGCGCTCATGTCGAGTCCGCTCTTCCGTATCAAATCGTGGCTCAAGGATCATTTCCGCCTGTACAAGATGCTGGCGGACTTCGCTGACATCCATGACATGCATGCCACGGCGGCTGTGGCACCGCCGCTGAGCGTGGAAGAAGGATGCACCGGCATGTGGCGGACCCTGGCCCGCCTGGCGGGCGAAGATGAAGCATCCGATGCCTGGGGGGTCGCCCGCGCCATCGGCGTGGCTTTCGACGATGCGTTGCGGCGCCTGAACATCTCCGGGCGTATCGCCATCTATCTGCATACCCGTGCAACTCCGTCCTGCATCCGCGACCTCGGCGGGGAGCCGGGCCTGGCCCGGGTGCGCACGCGAATAGTTGACGCGATCGCTGGACCGAGACTGGACGTCGCGTTCCTCGAGGACGCGATCCCCGGCAACACACTCCGGCCCCATTACGGGTTCGGCGCCGAGCGGGGCGCCGGTCATCTGAACGAAAACGGCCACGCTGCCTGGAGCCGCGCACTGGCAAATGGACTGCTTTCTTCTTCACTCCTGCGAGACGCCCTTGCCGACGGGCCGAAGTGAAGTTCCTTTGTAATACACGATCCTGCAAGGCGATGGTTAAGTCATCCACCGCCGGATCGTTCGAAAGTCATTTACCTTCCGTATTCGGGCGGGCGTGTTGCGGGGTATCGTTGGGGGGGCGCGTCCACGGGGGCAAATTAAAACGTTGAGCTTTGATAAGAACGGCGGGCTTTACCACGCCATATGACCAGGCCGGCTAAGCAATTCGAACGCTCCCCGGTTTTGCTTTCTTTGTAACAACTAGTCTGTACGATTATACTCAGCACAGCTTTGAGGGTTTGGCGGAGTTTTCCGATGGTTTCAAAAAAGGACGATATCGTCGAAGCCGCAAAAAACCTTTTGTGGCAGGTCGGATACGAATCCATGAGCCCCCGCATGGTGCTTAAGGCCAGCGGTGCCGGTCAGGGGAGCATGTATCACCACTTCGAGACGAAGGCCGACCTGAGCGCGTACGCATTGGAGGAAATCGAACGCGAGCTTACCGAAGAGTTCGATGCCGTCCTTGCCTCGCAGGCGGATCCCATCGACAAAATTACGGCATACCTCAAGGTGAAACGCGACGGCGTCAACGGCTGCCGCCTCGGCCGTTTGGCCAATGAACAATCTGTTCTGGAGGGATCCCTGCGGGTCCCGATCGCGCGTTACTTTAAACATGTCGAGCACGAGATCGAGCGCGTTCTGATAGATGCGCAGCAAGCGGGACGGCTGGACGACACGATGAAGGCCAAGGATATCGCCACGGCCATCGTCGCCGTCGTACAGGGCGGCTTCGCTCTCAGCCGGATCAACGGCAACTCCGCCAAGATTCGCCAAGCAAGCCGTGGCGCGCTTGTCCTGCTTGAACATGCCGTCAAGCCGGACACGGGCGCATAAACAACCAGGCATCTGCGCGACAGCACATACCATCATCACCGACACCGAAGAACCGTTACGGTCTGCATTTGTAATTGATTGTACCTACTGGTATGTATCTCTCTTCAATGGAGGCGGCAACATGAAACTCATATACGGATTACCTTCCCCTTACTCCCGCAAGGCGTGAATGGCGGTAATTTAAAAAGGCCTTGAGGGCATGATCGAAACGATCGCCTGCAACCCCTTCGAGGATCCCGGTACAATTCGCGCCGCCAACACCGTTCACTTCGTGGCACACGACACAGCCTTAGCTGAGGAATAATTCACAGCCCCGATGGCTATCAATCGGCGGAATCACAAGGCAGATCTCTTCCATTTCGTGCATCAATCGCCCTATCTCCTCGGGCGACATTTTCTCCATCACCTCGAAGTCGTGGCTGTGGCCCTTGTGCGGTTCGATCATTTGCTCGACACGGCATCCTTCTTTCTCGTCATCATACCCATGCCCGGTATCGGCACGTGCCACCCCGGATGCAATCCGCGATGCTCATAATCCCGCCGACAAGCAAGCCAAACACGAAACTGTGCTTTTGAGCGTGTGTGCGTACGGCGATAGTCCGAACATCCCGCAGTCCGTAACCGGCGTGTTCAAGGCCGGTATATTCCTTAATTCGCAACATGGGATCCCTCCTGTTCGTCGATTGGCGTCCGACCGAAAGCCCACTTCGGGCGCGTGGCATCGCACCTTCTTCGAGAATTGAGGATCGGCAAACCTTACACGGCGTCGCTCGAATTGCATTGATCCACGTCAACGAACCTCCGGTTTCAGCAACGGGAGGCTGAGCCTACCGCCTGCGTTTCAAGAACAATCTCTCGCCGAAAAAGACGACCACGATTCCAGCGGTCGCCACATAGACGAGCGTCATGTCACTTCCCGCTTTGATCATCAACAGCGCCGCCAGCACGGCAACATCGAGAACGATGGCCGTCACCAGCACCCAGGCAGATGCGCCGATCTCAATCCGCAGGTGACGCAGGATGCCCCAGTGCACCGCGATATCCATGATTATGTAGAAGATCGCACCGAGCGCGGCGATACGGCCCAGATCAAAGAACACCGTCAGGACCATGGCGATGACGATGGTGTAGACAAGCGTGTGCTTCTGAATGTCGCCCGGCATGCCGAAGTGGCTGTGTGGTACCAGTTTCATTTCCGTCAACATGGCCAGCATGCGTGAGACTGCGAACACGCTGGCGATTACGCCGGACACTGTGGCAACGATGGCGAACGCCACAGTGAACCAAAGACCCAGATCGCCGAACGCGGGTTCCGCCGCCTCCGCCAGCGCGTAATCTCGCGCAGAAACGATTTCGGCGAGTGACAAGTTGGCGCCGACCGCCAGCGATACCAGGACGTAGATCACGACGCAGATGGCGATGGCAATGATAATGGCACGACCGACGCTGCGGTGCGGATCGATGATCTCGCCGCCGCTGTTAGTGATGGTCGTGAAGCCTTTGTAAGCGAGAATGCCGAGAGCGACGGCCCCCAGAAACCCGCCAACGGTAGTATCCGCCGGATCGACAGAAACACTCTCGAAGGTCATGCCTGACGCTGCCAGTCCGGCAATGGCGAACACAGCGATCCCGCCGATTTTCAGGAACGCCATGATGAACGACAACGTCTGTATCATCTTGTTGCCGAGGATATTGACGAAGAAGGCAAACAGCAGTAGCCCGACGCCGAGCGTCGGCACCGCCCAGGACGGCGGCGTGCCGTCGTATAGCCTCATGACGTATGTACCGAAGGTGCGTGCGACGAGGCTTTCGTTGATAACCATCGACAGATACATAAGCAGCGCACAGGCTGCCGTCATGGTGCCGGGGCCGTAGGCCTTTTCCAGAAACATCGCGATCCCGCCTGCAGACGGAAAGGCATTGGACAGCTTAACGTAGGAATACGCGCTGAAGGCAACGACAACGGCGGCAGCGATAAACGCCAAGGGAAACCATTCGCCTGCCATCTGTGCTACCTGCCCGGTCAGTGCAAAAATTCCGGCGCCAATCATTACGCCGGTACCAAGCGCTACGGCACCGGTCATCGTCAGGCTGTTCTTCGCATAACGCGCGGATCGGTCCACGTGGTTGTGTGCCATATCATTACCTCTTATCAATCTGGCTTGCCGTATCGCACCCCGAAACGAGCATCACACGCCTCCCCGATGACCTTGCCGGCAACCTCGCCGGACGATCGGATAACTGAACCAAACGGTCCAGCCGATCAGGATCAACCCGGTCAGAGCTTCGATAGACGTGACCAAGCGAAGCGGGCCGTGCGGCCAGACATCGCCAAGCCCTAAAGACGTATAGGTGACAGCCGAAAAGTAGACGTAATCGAAGAATATCCCCGTGAACTCACCATCAATGTGTCCGATATCCCAAGTCTCTTGCAAAAGGTAAAAGGTCATAGCGAACAACACTATCTCAGCAAAATGCGCTACAACGACGATAGCCATGATAAGAAGGAAGATAGGCCGCACTACGCGTCCCTCACCGGGGATAAAACGGCTCATGCCCGTGAGCACCTCGTAATGAAAAAAAGCGCACAGCAAGAACGTTGTCAGCATAGATACAAATGCGACAATCATGTGTCATCTCTCGCCGGAGCACGCCCAGCTGCAGTGCAAATCAATTCCATCTTACGCCGCCAGAACTATGTTTCTCTTAGGTGCCGTGAGATCGATCGCCCTGTATAGCACCTGGCTGTCGTCTCAGCGGCGGCCAAACGTCCTTCGGGCCTGATCTATTCCCAACTGTTTAGGCGTTTGAAGTAGGCTTCGAAGTTTATCTCGGCCTTCTCGAAGCAACGCCATCGTTTTGGTTCGTGCATCGCCGTCTTGTTATAGTGCGCCTCATTCATCACGGCAGAAGCAAGTAAGCATCCATTTATCTCCCGGAAGTCGAGAGCGGATCCGGTTCATGTGTTGACGTCAATCGAGGAATGAATCTCGGCACCGATGCTGCGTACTCGTCCCACTCGTCCGGGAAACGGCGCCGCGTCACTTCTTCCTCTCGAATTGCAAGGCGTGTGTACATAAAGACCAGAATCGGGAACATGATAACGGTCAGCAAGGTCGGCCACTGGAAGAGGAAGCCGACCATCACCAGCATAAATCCTGCATACTGAGGATGGCGAACCCGAGCGTAGAGGCCAGTTCGGGCCATTGTACCTTCCTGATGTGCCGCGTGCAGTACGCGCCAGCCCGCCGAAATAATGATAAAGCCGGCGAGGATCAGGATATTGCTGATGATGTGTAGAACATCGAAATGCGGATTGCCATCTATACCAAGCACCGTTGAAAGCAAATGCCCTGCATCGTGTGAAAAGATGTCGACCCCTGGTGCAACGTCTGAAAGCCAACCGGAAAACAGATAGATAGTCAGCGGGTAACCGTACATCTCAGTAAACAGGGCGATGATGAAGGCCGAAAAGGCGCCCAATGACCGCCAGTCTCGTTTGCTCTGCGGCTTGAAAAAGCTGAACGCGAACAGAATGAAGATCGCCGAATTAATGACGACTAAAGACCAGAGTCCGTAAGCAGAATGTTCTTCCCCAGTCATTTCTCGTCTCCCCGCTCGTCTTCGTGGCTACTTCCATGGCTACCATGTCCATGATGCATAAAGAGATGCATTAGCGGACACAACAGAAGCAACAACCACGGCAACCACGCGGAAAATGCCAAAATGTGCGCTTTGTGCTCGGCCCACAGAAAGTATCCCGCGATCAAAACAAATCCAGCGAGGACGAGTCCGTGTCTGGACAGCCAGGCTCGAAGGCCGGCGGGCGCCGCTCGGTCGCCATTTCCATGGTTGTGATTCATCGTCATTGTGTTCCTCCTTTGGGAACGGCTCTATGCTTGCGGTAGACGTAAACGACCGCCGGCGACACGAGCATGACCGCCGCAAAAATAGAGAACCCGATCATCAGCGCCGCCCAGTCATCGGCACGCATCTCGGCGCCGAAATGGGCAAGCAGAAACGTGGCCGGGATCATGCCTGCCAATGTTGCAGCGGCAAACCGTGCCGCCGTCAGCCGCGTCAGCCCGGCGGCATAACTCACAGCGTCGAACGACAGAAACGGTAAGAGACGGGTGACGAAAACGACCACCGTCAATCCGTTCTGGGTGTTGACCTTAGTTTGTGGCACTTTGTCACCGACAAGCCGGCGGACAAATTCCCGACCGCACACCCGCGCGATAACGAAGGCGGCAACTGCGCCAATCTCCGCACCGATCAGAACGTAGACCGTGCCCCAGGTGTGTCCATACGCCGCGCCAGCAGCGAGCGCTATCGGCGCACTCGGCAACGGACTGAACACGATAGCCGCCGCCATGATCCCCATGACGAACAGCGGGCCATAAAAGCCGGCGTCGTCGATGAAAATCCTAATGCGTTGCGGTTGGTACAAATCCGCCACGGCACCGCTCGATGAGGCGATCCACCAGCCGGCGCCGAGCAGACCGACAAACGACCCTACAAACAGGATGCGACGTGACGCCATCGTGCCTCACAAACATACTTACTCGAAAGCCACCGGGAATCCGGAACGGCGATCGACAACAACGCGCATCACGAGCGAGTCTTCCTTGGTAACGATGTCCGCCTTGAAGACCTTGTCATCCGACGTATCTATGCTGCCGACTTTCAGGCGCGTAAGACCGTGCATTTCCAACTGACGGCCAAGGAACCCGCGCACGTCGTCTTCCGTCACTTCTCGGTTTCCGGCCGCGCCCATCATGCCTGGGCCCATACCGTAGCCCTGGCCCATCATCCCGGGGCCTATGCCGTAGCCCCAACCCGTCATACCCCGGCCCATCATCATGCCGTGCATCATATTCATCATTCCGGGGCCCATCATACCGGGCCCCATCATACCGGGCCCCATGCCGTAGCCTTGCTGCCCCATCATGCCGGGCCCCATGCCGTAGCCTTGCTGCCCCATCATGCCGGGCCCCATGCCGTAGCCTTGCTGCCCCATCATGCCGGGTCCCATGCCGTAGCCTTGCTGCCCCATCATGCCGGGTCCCATGCCGTAGCCTTGCCCCTGCATCATACCCGAGCCCGATCCGTGCGCGTATGCCGCGACGGGAACCGCGGAAACGACAGCGACAAGCATGGCTATTTTAATAATCTTTGGCATTCGCATTTGTATATCTCCTGGTTAGTAGGTTGGCGTTAGATACGCACCGTCCTGAGACGCAGCGCGTTGGTGATGACCGACACCGACGACAGGCTCATGGCTGCCGCTGCGAACATCGGCGAAATAAGCAGTCCAAGGAACGGATAAAGCACGCCCGCCGCCACCGGCACGCCCGCCGCGTTGTAAACGAGCGCGAAGAACAGATTCTGCTTGATGTTGCGCATGGTCGCCGTGGCCAACCTGCGCGCCCGGACGATCCCGTTCAAATCTCCCTTCACCAGCGTGAAGCCGGCGCTTTCGATCGCTACATCGGCGCCAGTGCCCATGGCGATGCCGACGTCGGCCTGGGCCAGTGCCGGGGCGTCGTTGACGCCGTCACCGGCCATCGCCACTTTGCGGCCCTCGTCCTGCAGCTCCTTGATGATCCGCGCCTTGTCGGCAGGCAGTACGTCGGCCCGGATATCGTCGATCCCAAGCCGCGACGCGACGGCCTTGGCCGTGCGCTCGTTGTCGCCGGTCGCCATAACAATCCTGAACCCGAGGTCGTGCAGTTTCCTGAGTGCATCCGGCGTCGTTTCCTTCACCGGATCGGCGACGGCGACCAAGCCCGCAATTTTGTCCTCGACGACGATGAACATCACCGTCTCACCCTGGTCGCGCCGGTCGTTCGCGGTGTCAGTCAGGGCGCCCGCGTCCAGTCCCAGGTCGTCGATCAGTTTGGCATTGCCCAGCGCGACGCGCTTGCCGTCGACCGTGCCCATGACGCCCTTGCCGGTGACCGCGTCGAAATCGGACGCACCGGAAAGTTCGACACCGCGCTCACGTGCGCCGGAGACGATCGCCTCGGCCAGAGGGTGCTCCGAACCGCGTTCGAGGCTCGCCGCCAGACGAAGCACCTCGTTTTCGTCGTGGTCACCTTCGGCCTCTACCGCGACCAGCTTCGGTTTGCCTTCGGTCAGGGTGCCGGTCTTGTCGACGATCAGTGTGTCGACCTTGGCGAACCGTTCCAGCGCTTCGGCGTTCTTGATCAGCACGCCCGCCTGTGCCCCGCGCCCGGTCGCGGTCATGATCGAGACCGGCGTCGCCAGACCGAGTGCGCACGGACACGCGATAATCAGCACCGCGATCGCCGCAACCAGCGCGTACGAGAATGCCGGAGACGGCCCCCATATCGACCATCCGGCAAAGGCCAGCAGAGCAACGGCGATCACCGCCGGCACGAACATGCCCGCGACACTGTCGGCCAGTTTCTGGATCGGCGCACGCGAGCGTTGCGCATTCGCGACCATCTCGACGATCTGCGAGAGCATCGTGTCCTTGCCGACCCGTGTGGCTTCAATAACAAGACTGCCTGTGCCGTTGATGGTAGCTCCCGTGACCGTATCTCCGACAATTTTCTCGATAGGAACCGGCTCGCCGGAAATCATCGACTCGTCGACCGACGAGCGGCCCTCGAGAACCTCGCCATCGACAGCGATCTTCTCGCCAGGACGGACGCGAAGTCTGTCGCCCACCTGAACATCGTCGATTTCCACCTCTTCTTCCGTACCGTCGGGACGAATAACGCGGGCCGTCTTTGCCGCCATGTCCATCAACGCACGGATAGCGGCGCCGGTGCGTTCACGTGCACCGAGTTCCAGGATCTGCCCTAAAAGCACCAGCACCACGATCACGGCGCCAGCCTCAAAATAGACGCCTACGTGACCGTCAGCATCGCGGAATCCGTCCGGGAAGATGTCAGGCACGAGGACAGCGGCGACGCTGAACAGGAACGCCGCCGCAACTCCCATGCCGATCAGCGAAAACATGTTGAGGTTCATGGTACGGAACGACTGGAAACCACGCACCATGAACGGCCAGCCGGACCAGAGGATAACCGGCGTGCCGAGGACAAGCTCCGTCCAGAGCGCGGTGCTCTCACCGATCCACTCCCTAGCGGGCAAGCCGACGTACGGCCCCATTGTCAACACCAACAATGGCAGGGTAAGGACCGCACCGACCACAAAGCGCCGCTTGAAGTCAACGAGTTCTGGGTTTGGGCCATCGTCCGAGGCTGGCACGCCCTTAGGCTCCAGCGCCATGCCGCATTTAGGGCAGGTGCCAGGTCCGACCTGCTCGATCTCCGGATGCATTGGGCAGGTGTAGATCGTGCCTTCGGGCATTAATGCCGGCTCGGGCCGGTCCCCGAGGTAGTCCGCGGGGGCGGCGACAAAGCTGTCCTTGCACCTAGCAGAACAAAAATAGTGCAGTTCGCCCTGATGGCGGTGCAAGTGCTTTGCTGACCCGCGATCGACGGACATACCGCAAACCGGATCTTCCGCACTTACATAATCTGTCGGCGCGGCGAGAAATTTATTCCAGCACCCTTCGGAACAAAAGTGGTAGTCGTGACCTTGGTATTCCGCAGATGGCTTATCGGCTGTCGCAGTGACTTCCATGCCGCAAACCGGATCACGCCAAGTATCTGTTCTCGCATGTCCGCTGCTTTTGTCCATGAAACCCTCCGGCATTGAACAATTTCGACAAACCTAATCTTAGCAGTTACTGGAAGGTCAATGGGCACTCTCATTAATTATTGTTCACAATTAGATGAAGCCAAGAAAATATGATCTGGATCAATGTATTTACTTTTACGCACCCCCATGTTGCGTTTCCCAGACAAGGCCGCACGAAAAAGGCCGTTGCCCAAACCAACCGAAGGAGCTGGAACAATGAGAACATCTTTTTTGAGTGCATTAATGGCGGGTGGCACGACAATGGCCGCTTCCGGCCTAGCCCATGCGCAGGGTTACGGTTACGGATACAGCGACCACCCGATGATGTGGAACGGTATGTTGATGGGTCCGATGATGATGATCCTGATGACCGTCGTCATCGCCGTAGCCATCGTTTTGGTTCTGAAATTCCTGGGCGTGGGCGGCGGTGGCAACCATGGCAAGGACGTGCGGGACAATTCGCTCGCCATCCTGAACGAACGCTTTGCCAAAGGTGAAATCGACAGCGCCGAATACGAGGAACGGAAGAAGACGCTCGGCGCGTAACGCCTCAGAACAGCCCGTTCGCCTTTTGCACAGCACGCACGTACTTGACGATATATTCGAGTTGCGAATCATTGACTTCAGGAACCGGTTTCATATCGCCAAATGTCCAGTGATGCGCGCGCGCGCCGTTCTTCGGTGCGAGGTAAAACGCGCCGTCGCTATGATGCCCCGGGTGGTAGATCCGACTGATGAATGTAGGCCCTTTGTCGGTGCCCCCGGCCGTCTTGCCGTGACACGACGCGCAATACGCGTCGTAGTTTAATTTGCCTAGATTTAGTTCAGGCGTCTTCTTCGGCTCGATCGGATTTTCGTAGATCGCCTTTTGCGCGGCCGGCACACCGTATGCAAACAATGGCACCAACAGCATAGCAATGGCGAGCACATAAAGTTGCGGGAGTATCTTTTTCATTTCCATATCTCCAGTTCAACGTTTTCGGTGCGGTGCGCGATACCAATCCCGCAGAAACGGTTCATCTATCGGCGGACCGTCCTCCGCATCACCCGCCTTTAGCTCTTTGCTTCTTGCGCACATCGGCGATGGCATCAACAAACGTCGACATGTCCACCGCACCCCGTATAACCGTATCTCCGATGACGAATGCGGGGGTCCCGGTAATTTTCAGCGCATCGGCCAGGTCGAAGTTCATGGCGATGATTTCATTCGCTCGGTCTTTTCCGCTCTTTATATCGGCTTCAACAGTTTCCGGGTCGAGACCGACGTCCTCGGCGATAAACAGTACCCGTTCCTCCGTCAACGCGCCGCGGGCCTCCATAAGGGCATTGTGGAACGGCAAATATTTCTCGCCCGGCAGTGATGCGATCGCTGCGCGCGCAGCATAAACGGAAGGTGGACCAAGGATCGGGAACTCTTTGTAGACCAACCTGATATTTCCGTCGTCCTGGAGCAGCTTCTTAACGACCGGATGTACACGTTTGCAGTAACCGCACCGATAATCAAAGAATTCGACCATCGTCACATCGCCTTCGGGGTTGCCGGCGACATATGAGTTCGGGTCGTTCAACAACTCCTCGCTGCGGTCGCGAATGATCTCTACGACCCGCTGCTCCTTTTCGGACTCTTGCCGTGCCTGATGTTCCTGAACGGAGCGCAGGATCGTCTCTGGCGACTTCATGATGTAGTCGCGGATGATCTGTTTGATCGCTTGCGTCTCTTCGTTACTGAAAACAGTGTCATGGGAAGTCGCCAACACCGGCGACGCTACGAGAAGAAGTAGCGCACATGCGAATACTGTAGTGAACGCAAACCGGGTTATAAGGCCATGCATGTTGCCGTTTCCACTCCGATCATGGGCTTTTCAGACTTTCGCCCTTTTAAGGCTGCCAGTGACAGGAAGGTCAAATGATCTCTGTGATTATGTGAATCGGCCCCCGGAGCGTATCATGAAAACCTGCGTGCATCCCGGGAAAGGGGTGACGATATGGATGGAGCATTCAGGTATTCGGCAATTTTCGTTCCCGCCTCGTCGATCACGATGGCGGGCACCAGTTTGCGCACGCACTATCCCATGGCTAATCTGAACATATCCCCGAAATATCTCAGGCAAACGGTGGCCTCTCAGTCAATACGGACACCATGTACCACCTGGCGATTCCGAATAAGTGCCGGACTATCGAGGACAGCCGAGTTGAGCCGGCTGTTTGCCGTGTCATCGTTGTATGCGGTCGTTGCCACATGTCGGACCGGGGCCGCGAACTCCCCTGAAAACATTGAACGTTGCTTTCCCATGCAGACAGGGAATTTTCTTCGGACGTCCCAGGACGTCCGGCACGGTCGGTCAGGTCAGTGCGGCCCGGCACAGGCAATCCAAGATGGACCTGTGCCGGGCCGGGCGACTAAAACTGGAGCCGCACGCCCGTGACAAACCAAAGGGCATCACCCTCTTTGCCTTCGGCAATCTTGATGTCCTTTGTTTCACCATAGTACCGCTCGTAATGCACGCCCACGTAAGGTGCGAACGAGCGATCGACGAGGTCATAGCTCAACCGCATGCCGATTTCGGTCTTCGGGCCCCAGGCTCCAATCTCGATTTCCCGATCGTCGTTAAACGGCAAATCGATCTCAATACTCGGAGTCAGAATCAATCGGTTGGTAATCAACGCCTCGTACTCTGCGTTGAACCGAAATGACGGATGGTCCGACATATAGAGGTCGGCATCGAGCTCAAACCATTGTGGTGCGAGTCCCTTGATGCCAACCACGCCATGCACACGGTTCGGCCCTTCTGGTGTATCGAAGCGGATGCCCGCCGCGACGTCGAAGAAATCCGAGATCGGCATCTGCAACCGCGCTTGCGTTTCCATGGTTTCTAGGGCGTCCCCGTCCGTCTCGAACTCACCTTCGTTCCGCACCACGAACTTCAATTCGTCCGTGCCGACGACGGCGTCGCCATCCCACGCAAGAACGTCAGTCCCGTTGTCACCGGTCCGAACTTCCAGTTGCTCGACCTTCACGCCCCAGACAAGCTCTTCCGCCTGACCGGCAGACGACGCCAGGGCCCCGAGCGCAAAGACGACGGCGATGAATTTTCTTTTCATCATCCCTCAGCCCCCCGTTGCCGGAGAGGCGGCTGCGGCGTTCGGTCCGCCTTCGACCACGACCTTGCGGAACATGCCACTGTCAGCGTGATACGACAGGTGACAATGGAACGCCCACTGGCCGGGGGCATCGACTTCTGTCTCGGTATAAACAGTCGTTCCCGGCGCAACACTTATCGTGTGCTTGACCGGATTCCATTTGCCGTTCCCGTTGTCCAGTATTGACCACATGCCGTGCAGATGCATGGGATGGGTCATCATGGTCTCGTTAACGAACTTGAAGCGAACGCGTTCTCCGTATTGAAGCCGCAGCGGTTCTGCGTCTTTGTACTTCACGCCGTTGATGGACCAGATATAGCGTTCCATATTGCCGGTCAGGCGCAGCTCTATTTCGCGCGTGGCTTCTCGTTCAACGTACAGTGGTTTCTGTGCTTTCAGGTCGCCGTATGACAAAAACTTTTTGCCATTGGCGGCACTCGGCAGCAGCCCGCTTCCCGCAGCGTAAAAAGAATCAGCTTTCTTCGCAGCACCGGCCATTCTGCTGTGGTCCATGCCTGGCATGTTGCCTTGGGCCATACCGGACATCTTGCTGTGGTCCATGCCTGGCATGTTGCCTTGGGCCATACCGGACATCTTGCTGTGGTCCATACCGGACACCTTGCCTTGGGCCATACCGGACATGTTGCTGTGGTCCATACCGGACATGTTGCCATGATCCATGCCCATATCGGCCATGGTCAGTCGGGGGTCTTTACGAAGCTCGGGAATTTCAGCGGCCATGCCGTCGCGCGGCGCCAAAGTTCCCCGTACGCCCGCGGTCCGTCCCATCGATTCGGCAAACACCGCATACGCCCTGTCTTCGGTGGGCTGGACGATAACGTCATATGTTTCGGCAACTGCAATTCGGAACTCGCCCACGGCAACCGGCTGCACGTTGTTTCCGTCAGCCTGCACCACGGTCATTTCGAGACCCGGGATGCGAATATCGAAATAGGTCATCGCAGACGAGTTGATGAACCGCAGCCGGATACGTTCTCCCGGTTTGAATTGACCAGTCCAGTTCTGTATTGACGACCAGCCGTTGATAAGAGGTGTGAAGCCCTGCATGTCCTCGATGTCATTCGGCATCATACGCATGTCGCCCCACATCATTCGGTTGTCGAATGCCGCGCTGAGCCCCTTTTCCCGGGCTTCGGAGAAAAAATCGAAAATCGTCTGCCGTTTGCGATTGTAGTAATCGGCAGACATCTTGAGGTTTCGCATGATGCGGCTGCCTGCGTGCGGATGCGCATCCGTCAACTGAACCACGTATTCTCTGTCATAACGAAACGGCTCGCGTTTTTTCGGTTCTATAACGATCGCTCCGAATGCGCCGTCGGGCTCCTGAAACCGTGAATGGCTGTGAAACCAGTAGGTGCCGTTTTGTACGATCGGAAAACGGTAGGTAAAGATTTCGCCGGGCGCGATGCCCGCATAACTGATCCCCGGCACCCCGTCTTGATCATACGGGAGGATCAAACCATGCCAGTGAATGGATGTCTGTTCGGAGAGATTGTTCTTTACGCGGATGACGACATCCTCTCCTTCCTTGAACTTGAGCACCGGCCCCGGCGAAGCACCGTTGTAGCCGATACCCTGTCGGGTGAATTTACCGGTATCGATTTGCACCGGATCGACGGTCAGCGAGTATTCGCCAGCCATAGCGGATACGCCGCCCACCAAGAGGGCGAGCGCACCGCCAGTCACACCTGCACGCAGCAGAAAGCGAAAAGACATTATTGATTTTCCTTGTTGAAGCCTTGATGAACCTTGCCGCGAGCACGGCCCGCGGCAGATCGTGTCTCAATAACAACGTGTCAGCGGGAGAGTTTTACCTGCCCAACCATCCCGGACTCGTAATGTCCTGGAACATTGCAGGCGAACTCCAGATCGGCACGTTCCGGAAATCTCCAAATCATCTCGCCGCTTTTCCCGGGCTCCAACAGTACGCTGTTAGGGTCGTCATGCATGCCGTGCCCCATTGAGGCCTGCATTTTTTTGGCCGCATCACGGTCGATCTTGTCCGCCAGAAGCACGCCTTGCTCCACCATCATCATCATTTCCGGCCCGTGAGCCTTGTGCATATCAGCGGTCGCAATGTTGAACTCGTGGACGAACTCGCCTGCGTTCTTGATGATGAAACGAACCGTCTCGCCTTCCTTTACCGATATATTCTCCGGTTCGTAGTAGTTGTCGTGCATGGTAATTTCGATTGTCCGCGCGGCTTCGCTGACCTTGCCCGGCGCGCCGATCCTTGTAGCTTTGCCGTGACCGGGATCGGCCAGGGCTGCGGATGAAGTGGCGCCAATAATGGCGCTGAGGGTAATGGAATAGATCGCCTTGGCGATGAACTTGGAGGTCATATGTGTAATCCTTCGAATCTGTGCATAAGAATAGCCGCGTGCAAGGCGCGTAAGCCGTTGCACGTCGGGAAGACATTTATTCTTGCTGTTCAGGTTCGAGGGGGTGGCGTTTCCTGCTCCGGCATCAGCCTGGATCTGACATCGTCCTGATGAACGAATACAAGTCGCTCGGATGAAAGCAGGACCAACTCATCCGCGGCAGCACGATGGTCCGCAGGCGCTACGCAATGAGCGAGCGCAACAGAACAAGCATCATCGGAATGTTCATTGATATGTTTGGAAACACTATCGCTCGCGTCATTCGCGTGTTCGTCCATGCCAAGCCCTTGGGCGGCTTGACCGGCATGGCCGACCTTCCCCATCGCGTGGTGAGCCATTAACGGGTTCACGACAAGGAACAGCGACAATAAAATGACGGTAAAATTTTTCATTCACTGACTACTTCGCTTAAACCGTTCTGCCAGTCAAGCACCAACCGAGTGATTGACCTTGCCCACAACTTTGGACCTGCCCGAGGCCGAATTTCCCGTTGTCCCTATCAAAAACTATGTCCGGACGTAGGCGTGGTGAAGGCCGCCAAGCTGTGGCAGCGCTGATATCGAGCCGACGGCCTGGACGGCGCGACCCAGGGGAGTGTCCTTGTCCAAACCGAGATGCGTGCGATAGCCGTTGTAGTAATCGGCGTACCGATGCAGCAGTGATCGCAAGTGACGCTCGTTTAGCGTGATGACATGATCCAGCAAGTCCCGGCGAATTGAACCAATAACACGCTCGACATAAGCGTTTTGCCATGGTGAACGCGGTGCCGTCGGTCGATCCCTGATCCCCATCGCGGACAGACGATTGACGTAGACTTGGCCGTAGGACGCGTCCCGATCTCGGATTAAGTATCGAGGCGCTTCATCCCAAGGGAAGGCTTCAACGACCTGCCGCGCGATCCATTCGGCCGTCGGATGATATGTCACGTTCACATGAATCATCTTCCGACGGTCGTGATCCAAAATGACGAGCCCAAATAGCAACTTGAATCCGACCGTCGGCACGACGAATAAATCAATCGCAGCGATACCGTCGGTATG
Source organism: Thalassospiraceae bacterium LMO-JJ14 (assembly GCA_021555105.2). Classification (NCBI taxonomy): domain Bacteria; kingdom Pseudomonadati; phylum Pseudomonadota; class Alphaproteobacteria; order Rhodospirillales; family Thalassospiraceae; species Thalassospiraceae bacterium LMO-JJ14. Next base: position 102,531 of record CP134604.1, read on the forward strand.
GTTCCGAGGGAAAGTCCGCCAGCCTTGAGATGGCGGGCAGCGGCGCTTCATCATGTACTTGGCGACCGTCGATTGCGACACGTCGATGCCGAGTTTGAGCAATTCCCCATGAATGCGCGGCGCGCCCCAGAGCAGGTTATCGATGCTCATTTCTTGGATCAGATTCCTTATCTCCGCTGGCACTTTCGGCCGCCCGACCACGCGACTGCTCTTCATCTTCCAGAACAAACGAAATCCGGCCCGGTGCCAGCGAATCACGGTATCTGGCTTCACGATCAGCATGTTCACGAGCGCGCGCGGATTGACCTTGTAGATAGCCGAAAAGAACAGGCGGTCCCACGACGTGAGCTTCGGCCGGGCGGGAAGTTGCCGCTGCAATGCCGCGACTTGGTGGCGAAGAGCGACAACATCAACCTCCGTTGCCGGTCCATGAATGAGCCGACGGAGAAAACATCAAACGATCGGATGAACAACGTCGAGCATCACAAGGCAATCGTCACCGGATCGACCACTCGGTCAAGTCTGGTTCAATGGATAGGATTTTTGGCAGGGGCAGAACCGTTGATTGCTAGAGTTAATAGCCTCAATTGAGGAAACCCATAACCCCTTGAAAAGAATGGTGGGCGCGACAGGGATTGAACCTGTGACCCCTGCCGTGTGAATGCCCAGTAAATGTCACGCTCCAACACCCTCTAACACCTAGAGGCACCGAAAACCCGTTTATCTACAATTATTTAAGTTGCCGCCCTTGGTGTTGGGGAATATTCCCAAGGTGATATTCGGTGTGTTTTCCTGCACTTCACGCGCACTTCAGCGCACGAACAGGAGCGGTAACATGACTATTAAGATAGATAATAATTTGGTGCGGAGACTGGCGCACGAGACACCGGACAAGGTCCGCGAGTTTCGGGACTCGTCTCTTAAAGGCTTCCTTATCCGGCAACAGAAGTCGGGCACCATTGCCTACTTCGTTTCGATCCATCGAGGCTCGTCCGTAAGGCGACAACGCCGAATCAAGGTAGGTGAGCACCCAATGACCAGTCCAGGCGAGGCAAGGCGCAATGCAGAGAGAAAAATTGCCGAGGCGCGTCTTGGTCAACTTGCGAATAATGATCGAGTTATGACGTTAGGAGAGTTTTTGGATGAGAAGTACCTTCCGTGGGTGCGTACAAATCTCAAGGACCCCGTATCGCAAGAGGCTCAACTACGGCGCAACTTCAACCAGTGGCGGCGGCTCAAACTCGATGAAATTAATCGCGAGCTCATCGACAACTGGCGGGGAAAACGCCTGAAGTCTGATGTCTCGCCTAACACGGTCAATCGAAACGTCAACGTGATCCGGGCCGTGCTGAGCAAGGCGGTGGAATGGGAAGCCCTAAAGTTTCATCCGTTAGGCGGGCTGAAGCCACTGAAGATTGACAAGTATAAGCCAGTTCGAGTTCTGAGCGATGAGGAGCGCGTGCGTCTGTTCGATATCATGCGTGAGCGCGACGCAGAACTTCGGGCCCGACGGGAGAGCTACAACGAGTGGCGGCGAGTCCGGCATCTAAACCCATACCCTGAACTCACATACTACGGCGACCACCTTTCACCGATGGTTCTCACCGCCTATCACACCGGAATGCGGCGGGGCGAAATCCTCTCGCTTAAATGGGCGGACATCGACTTCAGGAAAGGTGAACTCATTGTCCGAGGCGAAGTATCCAAGACCGCGCAGAGCCGGGTCATTCCGATGAACGATCAACTTCGGGAAGTAATGAATAAATGGCGATCCCAATCAGAGCTAGTATCCGAATACGTCTTCCCCGGGCCCGATGGCGGACGCATGGACAAGCTCCGCAACAGTTGGAACTCGCTCCGCAAAAGAGCTGGCCTCAAAAATTTTCGATTTCATGACTTGCGGGCCGACTTTGCCAGCCGTCTGGTGAATGGGGGCGTCTCGTTACCGATTGCACAACGCCTTCTTGGACACTCGAGCCCGGTGATTACGATGAAGTTTTATACAGCGGTCAGCGATGACAGTTTAAGAAATGCTGTAGCAACTGCGGGAAGCACCTAAAGTCATTTTTTACTCAGGGCCGCAAATACAAGGGCAGTCAGTGCTGCTAATCCAATAAGTGCGATAGCATCATTCCCATTCTTCATGGATTTTGCCGTTTGCACCTGCACGTCTCTCGCAGCTAATGCATCCGCCGCCTCGTCTGCTTCTGCAATCAATTTGTTTGCGGAAACACCAAACACTTCAGCGACAGACCTCAGTTGCTCCACATTTATAACTGAATCTCCACGCTCTATTCTCGACCATGCGGATTGTCCCAAATTCAACTTCGACGCTAACTCTTTTTGTTCCATACCTGATTCTTCACGATGATGCGCCAGCACCCGCCCAAGAACAGCAGCATAGGTTGTACCTGGTTTTAAGTTTTCCATTTACATTATTCCGCATATATGATTATAATGCATATAGTATTTTTAAGTCGAAACCATAACAAAGGATATAACGGCATGGCTATAAATGAAATAGAAATAGGCTCTCGTGTCTGGGTCAATCTTTTCCCAATCCGCCACCACGGACGATATCTTGGCAACGGAATGGTGGCTCACAATTCCAAGAAAAACCGCTGTGTGAGCATCGAGCCCCTCGACGCATTTTCAGATGGGCGTAAGGTTTACCATTCGCCGCCGAGTACACCTATCGACGTCGCGAACATGTGGGCGTTTGCAGAAAGCCTCGTGGGAAAGCCATATTCGCTGACTGGTTTCAATTGCGAGCACTTCGCCAACTACTTGGTCGATGGTGTAGCGAAGAGCAAACAAGCAAAATATGGCGCCACAGGAGCTTGTCTGGGCGCCGTAATAGCCATGTCAAAGAATGGCGGCACACGAGAAGTACTGCTGTTAGCAGGAGTACTTGGCATTGGTGGGCTGTTGTTGGCGCACGCGACCGACTAGTTGTTAGCTAGCGCCTCCTCCCACTCTCAAGCCCATGATCTTCACCTGTCAGAATTTACAGGTTCTCGTCGGGAAGGTTGTCTATAATATTAACGAAACGGTCCGCGTAGTTTTCTGTGTTGAGCCGACAGAAACGAAAATATTTGACCTAAAAAGCTCCCGCGTTCTTACAGCCTTCAAGGAAAGTTTTTTTTAGAAAATTACTGTCTGCCAAAGGCGATCTCGCTGCATGTCTCGCAAGCGTGTCCAAATAGTCTTGCGGCAAGCGTCCATCGATTGTCCACTCATCCAAAATTTGAACTATCCAATACTTACCGTCATTAGTTCCACAGCACTTTGCTTTGTAACGCTCATCAATCGAGTAAAGATCCCGCCAAGTATCAATCTCTTCACTTTTGGCCACTGGGCCGTATTCGAGTGCTATTTCATCGACTGAGATTTTCTGAAAGTCGTTGGAGTTAATTGTGATAGTAATCTCAAGGCCCGACGGAATCGCCGAGTAGGGATAAAAAGATTTTCGCCTAACTCCATTTCTGATCGCAGGATCCTTTGCGAGTTTATAAGTTGTATTACACTCGTGACACGTGGGGGCCAGGTTTCGAAAATTGACGGTGTTGAATGGATAGAGAGCTTGTGGCAGAAAATGGTCGTATGCTTCCCGCTTCTCGTGGTTTTCGCTTTTCATGTCTGACAGCCCACAAAAAGGGCATTTTCCCTCGTTATTTACCGCAACGAATGATTTGTAATGATCCTTGATATCTCCAATTTTTTCTTTCAGCGCGGCCAATCCAAGCACCCGTTCGGAATAAAGGGCTTTAAAAAATTCTCCAAGTAGTTCTGCGAGACCCTCATTCATCGCCTTGATATCTGCGTACCTTGCGATTTGGTTAGTGGGATCGTTGGCGCAAACTGCTTCTAGATCGTTGTTCCCTGAGTACCATGACGAAATTTGGGCGATTTCGCCCGCCGTCAGCGTCGCAAATATCTCGTATATTTGCTGGACGTGTCCATTAAAGAGATCGGCACCATAAGCATCAGAAACATCAAAAGCATCCATTACTTCTCGAAGTTCGGCATTCCCGTTAAATAGGTCGAGGCTGTATGGTGCGCCCCCCGGTGCAGCACACCAGACTCCGAAGATGCAATCGATAAACTCATGCATCCTGTCCATCTGGTGTGGCACGAATTGATAAGGACACAGCATCAGGCCTCGCTCTCCATCCTGTCGAGGACCGTCTTGATAAGAATCATTTTCTCAACGGATTCGCCTAATCCGTCATTCAACTCTGCAAGGAGTTGATCTTTGTCTTCTCCATCTTCAAGCCGCTGCCTCAACGCCTCTATCTTGGATTCCGCCACCCCTCCGATAGTTTCGCTTTTCCCGAAGGTTTTGATGGTGATCTTGTTTACTGACGCACCCAATGTTTGATAATTGGGTCGACTTACTGAGACTTGCCCATCGACGTTCTTAAATACCAAAACTCGCTCGGCGCGACTGTCGGAAATCAAGAATGGGCTGTGTGTTGTAATGAGCATTTCCCGCTCGTGCCCATCGCTGTCTGCAGCGAAGCACTGGCGAAGCCGCGTGACATAGCTGGATCTCCAATCCGGGTTAAAATGCGTTTCCGGCTCGTCCAACAAGAAAATAGCGTTGGCATCTTTAAACAAAAGGCTTAGCCCAATGCTGTGCAACAACTGGTGCTCGCCATCAGAAAAACTCTTTAAGAGAATGGGCTTATCTAAATCTGCCTTTGTCATCCAAAAGTGCTTAATGCGCATGATGCGCTCATCTGAAGCGAGGACAGGAACGGTCTCATTCACATAATGACTGTTGGACCGATAAAGGTCTGTTTTGAGATCTTCGCTTACTGAGTAATAGTTGAGAGCCAGGAGAACTTGAAGCGCCTGGAACAATTCGACCGCGCCTCCTTGAAAATTCGCTTTGAACGCATCCTTGGTTGCCTCATTCACGAGATAGTCAAGATAGAGGCTACCCGTCTCCTCTTCCTCAAAGCTACAAGTCGCACAACGCCTTAAGCGCGAGAGGATTCGGTTTAGTCTACTCTCTTCTTCTGCCGGGGCATCTAAAAGTTCCAACAAATTTAATGTTGCCGTTCTCTCTTCCTGATCAAATGAAACAGCCGGATGTTCGAGACCAAACTCATCAACGACTTCGAGGGGAATGTCGATTGTTCGCCTGATAACAATTTGAAACTGCCTCAAACCCTGCAACTTCAATTCCTCGCAAAGCGGCTGCAGTTCTTCGCCCGTCCGAAACAGCAAATTACAAAGCAAAATTGCCTGACTGAAAGAGTTATCCATATAGGCCAGACGGGTTTCTGGCTTGCCGGGATAGTCGAGTTGTTCTTTTAGGCTGTTCCAATATTCATCAAATTGGATAAATCGCATTTTAAAAAATGGGAGACTGAGAATTTCGTTTTCACCAGAGGAGTAACCAAGGACAAATTGGGGTAGCAAGAAGTTACGTTCGCGCGAACTTATCCCACCGATATCACTTAGCCTCTCGACTTCCGCTAACGATTCGACTTCAGCAAGTGATACCGCATTGTCCGATACAAAATCGGACATATTGACCCAATTCATTTCAAGCGAACGACTAGGATCTTTGATCACTCGAACATGCGCGTGCGTAACATCCGACTTCTGGATTTCGCTTGGCACTTTAACTAAATATTCGAGCTCGAAGCCGTTTGGCTCGAATGCTTCAGTGACGGGGTCGTCGTCGTGTTCCGAAGGCATAAGCGCCATTGGGAGATAACTTCGCTGAACCCGCAGCAATTCGAGCTGATAGAAGATTGCGGCCAATGCCTCTAAGATGTTCGACTTTCCGCTGCCATTGGGCCCGGCGCAAATGAACGGCTCAAATTCATAGGATTTACCAGTCTCATCCTGCAAATCCCATTCACGCCGGAAAGTACACTCAAACCCAGCTCGTAAACTTCTAAATCCCTCGGGACCCGTAATCTTGAGACGAATCAGTCGCATGATTTCAATCAACCACTTGCAGTCTTACAAGATTCTCATCTTCGATAAATGCTTGACTGATTTTTCCGTTCGCAATTTCTTCGAACACCCAATCACGAAAAGTTTCATATTCGCGTGAGGAAAAGGGGCGATTTTCCTCCCCCATGTACTCGAGTGCCCGAAATTGCACATTCTGCCAGAAGGCATCAAACGACAAATCAGTGCCGCTATCCGGGCCTTGCATTAGTTCGTCGAACCATTGGCGCAGCAGCCGCTCACGGCCATCTCGCGAGTCCATCGGGGCGCCTTCTATAGAAAGAGATGTCTCGTACTCTTCATGCTCTTCAATATGATCTGCGAAATTAGTTTCTTGATGTAACGGGACACGAGACAGGCCCAGCACTCCCTTGAATGCCCTCTGGCTCAAAGCGCCGTAAAGGTCTTCTAAATCATTCCTGCTTTGCTGATAACGGGATTTGAGAGCTTCGATTTTCTCAACTATCTCGGCGAATTGGTTCTGAAGATCGATGGGGGGTAATGGAAACGGAATTTTATTTAATGCACCGACATTAAAATGTTTCTGAATTCCACCAACCTCGCGTGATGCGACCATCGCCATACCTCGCTCAGAGTTGAGTAGGCAAGTTAAATACAGTGGATGAAGTCTCTCGCGTCTAGGTCGGACAATGATGAGATCAATGCAATTTGCGCCATCAAGTTCCTTGGGTACGACGGCTGCTGTTCCAGTTTTCCCGGTTCGCACAATCACTATGTCATCGGCTTGGAGACGCGATTTAGACAGAACACTGTCGTGAGCTTCCTGTGAGAAAAAAACTAAATCATTCAAATCTATATAATTTGCTTTTATGTTCAGGGACCTTAGCGCGATTACGCCATTTTCGGCATAATGCGAAGCAGGTTTCACCACAACACCGACAGTCACCTTCTCGGCATACTCTCTCGATGTCCCCAGTTCCCAATTTTTTTTATTCAATACAGGATCACCGAACATTTCTATAAAGACGCTCTTTAGCAGATCGTCGAGATCATTCAGGTGACGCACTCTCTGGGCAATTAGATCTTCTAGCTTATTCAGCAGATATGCGATGCGCTTTTGGTCATCGAGAGGTGGAAAAGGGATCTGTATTGCCAAGAAGTCTGCAGTGGTCAGGCTGCGCCTTCTGGCAACAGCTCCCCGCATTTTTGATGCGTATATTCGACGTGCCTGATTTGAGCGCAAATAGCGCTCGAGGTATGGTATGTGCGCCTCGGCATTATCGATAAGCTTCCAGATTTTGTAAGCTGGGCTCACGATCCCAGCTGGATATTTCGTTTGAAATCCAAGCACTCCCTCATCAATAGGGAACCCGACCACAAGTTCATTTTTGTAGGCAACCAAGTACTTCGCTGTGTCACGACTCGCTACGCGTTTTTTGAACTTCTCAGCCTGATCAACCAGGCCATCCTTCATTGTGATCGATAAAACTGGATATTCACCACTTCCTGCTCTCTCAGTTCCAGATTTCTTGAATAATGATCCTAGTGATCGTCGGGCCCATGTCATCCCAGTATCCTTTGCAACTCAATGAGCTCGCGCACAATCCCGCTCTGGATATTTCTCAGGTCCACATGATCCATTGCACCTACTTCATTCGCTAGCAACCGTTGTAAAATTACTTCTGGCGCCTCATATTCCACTTCTTCAAACACATCCTCTTTGTATCGAGATAGCGACAGGTCATACCCTTCCTCCTCGATGTCTGCGCGAGGCACCATGAAATATTTCTGCGTGCGGTCGGTGTCAGTTTCGGGATTGCGGGCATTGTATCGAGCGACAATTTCTTGCAGGTCGCCATAGCCAACTTGTTTGCTGCGCTTATCATCAAGCGAATATCCATCTGACTGCATGCCATAAAACCAAATATTTTCAGTGGCCGGCTTAGCTACCTTGTCTTCCGCTCCCCAGACTTTCGTGAAAAGCAGGATCGCGGTACTGACTCCGGCGTAAGGCTTAAACACTCCGCTCGGCATGGTAATAACGGCTTTGAGGTCGCATCGCTCGACCAGCATCTGGCGCAGGCTCTTGAACGCCCCGCCCGAACTGAACAGCACGCCTTGCGGCACGATAACGCAACCGGTGCCGCCCTTTTTCAAAAGACGGTAGATGTTTTCGACAAACAGCAATTCAGTCTTGGTGGTGGGGAGGGTTAGATTTTCATTGATGTCCCCTTTGTCGATACTGCCGGTAAAAGGCGGGTTAGCCATCACAATGTCGTATTCAGCCTCCTCAACATAGCTTTTGCTCAAGGTGTCTCTGTAATCGATGTTGGGCTCATCGACACCATGCATCATCAAGTTCATCAGCCCCAATCGCACCATGGTACTATCGATGTCGTAGCCGAATAGAGAGGCTTGCAGAATGGATTGCGTTTTTTCGGTAAGCCCCGCCGCCACGGATGTGCGAATAAAGCCGTCTTCGTCCGGATGCAATTCCTTAGCTCCAGCTTTTTTGGCGAGCTCAGTCACGATATATTGGTACGCGCCAAGCAAAAAACCGCCTGTACCGCAGGCTGGATCAGCAATTCGATGACCAAGTTGCGGCTGCACCAGATCAGCCATTAGCTTGATGATATGGCGCGGGGTACGGAACTGTCCGTTCTTACCTGCTGCAGCAATCTCGCTGAGGAGCATTTCATAGACATCGCCTTGGATGTCCTGGAAAGCCTGGCCGTTTTCTTGCGAGTCCGTCTCCATGATCTCGAAGATTTCGTCGATCGTCTTTACCGCTTCCACCAACAGAGACGCTTTAGGGATAATGAACGCTGCATTGCGCATATGATGAGTAAATTTCGATTCAGCTCCGTTCATGTCCTTAAGGAATGGGAACACTTTGCTTTGGACGTGCTGTAGCATTGCCTCGGCCTGCATATGCTTGAACTCACTCCAACGCAGTGAGCTCTTATCAACGGCATGAACCATCTCCGTTCGAGCGTCCAACTCATCGATGGAGTCTTTTGATCGATATTCCGGTGGAATCCATACGCCTTCGAATTTTGAGGTGTATGGCTCACCGGTCCACTCAGCATCGGCCTGTCTTTTCTTATCCAACTCGTCGATTCGCTTCATGAACAACAGGTAGGTGATTTGCTCGATCGCTGTGAGCGGGTTGGAAATACCGCCGGACCAAAACTTGTCCCACAGTTGATCGATCTTGGTTTTTAGCTCGGGGTTGTTTTGGAGCATAGGTCAAATTCCTTGTGGCTGGCCGCGCGCCATCACGCTGCTAAGCGTTCCGTGAGGTGCAAAATTTCGCTGATTTCTGCCGGGCTAAAAACACCCCGGATTCCTTGCGGATGGATTATTGTGAACGGCGCGTTAATAAGATCCTTCTTCTCGATCTTTTCGCGCTCAATGATATAGCCCTTGAGTAAGTTCAAAAATTCCAACTGTCGACTAGAAAGGTTGCTGTGCTGCTTAATAAATAGTTCAAAAGCATCACTTACTGTCTCTGGGAAGCTTTTTAGAATTTCGATACCGAGAATGTGTCGAATAAATTGCAAAAAGTGTGCTTTACGGTTCTTATAAACTTGGCGAAGCAAGTCTTCCGTGATGTGCGGATGTTCCGCATGGAGAGCCTCGGCTAACTCGTCCGCTTCACTTGCTGAAATATCCTGACCGTCTTTCAATTTTTGCAGAATGGGCGACGTCTCTATTAGCTCAAAAATCAACGTCTCGACCATTTCTCGATATCGTGAGACGCTTACTGCCTCATTCTCCGGCCCAAATTCAACATACTCTTTCCTATGTATTTCATCTTTCAAATTCAGATGGACGGGGGCGTTATCCGGTCCGGTCTGCTCTCTGAATTTCATAAGCGGAGCGAGCCTGGTAACTAGGTCGTCAAAAGCATCTTCGTCTGCCTGAGACCAATAGCGGTTGGTTTGTGCTGATCGGATTAAGACCTCCTCGACACTAACGAAACTGATGCTCAGAGGCAGCGTTGCGATCTGCTCAACGATAGCTGCCTTTAATGTTTCAGATTGAGCCGTTTCGTCGTTCATCCTCGCCAGAGAATACTCAAGAACGTCTTTGCTGAATTTCATTGCCTTGAAATCACCGTCCGACGCTGTTCGGAATAACGGCTTAATCTCTTGTCGCAGGAACTCGATCCTTTGGTGGTCAAAAGCTATCCAGAAATTTTCCTCTTCTAAACGAGCCAATGCGGCGGCGGCTTCCTTGATTACAACGGATCCTTTGGGAAGACTCGCGATTTGAATTCTGAGTTTGCCAATTTCGCGATCAGCAATCTGATGCAATCCCGTATCAATGGCTTTTTCGATTTTATCGATACGCAATGATACGAATCGGACCGGCAACGGAACTTGTGGCGGCTGGTCCTTTCCTTTCGGTTCGACTTTGAAATATTCGAAATTGTCCCAACAATCTAGGATCAGGAATACATCCTTTTCGACGCACCACGGTTTGATTTTTTTCTCTTCTAGTAGCCGCGTGCCGCGACCTATCATCTGCCAAAATCGCGTGTAAGAATAGATCGGCTTTGCAAATACCAAATTGACGATTTCACGCACATCAACGCCGGTATCCAACATTCCAACACTAATAGCGATGCGCGGCATGTCATTGTTCTTAAATTGGTCCAGGAGACCGCCCTTGCCGTATACGCGGGAGTCGTCAGAAACTAACACCTTTGCGAGCTCGCCCTTATACTGTGGAAAAAGACTATCGAATATTTCCTCCATTCGCCGCGCATGCGGGATGGATGAGCAAAAGAAGATCGTCTTTCCCGGAAGAACACCATTCGGGTCTTTAATGCTCTCTTCCATAAACTCACGAACGATCAGCGCGTTGGTACCGCGATTTATAACTTTCTTCTCTAGTGCTGTGCCTTCGAAATTGATTTCCTCAATTTCCTTACCTTCCAGTATCAGCCTTTTCTGGTCTTCTAATGATATGGTTCGCTTGCTGATCCCTTCTATTTGGAATCGGGTTTGAATTTTCATGACCTGGAAACCACACAAATAGGGTGGCTTGTTGGAGAGTGCTTCCTCATAGGTATAGGCAAACGAGGGGACACCATCCTCGCAGTGAAATAGCTGGAACGTATTATGATCGATAACGTCTGTTGGCGTTGCAGTAAGGCCGAGGGTGATTGTCTTAAAATAGTTAAGAATCTCCCCATAAGCGTTGTAGATCGAACGGTGGCTCTCATCGACAACAATTAGGTCGAAAAAGTGCGGAGATATTTCTTGGGTCTCACCACGAATTATATTCAGCATCGAAGGATAGGTAGATACGTATATCCTCCGATTTTTTACGATCAATTTTTCGCCCACATTGGGCCATCGTGGCTCATTGGGAAGATGCTCTTTGAAAGCATCCAAGGCTTGTTCGCGCAGAGCAATCCGGTCTACGAGAAACAGTACGCGCTCTGCGTGGCTCGCCCGCATTAGGGCGTCTATCAACGCGATACATGTCCGCGTCTTGCCAGTACCCGTCGCCATAACGAGCAAAAAATTCCGTCGTTTTTGCTCTATACCTTCCAAGATAGAGCGAATAGCTCTGATTTGATAATCACGACCCGCAATATTGGTATTGATTAAAGCCTCCGTCAGAGGCTTGCGGTTCCTCCGGATGTAGGCAAAGCGCTCGAAATCATCTCTGGTCGGGAATCCGACCACCTGCTTGGGCGGGGAATTGCCTAAGTCCCAAAAATATGTCTCGTACCCATTGGTATAGAAACAAAAGGGAAGCTCTCCCCCCTTTTCGGCCTGAATGTTGTGACAATACTGCTTCGCTTGCTCCCGACCCAACCCCGCGTCTCTAGATGTCTTTTTGGCCTCCACCACGGCGAGCGGCTGCCCATCTTTACCCAGAAGCACGTAGTCACTGAATTGATGACCTTCAAAAGGAGTTCGTGGCGCGTCTACACCGTCGGGAAGGCCAGTCAAAATATCGAACTCTTGGACAACTTGGGTTGGGTCATCCACATTCCAACCTGCTTGTGCCAAAAGCCTATCAATTAGTTCGACACGGGTTTGTGCCTCTGTCTTTGACAAGCGCTTACCTCCCCATGCGCAATTTGATCGCAGCCATCCAAGTCTTGAATAGATTATTCAAAGAAATCTTCATCGACCTTTTTAAGGTGCAGAACTTCTTCGTCTCTACACCCGATACTGTAACGGATCATCAAACGCGTAAGCTCCCCGCCATCAATCAAGACAATGCGCATTCCAAGGTCCTTGGCTGTTTGTTTTGCATCAAGACTAAACGAGGACGTTGTCACGAATATGCCCTTCTGCGCTCGTTTTAAATTCAGCGCCCCATAGAAGTCTCTAATTGCACCTGCACCAATGTTATTTCCCTCCGCGTATTTTTTCGCTTGGATGTATATTTGGTCGACGCCAAGTGGGTCTTGATCAATCACTCCATCCACGCCGTTATCCCCACTTTGGCCAAGAGCTCGCCCAGCGTCCTCGGAAGTGCCGCCATACCCCATGGCCAACAGCAGTTCGACGATTAAATTCTCAAAAAATGCTGGCGTCTCATCTCGAACTCGGTCCAGCAACTCAGACGCTAATGCGGCGTTGATTTTCCTATGAGCCGATCTCAAGACTTCGTCCGGCGTCGCGTCGATTTCTGGCGCTTCGGAGACTGCGCTACCCTCGTCGCTTACGTCACGCGTTCGAGCTTGGAATTCTTGATACTCATCGAACTGCTCGAGGTAGGACCTGTCTATTGTGGTGCTTTCATCAGCCAGTGCGGCGCGCCCACGGTCCGTGATTATAAAGTACCCACGCCTTGTGGTCCGGACGAGACCAGCTTGCTTTAAGTAACTCTTGGCCCAGTGAACTCGGTTAGCGAACTGAGTCTGCTTCCCGCTGGGGAGTAATTTGTCTCGATCTTCTTCCGACAATGACAACTTGTCTGCCAGCGTATCGACAACGTCCCCAATCTTGACCTCGCCATGTTGAGCGCTTTCGAGTACCGGGCGCATCAGTTCTTGGAAATTGGGCACCATACACTTAACCCTAAATGTTCGATATTCGTAGCGACCTAATAAATTGATAGCCGCTTCTTTCTACCCTGAGTTATATACACCAAACATAAAGCACTATGTAGGTAGATGGCCATTCCCAAAAATCGATTCAGAGTTGTCGCGCTTGGGTCCCCTTGATGCACACGACATCGCAACTGGCTAAGAGCCCATCCCCACCCTGATATCATGCATACTCTGGCCACGTAGGGGCCGGCACTTCAAATGCCCCGTCTATCGCGGGCTTTGGTTGGCAATCCAAATTTTGAAGTGCGCAGGAAGTGCGGAACCGCCCTTCGAGCGAACAAAGAACACCCATATGCGAGGTCGTCGAGCTATCGCCCAGATGTCTATCGCAAGGCAAGGGGCAGTTCGCGGAACACCTCAGAGGGCCGTGGAGAGGCCGACTCGATGTCCCGGGCCCCGCGATAGCAGGCCACCCCGACTCGCGCATCCTCGGCCATACAAGATGCAACCGGTATCGGGAGGTCGGGATGCGATCGGAGAACGCCACGAATTGCTAAGCGTCACGTCACATGACGCGAAGCACAGCCGACGACGATGCCTGAGGGGGAGATCATCCCCCTCCCCCTGATCCGGACCACCACTACATTAAAATGTGACGTGACGTGACGATAAGCGGTTAAAAATTGTAATCACGGCCTATTGGGTCGATGCCGTCCAATATTTCCTTAGGCAGCCATATCCCCCGACTACGCGGCCCGTTAAAACGTAAAGGTTCTTGAGGTCGCGCACCATCGATACGAGCCAACGCATCGCGCCAACTACCGTTCTCCCACCGTGTATTTCGATAAATCTCCGCGAGCCCCGGATGGCGATTAGCAACCACAAATCCGTCGTCGACCACTTTCACCCCTCGATTTAGCAAGTCCGTGACACTCGGCGGCGAATTATGCCCAGCACCCGTTGCTAGTACTGTCGCCAAGATTGACCCAACCGTATATTCGTCGATTAGAGTACCAAGCAGATGATTAAGGCAGTCATCCGCATCATCGATACGGTGTGCTTCAGCATGAATTTGTATGAGGTCAAAGTATCTCTCGATCCAGAGGGCGGCTTCCGCCTGACTGGGGACACGACCTTCCAATGCCAAGAATGCCCCCGCGAACATCGTCGACATGTTGTTTAGGTGACGGCTATCTTCGGGCGGCATCTCCCCAAGAAATGTACTGACAGCCTCTGGAACCAATCCCGCCAACCGGATTGCATTCTGGCACCATGCCGGACCGAGGGCCTCGAATTCATCCATTGCCTGGTTAAACATTCGGCCGGTATTAGGATCGTTGTCGTGCCGGTCCAATTCGAACCTGATAATCCGTGACGCGTCCGCAGACGTGAGGATTGTTGGATGGATCGCAGCAAACAAAAAGGATGCGCGGATATTAAATTGTAGCGCTTTTCCTTCTGGTGTTCCTCTCGCAACCTGGCTCTCTGATGAGTAAGCGCTGCGCGCAAGTTTCATCACGCTGCTAAGGCGACCCCGACTACCGTCACTTTCAAACTCATCGAGAATTACCGGCAGGCTATCCGCTTGTAGTCGCTGCCTAATACCGGCCTCGGTGCTTTGGCCATCCAAACTGACGACCAGCGGCGACAGGAGCCTCGTTATACCGTTCAGCAGGGTCGTTTTGCCGGTGTTGCGTGCGCCGATCAGAAAACCGTGTGGTCGCGATTTAAGGACGCCACAGATCGGAGCAAGAAACATCCAACCAAGTAAAAGCAGGGGATCGTCTGTGTTCTTCCAATTCGGCAAAGAGATCGCTTCGAGAATTCTATTTGCATCGACCTCATAGTCGCCACCGTCGAAGTCTACAGGATCAAAACAAACATAAACGTTCTTCGACTCCTCCGGCACCCTTCCCGTCAAGTTGACGATGATATCACTGCCATCTCTCCAGACACCTCTCCCCCTAACCCGGTCCATGTTAAATGGCCCTCTATCGCGACACGCCTGCATTAATACATCTGCGGCCCATTGTGGCGCGAACCCGGCGGGCTCCCCTTTGGGACCAAGCTTTGGGAACCTCTCTTCCCAGAAGTCCTTATTTGCTAACCCGAGTAATCCGGCGGGTGTCGTAAGTTGTTGTGCTGACATCGCCATCACCAACCTCGACCTTGGCATAAAGAACACAAAAGTATTCTGGGGCGTGTACCCTAAGGGCTGAGGGCCAATGTCTCCCGGGTCGTATGACTGAGATAGTACCGGACTGTCGAAGTCCTTGCGCCGAGCGTCTTCGATCATACCGGGGAGTTCATCCAGAGTGTTCCCTGGATAACCGCTTGGGAACAGCGACGAGATTACTCTCAGAATTTCAGCATTATCGCCAAAGCGGACACACTGTGCCGCGAGCCTCAGGGTCGCATCGTGGGTTCCGGTCCCGCCCAAGATGGTCGGAGTATGTTCCGATTGAACTATCACCTTTAGAAGGCCCAATTGCCGCGCTGTGAATGCTGGCAGTTCTGTCCGTTCTACTTCGAGCAGAGAGCGGTCGCCCCATGTATAGCTCTCTCCTGTTGTTGGATGGATTGAGGGCGGGATCACAACTTGGCTCTTGTTGCAGAGAATATCGCCGACATGGCCGATGTGGGTAGATGCTAGTTTGCAAGTTTCGACCCCTTCTTCCGCGCGGACAAAAGCGCTAGCGCCCTTTGCCCCGTATTTGACAATCAAACCCTTGCCAAGAATTGCTTCTAGCACACCTGTAAATCGATCATCATCGATATCAACTACTGCGAGACGGTGGTCCTCTCCGATTTTGCCCCCCAATACTAGGCCGATGTTCATGCCGCCGAACTCTCGCGCCCATTCACCCATCCTCTCTTTGCTGGGACGGCTGTTTGGCGCGGAGTAACTTGGCCAGTTCGTCACACGAGGCTGTTTGCCCTCGACGGGAATTGGGGAATATCCCTGGTGCCAATAGTCAAATGCCGCATCGGCAAATGGTGTCGGGACATTGCGCAATGACCTACCCAACCCAACTTCGTTCTTCCTATCCTTGGACATACCGAGCTCCTAACTCATCATTGGCCGGTGCAGTTACGTGATTTCATGCGTGCCGCGATAACGGCGGCGATCCAGCCATGCGTTCAGGTCGTGGATGTCGTACCTGACGGTCCGACGACCTATGCGAATGAAGGGGGGCCCATCGAGTTCCGGGCGAAATCGTGATGTCTTCAGCCAATGCACGGACATCCCGAGCCATTCAGCGGCCTCAGATGTCGTCAACAGACGACGCTTTTCATTATCTCTATCGGAAGTCATCTTGGGCTCCTCTTCGGCGGAGCCCTGATATTGTCGAGGACGATCTTTGGATTCGTCCTTCTTTTATTCGGACCAAGAGTTAGGCTTTGTGTGTCCAGTATATCCGATACTTACTCTTTTTGTAGTAATGGAGAAGCTGCCCAAACGGGACGCCTGTGCGATTGGATACGTGCTCGACAACATCATTTAGGTGACGAGTAGCCCAAATCCGGATCTCTGTGTGATTGAGTTTCTTCGTCCGACTATTGTAGAGGAATGACCAAGCGAATGCGTCCCAGTCTTCTTTCAATTGGTCCGTGTCAATATTTTGGTTCCGGGCGGCAACGTCATTGATCGCATCTGCAATAGACATCTTTTGGCGAAAAATACGCGAACAGATTCTTTGGCATCGCGTCAGCCATCCAACATCCCAACACGCATCGAGGTAAGGCTTATCCAATGCCTTCTGCGTCGATACAAACTTGAGATCGGTTGAGCGACCTCGATCTCGCGGTCGCGTCAAATACTCTTCAACGATCTTCGGCATGAAGCCGTTGACGCGGGCAGCACGATCAATGTCCTGCTGTCGAGGCTTGCCGTCATCTTTGATGATCTCCTCGATCCAATACCAATCGAATGGGCTCGGTTTCTCCGCACCAACTCGGGACATCTTCCCTACCTCCGTCATAAGGGGACGTACTATATGCACAAGATATCGAAGTTTAGAACTACTGTGAGACGATATCTTGCAAACCGCACTTCACACGCACTTCAGCCCATTTTAGGCCACCGATCAAATTGACATCTAAAAAAGAAAAAAGCCCGGTTTCCCGGGCTTTTGGAATGGTGGGCGCGACAGGGATTGAACCTGTGACCCCTGCCGTGTGAAGGCAGTGCTCTCCCGCTGAGCTACGCGCCCGCCGTATGCGGCCCGGACATCCCCAGGAGGCGTGATATAATGCCCGTCCGGTGAGCCTGTCAATGCCCGCCGCGCCGGTATACACTTGCGCCTCTGCCCGTCACCCCGCCCGTCACCCCGTCCGCCGGCGCTGCCCTGAAACCTCCGGAAACAATCTTTGACTTGGCGCTACCCGTTCGATGTGGCACACGAAATGCTGTAAAACGACCATATCGGGATAAAATCTGAGCATCATGACTCCGCGTCGCACCGCCGCCATCGTCCTTGCCGCCGGCCACGGCACCCGGATGGAATCGACCCTGCCGAAGGTCCTGCATCCGCTCGGCGGGCAACCGATGATACATCACATCCTGTCGACGCTGGCCGTCGCCGGAATCGACGATATCTGCGTCGTCATCGGCCCCGACATGGATAACGTCCGTGACGCCGCCCAGCCTTTCCGCACAGCCGTGCAATCGGAACGCCTGGGCACCGCGCATGCCGCGCTGGCCGCCAGGGACAGTATTACCGAAGCGAACCCCGACGGGGTCGACGATCTGCTTATCCTCAACGCGGATAATCCGTTGATCCCGGAAAGCGCTATCAAGGCGTTACTGGAAAAGCGCGCCGGTCCTGATAATCCGGCGGTTTCCGTGCTCGGGTTTCACACCGAAAACCCCGGCCCCTATGGGCGCATGGTCACGACCGACGACGGCATCCTGCACCGGATCGTCGAGGCCAAGGATGCCGATCCCGAGGAATTCGCCATCGATTTCTGCAGTTCCGGCATGATGGCCCTGGACGGCGCCACAGCCTTCGACATGCTGTCCGCGATCGGCAACGACAATGCCCAGGGCGAGTATTACCTGCCCGATGTCATTCATGTCGCACAGCACAGCGGCCGGACGTGCACCTTTGCCGAAGGTTGTGAAGCGGATCTGCACGGCATCAATTCACGCGCCGAACTGGCCATCGCCGAAGCGCATGTTCAAAACCGGCTGCGCTCGGAAGCGATGGCCGGCGGGGCGACACTGATCGCACCGGAAACCGTCTTCTTCTGTTTCGACACCCGCGTCGGACGCGACGTGGTGATCGAACCCAACGTGGTGTTCGGCCCCGGTGTCGAGATCGCCGATAATGTCACCATCCGGGCGTTCTCACATATTGAAGGCGCGCGCATTGCCGCAGGCGCCGTCATCGGTCCTTTTGCCCGGCTTCGCCCCGGCGCCAACATTGCAGAGAACGTGCACATCGGCAATTTCGTCGAAATCAAAAATGCCAACCTGGGTGTGGGCGCCAAGGCCAATCATCTGGCCTACGTCGGCGACAGCGATGTCGGCGCGGGCGCCAACATCGGCGCCGGCACCATCACGTGCAATTACGATGGCGTCTTCAAATGGCGCACGACCATCGGCGCGGGAGCGTTCATCGGCTCCAACACCTCGCTGGTGGCGCCGGTCAATGTCGGCGCGGGCGCCGTCACCGGGGCCGGCAGCACCATCGCCAAGGATATCAGCGCCGATGCGCTGGCCGTCACCCGCGCGCCGCAACGCGAGATCAAGGATTGGGGCCGCCAGACCCGCGCGCGCAAACAGGCACTCAAGGATAAGGGGGAGAAAGGCTGATGTGCGGCATCATCGGCATCGTCGGCAACAATCCCGCCACCCCCCGCCTGCTCGAAGCGCTGAAACGGCTTGAATACCGAGGCTACGATTCCGCCGGGATCGCGACACTGGTGAACGGCGGCATCGAGCGCCGCCGCGCCGAGGGCAAGCTGGCCAATCTCGGCAAGCGCCTGCAGGAGAGCCCGCTTGAGGGCACCACCGGCATCGGCCACACCCGCTGGGCAACGCACGGCGTGCCGAACGTACAGAACGCGCATCCGCATGCCACGGATCGCGTTGCCGTCGTGCACAACGGAATCATCGAGAATTTTCGCGAGCTTCGCCAGGAAGTCGCCGCGGCCGGATGCACCCTGGCCTCCGAAACCGATACCGAGATTATCGCCCACCTGGTCACGCTTGGCCTCAAAGCCGGTCTTTCGCCGAAGGACGCGGTCTTCGAGACGCTTAAAAAACTGCAGGGCGCGTATGCGCTGGGCTTCATCTTTTCGGGTGAACACAATCTGATGGCCGCCGCCCGGCACGGCAGCCCCCTGGCGCTGGGGTTCGGCGAACATGAAATGTATCTTGGCTCGGACGCACTCGCCCTGGCGCCGCTGACCAACCGCATCCTGTATATGGAAGACGGCGATTGGGCGATGATGACGGCGTCGAGCGCCGAGATCTTCGACAGCGACGGCCATCCCGTCGAGCGGCCGATCCGCCTGACCGAGCTTTCCGGCGCCGCCATCGGCAAGGGCGGTTACCGGCACTTCATGCTCAAGGAAATTTACGAACAGCCGCAGGTCATCGGCGACACGCTGCATTCCCTCGTCAACCCGGCGGAACGGCGCATCATCATGCCCGAAGGCGATGTCGACCTGGCAAAAGCCGAAAAGATCACGCTGATCGCCTGCGGCACATCGTATTATGCCTGCATGACGGCAAAGTACTGGTTCGAGAGCCTGGCCCGGATTCCGGTCGAGGTCGATATCGCGTCGGAATACAGATACCGAGATCCGGTGCCGCCGCAAAACGGCGTCGCCATCTTCATCTCGCAGTCCGGCGAAACCATCGACACCCTGGCCGCGCTGCGCCACGCCAAGCAAGGCGGGCAGAAAATCCTGTCCATCGTCAATGCGCTGGAAAGCGCCATCGCGCGGGAATCGGATGCCGTCCTGCAGACCCTTGCCGGACCTGAAATCGGTGTCGCCTCGACCAAGGCGTTCACCACCCAGTTGACGGTGCTGGCCTGCCTCGCCATCGCCACCGCCGAAGCACGCGGCACCATCTCCGGACAGGCGGTATCCGACCTGGTCGGTGCACTGACCGAGGTCCCGGCCCGCGCTGCCGAGGTGCTCAACCACGACGACGCTATTCGCACCCTCGCCGCCACCGTCGCCGAGGCCCGCGACGTGCTGTATCTCGGCCGCGGCACCAATTATCCGATTGCCCTCGAAGGCGCGCTCAAACTGAAAGAGATTTCATATATTCATGCCGAGGGCTATGCCGCCGGCGAGATGAAGCACGGCCCGATCGCGCTGATCGACGAGGCGGTACCGATAATCTGCATCGCCCCCGAGGACAAACTGTTCGAAAAGACCGCGTCGAACATTCAGGAAGTCAAGGCGCGCGGCGGCAAGGTCATCGTGTTCACCGACCATGCCGGCGCGCGGCAACTGCAGGACTGCGCCGAGTTCATTATCGCCCTGCCCGCCGTGAATGCCTTTGTTTCGCCTATTTTGTATGCCATTCCTGTGCAATTGCTGGCGTATCACGTCGCCGTCATCAAGGGGACGGATGTCGACCAGCCACGCAATCTGGCCAAAAGTGTGACTGTGGAGTAAGCCGATGAAACTGTTAACCGCAACCGCCCTTGTTTGCATTGCCGTACTGAGCGCGCCTGCGTTCGCCGACGGCAAAAACCAAAAGCAATGCGCGGACGAATTCGACAGCTGCGTCAGGCATTGCGAAACCACCTACAAGGACGATGCCGGTGGCCGTGCGGCGTGCATGCCGCAATGCTCGGGCCGGTACGCCGCCTGCGACGCGGGGGTTGCTTATGAAAAAGCAAAGCCCTGGCTTGAAGAACAGGCCAACAAGACGAAGAAGTTCTTCGACGACATGATGAAGAGCATCGAGAAGGACACGCCCGACAGCGCGCCCAAAAAAGACCAGAGTATCTGAACGGAGCCCCTGCCGGCCCGGTCTACATCGTGAAGTTGAACGATATGCTGATGCGTTCGCCATTCGATTTGTTGGCCTGCACGCTGTGCTCGGTGAAGCTCTGGAACAGGACCAATAGACCGGCGCTTCCCTTGACGGGGAAAGTCCTTGCCGTATAAGGCGTTGTTTCCAGTGCCGGGGCCTGCAGCATCTGCAGCTTGAACGGCGAGTGCAGCAGAAAGTCGCCGCTGTTTTCCGGCTTCGCCACGTAATATACGCCGCTGATGAAGTTGTTCGGGTGCACGTGCGGTTCCTGCGAATGGCCGTGCCCGTGAATGTTGACCCAGCTGTCCGTCAGCTTCAGCGGGTGCGTCTTGGTATCGAAACGCAGAAAGTCGGCATACAGGTTGGCTTCTTGAACGATGAACGCCCTGAGATCCTCGAACCCCGGCTGATCGAGCAGACTGAATCCCGACCACAGCGTCGAGTAATGATCGTTGCTTGAGGCTTCGGGCAGACTGTTCGGCGTCTTGTCCCGGATCGCGTGGCAGGCCTGGGTCAGCTTTTCGTTGAACTTTTCCGGATTCTTGTACTGCGCGAAGTGTATCGGCAGCGGGAAGAATGCCTCGATCGATCGTTCTACATTGTCCATGGAAGTCTCTCTGTCCTTGCGCATCCCCCGGTCACAGGAAACGGCGCGGATTTGCCGGCGCCATCCCGGGCTGTCCTGGCGGCATAGCATAAAAAAGGGGAGGCATAAATGCCTCCCCTTCTTAAACGAGTCTGTTTCTAATTACAGAATTAGAAAACGACTTTGGTACCGGCGAAGACGGTGGTAACTGCGTCGTAGGAGACGCCAGCTGCCTGATCGACTTCGTCATGCTGGTAACCGACGTAAGCAGCAACGCCTTCGGCGACAGACTGCTCAGCACCAACCATGAAACCGACGATTTCATCGTTGGCTGCGGTCGCGTCTTCCGACTTCGAGTAAGCAACACGGAACGTCGTGGTGCCCATCGAGGTCAGGTCGGCGGCGTAGTTAACACCAACGCTCCAACCAACCGGCGTACGGGTAGAGCCAGCCACCAAGTCGAGCTTGGAGTAGCTGAAGTCAACAGCCAGACCGCTGTCGTGGCTCAGCTGAGCGCTACCGCCCCACTGTGAGTCCTGCGTAGTCGAGCTGGCGCCCGTGGATTTGTAACCGACACCGGCTTTAACACCGATACCACCGAACTTGCCGGAGAACTTAACGTCTGCAGCGGAGTTCTGTTCGTTGGTGTGCGAAACACCGACAACGATACCGCCCATGGACGGCGTGTTGTAGCGGATGACGCTGGAACGCGTACCGTCAGCGGAAACGCGGAAAGCGCCGAGGTCGGTACCGGCAGCACGTGCTTTGGTTGACGAGTTGACCAGCGTCACGGAACCACCGAACAGCATGTTCGAGCCGTACTGCAGGTTGCCGACGCCACCGTTTTCAGTGATGCCGTCAGTTGCTTCGGAAGTGTGACCGATGGCGACCGAACCGAACTGCTTGTGAGCGAAAGACACATAGTTGTGGCGCAGCGTGAAGAAGCTGTCCGTACCGGCTTCGGTACCGTTGGTGCCGTTGCCGTTGACGTTCGCATCAGCCGGATCCAGCGTGGATTCGTTCGAAGCCGTCATGGCCCACTCGGAGGTGCCTGAAACGCTCATGGCTTCGTTGATCTTGCCTTTGGCGACGATGCGGGCACGCGTCTGCGAACCGCCGTTGTCACCCTGGTACACGCCGGCGTCTTCGCCGTTGTTGTAGTACCACATGCCTTTGTTGAAGTGACCGGACACGGACATTTCCATGTTGGCCGCTTCGGCAACCGGAACGGCAACCACGAACAGAGCGGCAGCAGCAACGGATGCTTTGAGAGTTGTTTTGATGTTCACTTTGGTTTCTCCTTCACCAAACGAGATGGGGTATCCCCAGTTTAAAGGGAAGCCGCAATACGGCGGGCGTCCCAGCCGCGAACGGCGGCTTCCGATACGCATCTTATGCATTTCCGCCGAACGGCAAAGCGAATTCACATGCTTGTGAGGATTTTAGGCGTCACTGTGGTATAAAGAACACACCTGCTCCAACGCCCTGCGGGGCCTCGTTTTTTAACCATATCATCCGCCGCCGTGACAAAAAGGACTCAATTTGTGCGCACAGGCGGCTTTCCGGCGATATCTTGTGGCTCTTTGGTTAACGCGTTCGCGCAGAATCACGAGAAACTGTATATCCACGCAACAATTTAAAGCTTCACCGGGACACCCGCTGCAACGACAGTCCCTTTTAAAATCACGGACGATGCATTACATCATGATCCATGAAGTCCGCTTAGGGATGATGACTTCACGAATCGTATTTACCAGGCCATGCAACGTGGACACGCAGATGGACCGGCATGGCAAACCCGAGGAGACTTATTTCCTATGCAACTTTCCGATCCGAAACTTTTCCGCCAGCAATGCTATATAGACGGCGCCTGGGTTGACGCAGACAGTGGCGAAACCATTGATGTAAACAACCCTGCAACCGGCGAAAAGCTGGGCACGGTCCCGAAAGCCGGAGCCACCGAGACGAAGCGCGCCATCGACGCCGCCAACGCCGCGTGGCCCGCCTGGCGCGCCAAAACCGCCAAGGAACGCTCACAGATCCTGCGCCGCTGGTTCGAGCTGATGATGGCCAACCAGGAAGATCTCGGCATCCTGATGACCGCCGAACAAGGCAAGCCGCTGGCCGAAGCCAAGGGCGAGGTCGGTTATGCCGCGTCGTTCATCGAGTGGTTCGCCGAGGAAGGCAAGCGCATCTATGGCGACACCATCCCGCAACACGGTGCCGACAAACGGATTGTCGTGATCAAGGAACCGGTCGGCGTCGTCTGCGCCATCACGCCGTGGAATTTCCCGGCCGCCATGATCACCCGCAAGGCCGGCCCGGCACTGGCCGCCGGTTGTCCGATCGTCATCAAGCCGGCCACGGAAACCCCTTACTCGGCGTTCGCCATGGCCGAATTGGCCGAGCGCGCCGGCGTACCGAAAGGCATCATCAACGTCATCACCGGCAAATCGGGCGAGATCGGCGGCGAAATGACGTCGAACCCGATCGTCCGCAAACTGACCTTCACCGGGTCCACCGAAGTCGGCAAAATCCTGCTCGGGCAGTGCGCCGGCACGGTCAAGAAAGTGTCGATGGAACTGGGCGGCAACGCACCGTTCATCGTCTTCGATGACGCCGATCTGGATGCGGCGGTTCAGGGGGCCATGGCGTCCAAATACCGCAACACCGGCCAGACCTGCGTCTGCGCCAACCGCATCTACGTGCAGGACGGCGTCTATGACGAGTTCCTGTCGCGCTTCAGTCAGGCGATCTCGGCGATGAAAGTCGGTGATGGTCTCAAGGGTGAAACCCAGCAGGGCCCGCTGATCAACATGTCCGCCGTGGAAAAGGTCGAAGAACACCTGCAGGACGCCGTCGACAAGGGGGCGCGCGTCGTCACCGGCGGCAAGCGCCATGCACTGGGCGGTACTTTCTATGAGCCGACCTTGATCGCCGACGTGACGCAGAAGATGAAAGTCGCCAAGGAAGAAACCTTCGGGCCGCTGGCGCCGGTCTTCCGCTTCAAGTCCGACGAAGAAGTCGTGCAGTGGGCCAACGATACCGAGTTCGGTCTCGCCGCCTACTTCTATTCGCGCGATATCGGCCGCATCTGGAAAACCGCCGAGCAACTGGAATACGGCATCGTCGGCATCAACGAAGGCATTATCTCGACCGAAGTGGCGCCGTTCGGCGGCATGAAGGAATCCGGCATGGGCCGCGAAGGCTCCAAGTACGGAATCGATGACTATGTCGAAACGAAATATCTGTGTATGGGCGGTATTCAGTAGAAGCTGCACCGATCACGGTGATTTGAAAGAACGATCATCCAAAGGGGTGGCCGGATTGCCGGTCACCCCTTATTTATGGGGTCCGAACGGATAAGGACGAGACATGGCTGAGTACGATTACGACCTGATTACCATTGGCGGCGGTTCCGGCGGGGTCCGGGCATCGCGCTTTTCCGCACAGCGTTACGCAAAGAAAGTCGCCGTCATCGAAAATCTGCGCATCGGCGGCACCTGCGTCATGCGCGGCTGCGTGCCGAAGAAGCTGCTGGTTTACGGCGCACACTTCGCCGGTGACTTCGAGGACGCCGCCGGGTTCGGCTGGAACGTCGGCGAGCGGTCGCACGACTGGCCGAAGCTGATGCGCGCCAAGACCGAAGAACTGAACCGACTCGAAGATGTCTATCACCGCCTGCTGCGCGAGGCCGGCGTCGAGGAAATTACCGGCACCGGCAAGCTTGTCGATGCGCATACCGTCGAGGTCGCGGGCAAGACCTATACCGCCGAACATATCCTGATCGCCACCGGCGGCTGGCCTAAGCTGCCGGACGTGCCGGGCATCGAACACGCCATCACGTCCAATGAGGCGCTCGATCTCGAAGACCTGCCGAAACGCATCGTCATCGTCGGCGGCGGCTACATCGCCGTCGAGTTCGCCGGCATCTTCAAGGCGCTGGGCGCCGACGTGACGGTGATTATCCGCGCCGAGAACATTCTCCGCGGCTTCGATCAGACGATGCGCGATGCGCTGCGCGACGAAATGACCAAGAAGGGCATCGAGGTGCTGTCCGAATGCCAGGTCAAATCCATCGAAAAAACAGACACCGGCTATTCGCTGCGTCTCGATCATGTGGATTTCCTGGAGACCGATCTGGTCATGTACGCCACCGGGCGCGGGCCGAACACCAAGGGCATCGGCCTCGAGGATGTCGGCGTCGAGATGGACAGGAACGGCGCCATCGTCGTCGATGAATACTCGAAAACCAGTGTCGACAACATCTATGCCATCGGCGACGTCACCGACCGCATTCAATTGACGCCGGTGGCGCTGGCCGAGGGCATGGCCTTCGCGCGGACCATCTATGACGGCAAGCCGACGTCGGTCAGCTACGACAACGTGCCGTCAGCCGTCTTTTCACATCCGCCGATCGGCACGGTCGGCCTGACCGAAGAAGACGCCCGCAAGGATCACAATGTCGCCATCTATCAGTCCCGCTTCCGGCCCATGAAACACACCCTTTCGGGCCGTGACGAGCATTCCGTGATGAAGCTGATCGTCGACAGGGACACCGACAAAATCCTCGGCGCCCACATGATCGGCGACGATGCGCCGGAAATCATTCAGGGCATCGGCATTGCCGTCAAAGCGGGTGCGACCAAGGCCGACTTCGACGCCACCATCGGCATCCATCCGACGGCGGCGGAGGAGTTTGTGACCATGCGCGAGCCGCTCAGGGACGAGGACGAAGACTAATATTCGTTAGTCCCGGGCGTAGACGGCGAGGACGTTGGCCGTCCAGATTTCCGGGTGATAGCTGAGCATTTTTGCCAGCAAACCGTTCACGATACGCTCACGCCAGCGGCGGAGAACCGGGACCGGCTCCTGCGGCATCACGGAAACGCAGTTCCAGCCGGTCATCGCCGCAAGCTCGCGCAGGCGCCCGGGCCCGAGCTGCGTCACATGATCGAACGTGCCGAAGAACATTCTGAGCCCCCACGGACTCTCGATGTTCGGCACGCGGAGCAACAGCCGCCCGTCGTCCGCAAGATGCGTACGCAGCATCTTCAGCAAAGTGACGAGGTCCGGCAAGTCGATATGCTCGGCGACGTCGAACATGACGATCCGGTCGAACGACCGGCCGGCGAAATGCTCGGCCAGGACCGCCGGCGCATCGCCGATGTGAATCTCGCTCCCGGCCAGGCCGGACAACGTCTCGAGAAGGTTTTCATCCGAATCGATGCCCGCGACCTGCCGGTAACCGCCGGCTTCGAGATACCGCAGGAACAATCCCGTGCCGCAGCCGATCTCCAGAACGGACATCGAAGGATCCGCCCCGGTCAGATCGCGGAATTCCCGGTCGAACTGGCGTCGGTGCTTCTTTTTATAGGTGGTTGCCGAACGCTCGCGGTGCGATTTGTAGAATTCTGCACGATGCGTATCTGGCAGCTTGGAGTCGTCGGTCACGGTAGCGGCCTCCCGGCACGGAATTGCGTCGAACGGCCGCCATTCAGTTTCGGCGGATGACCCGGCGATGATAGGACATAATTCCTGACGGTGAAACAGCGCCATCCCGTCCGGGTCGGTTCCGCCGTCGCCATAACCCGGTTTTCGCTGGAAAACCCTGCCGGATACGACTATATCGTGAGGCTGATTTTGGGCAGAGACATTTGAGGTTCACCATGGCCAAGAACTGGACGCCGACGAGCTGGCGCGAAAAACCGATCTTACAGGTGCCGGAATATCCGGACGCCGCGAAGCTGGCCGAGGTCGAAGCCGCACTTTCGCGCGTGCCGCCGCTGGTGTTCGCCGGCGAGGCGCGGAGCCTGAAGAAATCGCTGGGCGCCGTCTCCGACGGCAAGGCGTTCGCGCTGATGGGCGGCGATTGTGCCGAGAGCTTCGCCGAGTTCCATCCCGACAACATCCGCGACACCTTCCGCGTGATCCTGCAGATGGCATTCGTTCTCACGTTCGGCGCCGCCATGCCGGTGGTCAAGATCGGCCGCATGGCCGGTCAGTTCGCCAAACCGCGCTCGGCCCCGACGGAAACGATCGATGATGTGACGCTCGACAGCTACCGCGGCGACATGGTCAACGCCATGCCGTTCACGCCGGAAGACCGGGCGCCCGACCCGGACCGGCTGATGCGCGTCTACAACCAGTCGGCAGCGACGCTGAACCTGCTGCGGGCCTTCGCCCAGGGCGGCTATGCCGACCTGCACAAGGTGCATCAGTGGACGCTCGGCTTCATTGCCGACAGCCCGGAAGCGGAGCGCTACAAGGACCTCGCCGACCGACTGGATGAGACGCTGGCGTTCATGGCGGCCTGCGGACTTACCGCCGAGAACACGCCGCAGCTTCGCGAGACGGATTTCTACACCGCGCACGAAGCCCTGCTTTTGAATTACGAGCAGGCCCTGACCCGCGTCGATTCGACGACCGGCGACTGGTACGACACGTCGGCGCATTTCGTCTGGATCGGCGATCGCACGCGTCAGCCCGACCACGCGCACGTCGAATTCATGCGCGGTATCGGCAACCCGATCGGCATGAAGTGCGGCCCAAGCACCGACCCCGACGAGCTGATCCGCCTGATCGATATGCTGAACCCGGAAAACGAGGCGGGCCGGTTGACCCTGATCGCACGGATGAGTTCGGATAAGGTCCTCGACCTGCTGCCGCCTTTGCTGCGCCGCGTGAAACAGGAAGGGCGCAACGTCGCCTGGGTCTGCGATCCGATGCACGGCAACGTCATCAAGGCAACGAGCGGTTACAAAACCCGCCCGTTCGAGCGCATCGTCGGCGAGGTCAAAGGCTTCTTCGAGGCGCACGAAGCCGAAGGCACTTATGCCGGCGGCGTGCATCTGGAAATGACCGGCCAGAACGTCACCGAATGCACGGGCGGCGCCATGGCGATTACGGATGCCGACCTTTCGGACCGTTACCACACGCATTGCGATCCGCGCCTGAATGCGCAGCAATCGCTGGAACTGGCTTTCCTGCTGGCCGAGGAACTGAAATCGGCGCGTACCGCCGTGCAGTCCGCCCGGGCCGCGGGATAAGCAACGGTCCGGACAACCCAGGGCCAACGACTGAAGGAGGGGCCGATGGCCTCCGATCAGGACAACACATCGAAGGAAACCGCGTCACGGCACGTCGTGCATGCGACGCAGAACCCTTCCGCGGCCGATGTCTCGCGCTGGAGCGATCACTATTTCACGCGCACCAAGGAAATCGTCGGGCGCTTCGGCGACCAGCGGGTGACCTATGCGGTGTTCATGCGCCGCCCGGTCATTTTCGCACCGAAGCTGATGCTGGACTGGCTGCAAAAAATCGCCGACGAGCGTGGCGTCAGTTTCGACATCAAGCTGAATTACGACGAAGGCCACTGGGTCGGCGCCGGTGAACCGCTGCTCTATATCACCGGCTCGATGTATCATCTTGTCGATCTGGAAACCCTGTATCTGCAGAAACTGGGCGCGGCCTGCGTTGCCGCCAACAACGCCTTCACCATGTGCGTCGAGTTGCCGGAAGTGGCCTTTCTCGCCATGGACGCACGCCATTCGACAGGCATCGAGATGGCCGAGACCATGGCCTATGCCGCGTCCGTCGGGTCCAGGGCGGCGCGCGATCAGGTCGGCGCCAAGGGCTTTGTCGGCAACGCCACCGAAGCGACCGCGCATTATTTCGGCGAAACGCACGGCAAGGGCACCATGCCGCATGCCCTGATCGGCTATGCCGGCTCAACGCTCAAGGCCGCCGAAATGTTCGTCGACACCTTCCCCGATCAGCCGCTGACGGCACTGGTCGACTATTTCGGGCAGGAAATCACCGACGCCCTGACCGTCTGCCGCCGCTTTCCGGCGATGGCGACGGAAGGCCGCATCGCGATCCGGCTCGACACCCACGGCGGCCGCTTTGTCGAGGGTCTGGATCCGCAGGAATCCTACAGCGTGCTCGAACGTCATGCCCCGCAGGCGATCCGCCGCTATCGCAACGATGCGGAACTGCGCTACCTGACCGGCACCGGCGTCTCGGCGGCGGCGATCTTCCATCTGCGCGAACAACTCGACAAAGGCGGCTTCGATGCCGTGAAAATCGTCGTATCCAGCGGCTTCGACGTTGAGAAATGCAAGGTCATGGCCGATGCGAAAGCGCCGATCGACATGATCGGCACCGGTTCGTTCCTGCCGAACAAATGGACGGAAACCTATGCCACGGCGGATATCGTCGATTACGGCGGGCGGCCGTCGGTCAAGGTCGGCCGGGAATTCCTGATCCGAAAATAAGAGCGGGCGTCAGCCCATCAACAGACGCTTCAGCGCCGTGTTGGCATTGTCGACGATCTCGGCGCCGTGCCGTTTGACCAGCCGTTCGCGGCCCTTCTCCGAAGACAACACTTTTCTGAGATCGGACAGCATCGCATCCATCATGCGCCGGAACCCCGGCTCGTCGAGCGACCAGCGCTGTTCGGCTTCGCCGGCGCTGTCGGGCAGGGCGCCCAGATGCGAATTCACCAGATTGATGAACCAGCCCGAGCGCTTGTCATAGTCGCTGAACTGTGCCGCCACGATGACCTGCGCATCGAGCCTGACCGTCAGCGCGTCGCGTTCGCCATAGAACGACTCCCAGTCGAAATGCTCTTCGCCGGCCTCGCTTTTCAGGCGCGCGACGATGCCGCGGCAGCGCTCGTGATAATTCGAAACGATATCGGGTCCCAACAGCATGCCGATAGCCATGAAATAGCCGGGCAGAATCCGCCGCGTCACGCCCTTGCGGCTCGGTTTCTCTGCGAACATATGCGCGAAAGGCTTCACCATCAGGCGGAAAAACGGATCGACCCGTTCCTTGCTCCATTTCTGCTGATCGCGGGCCTCGGCATAATTATCGAGCGTGGCCTCGATCTGGGCCTGCATTTCCCGGGCTTTTTGCTCGAAGCTCGACTGCATCGCGTCAATATCGTGCAAGGACAGCACGCCGCCGTTGGCCTGTGCCGCCTGCTTCATCTGATCGACGAACGAGCCGACCGCACTGCTGGCCAGCGCCTTGCTCTGTTCCTTGGCGGACGCCGGGTTTTTGATCTTCGAGGCCGGTTTTTTGGCCGGTGCCGCTGCGGGTGCCGGTGCTTTTGCGGCCACCTGGGGCTTTTGCGCGGCAGGGGCCGGTGCCGGTTTGGGTTGCGCCTGCTGCGGGGCCGGCTGCTGAGCAGATTTTGGGGACGGCTTCGGCTTTTGTTGCTGTTGGGGCGTGCTCACAATCCCGCCCTTTTCAACGATCGGCTTGCCGTCCTTCCCGACTGAAATGATCTCGGCGTGCTGCGCCGACGGCGGCGCCTTCTCGCCATACATAAGAACTTCGGAACTTTTCGGCGTTTTGACCATGATTCCAGAAGCATACTTTGTCGAAGCGAATTATGACAACGCCTGTTTCACCGTGCGCGGGGACACCTAACGGCTTGATCTTGTTGCACTCGGGTGCCAATTGACATAAGGCGTATGGCACGCCTAGGGTCCGCCTTTCCAAACGACTGCCCATGAACGGCCGCACAACAGAATGATCCGATGACCGACCGACTTTTAATTGCCGTAGCCCAGATCAACCCGACCGTCGGCGATATCGCCGGCAACACCGAACTGATCGAACAATACGCCGCCGATGCGCATGCCATGGGCGCGGATCTGGTGGTCGTGCCGGAACTGGCGATGTCCGGTTATCCGCCCGAGGATCTGGTCCTCAAGGAAGCTTTTCAGGATCGGATCGAAAGCGCCGTCACCGCCCTTGCCGGGCGCATGGGGGACAAGAATTTCCCGGCGATGCTGGTCGGTGCGCCGTGGCGGGTCGACGGCAAACTCTACAATGCCGCGCTGTTGCTCGACGCCGGCGCGGTCAAACACATCCGGCTCAAGCACGAACTGCCGAATTACGGCGTGTTCGACGAAAAACGCGTCTTTGCGCAAGGCCCGCTGCCGGGGCCGATCCCGTTCCGGGACGTGCGCCTCGGCGTCATGGTGTGCGAGGACCTGTGGTTCCCCGACGTTGCCGAATGCCTGCAGGAAAGCGGCGCCGAAATCCTGATTTCGCTGAACGGCTCGCCATTCGACGTCAACAAGGTCGATGTGCGCCTGAATACCGCTATTGAGCGGGTCACCGAAACCGGGCTTGCCTCGCTTTATGTCAATCAGGTCGGCGGTCAGGACGAACTGGCCTTCGACGGCGGTTCGTTCGTCGTCAATGCCGACTACAAGATGGTGATGCGCGCACCGTTCTGGCGCGAGGCCCTGGTGATGACGGAATGGGTACGCGGCGAAGACGGCTGGGCATGCAGCGAAACCGATACGCAGCCGAGCCTGGGCATGGAAGAGAACGTCTATCAGGCGATGACGCTGGGTTTGCGCGATTATGTCACCAAGAACGGCTTTCCGGGTGTCGTCATCGGTCTGTCGGGCGGCATCGACAGCGCGCTCAGCGCGGCCGTCGCCGTCGATGCGCTGGGCGCGGACAAGGTGCTGTCCGTGATGATGCCATCGCCCTATACGTCCGAAGAAAGCCTGGAAGATGCCACCCAATGCGCCGACTTGCTCGGCATCCGGCTCGAAAGCATCAACATCGGCCCGGCCATGCAGGCCTTCGATCAGATGCTGGCGCCGGTCTTCGAGGGCCGAGAGCCCGACATCACCGAGGAAAACATCCAGGCGCGGGCGCGCGGTCTGCTTTTGATGGGCATGTCCAACAAGCTCGGCCACATGGTGCTGACGACCGGCAACAAATCGGAAATGTCGGTCGGCTATGCGACGCTGTACGGCGACATGTGCGGCGGCTATTCGGTGCTCAAGGATGTCTACAAGACGACCGTGTTCCAGCTGTCGTACTGGCGTAACGCACACCGTCCGCCGGGCGCGATGGGGCCCGAGGGTATGGTCATCCCCGAACGCATCATCACCAAGCCGCCGTCGGCGGAGCTGCGCCCGGACCAGAAGGACGAGGATTCGCTGCCGCCCTATGACGCGCTCGACGGCATTCTCCGTGCCCTGATCGAAGAGGAAAAATCGGTCGACGAGGCCGTGCAGCGGGGCTACGACATCGACACCGTGAAGCGCATATGGAAGCTTCTCGACCGGGCCGAATACAAGCGCCGTCAGGCCCCGCCCGGCGTCAAGATCACCGAACGCGCCTTCGGCCGGGACCGCCGCTATCCGATCACCAACGGGTTTACGAAGCAGATCTGATGAACAAAGACCCCATCCAGATTCACGACACCCTGACGCGTAACAAACGTCCGTTCGTCCCCATCGACGCCGACAATGTGCGGATGTACGTGTGCGGGCCGACGGTCTACGACCTGGCGCACGTCGGCAATGCGCGGCCGATCGTCGTCTTCGACGTGATGGCGCGGCTTTTGCGTCACGTCTATGGCGCGGAACACGTGACGTACGTGCGCAACATCACGGACATCGACGACAAGATCAACGCGCGCGCGCATGAACGCGGCATCCCGATCCGCGAACTGACGGAAGAAACCGTCAAGGTCTTCCATGACGATATCGCCCTGCTCGGCGCTTTACCGCCGGACCATGAGCCGCGGGCCACCGAAACCATCGATGAGATGCAATCGATGATCGCGGACCTGATCGCGTCAGGCCACGCCTATGAGGCGGCAGGCCATGTGCTGTTCCGGGTACAATCCATGCCCGAATACGGCCGGCTTTCCAGACGCAATCAGGATGAACTGATCGCCGGTGCGCGGGTCGAGGTCGCCCCTTACAAGGAAGACCCGCGCGACTTCGTTCTGTGGAAACCGTCCGACCCGGAAAAGGGAGAGCCCGGCTGGGACAGCGACTGGGGCTTCGGGCGGCCCGGCTGGCACATCGAATGCTCGGCGATGAGCGAGAAGCATCTGGGCAAGGTGTTCGACATTCACGGCGGCGGGCTGGACCTGATCTTTCCGCACCACGAAAACGAAATCGCCCAGTCGCGCTGCGCGCACGGCACCGACGTCATGGCGAATTACTGGATGCACAACGGCTATCTGATGGCCGAAGGCGAGAAGATGTCGAAGTCGCTCGGCAACTTCTACACCGTCAACGAGCTGCTGCAGGAATTCCCCGGCGAGGCGATCCGGCTGTTATTGCTGAAAACCCACTACCGCCAGCCGCTCGACTTCACCAAGGAAGGTCTCGCCGATGCGAAACGGGAACTGGACGGCTGGTATCGGCTCAAGGCGGACGGCGGCGAAGTGCCGGCGGGCCTGATTGATGCGCTATGCGACGACTTGAATACGCCGGGCGCCATCACCGTGCTCAGAGGGGCGAGCAACGACCCGTCAACCCTGACGGCCGGCGCGAATTTCCTCGGCCTTCTGCAACAAGACCCCGAAGACTGGTTCAAGTGGCAGCCGAAATCCGCCGAGGGTGGGCTGACGGACGCCGAGATCGACGCCAAAATCGACGCCCGCACCGAAGCCCGCAAGAACAAGGACTTCGCGACCTCGGACGCGATCCGCGACGAGTTGCAGGCGGCGGGGGTCATCCTCGAAGACGGCGCCGGCGGCACCACCTGGCGGCGCGGCTGATCTGACGCCCCTCTCCCTCGGGAGAGGGTGGCGCGAAGCGCCGGGAGAGGGGTGTCCGGTTACCCGAACGCCCGGTAGCGCCGGACGATCTCTTCCTCGCTCAGATCGGCCTCGATCTCCTGTAGCCGCTCGGCTTCGGCCCGCGTGCGGGCAACGCCGGTCCACGGCTCGACGCCGCTCGGCAAGGGCTCGTCATTCGTCGCCATGTGCGGCGCATAGTCCGCAAACAGCTGCAGGACCTGCTTGAAAGCCTCGATCTCCAGTTCCTGGAATTTCGCGCCGTCCGGCACGGGAAAGCGCCGGACCTCGACGATCGGACCGGTATCCACCTTGTCCGCCATCTCATGCAGCGTGACGCCGAAAGTCCTGGCGCCGTCGTAAACCGCAAACCCGGCCACGTAGCTGCCGGGGTATTCGGGCGGGCCGGGATGAAAATTGTAAGCCGGTCCTTCGAGTGCCGCCAAAACCGCTTTGGGAACGATAACGGACGTCAGGAAGGCGATCAGGCGAACCCCGTGAAGACCGGCGTTCACGGCTGAAAGCAGGGCATCCTTATCAAACGCCGGGACCACATCGAGGGATGGGTTGTGCTGACGCAGCATCCCGCTCAAGTGCGGGGCTTCGACCTCTCCGGTCAATAAAATGATTCGTTCAGGCATGGCACAAAGCTAGCATGCACCGGGCAAACCGAGTAGAGTATTCATGTGTGAACGTCCGAAGCGGAATTAATCCGTAGTGGATGCGATAGAATTGCCCGCCTATAAGGGTTCATTGTGCCAGAGGGTGACGGAACTGTAATAACAGCACCTTAAACGCTGTCCAGTTACGTTCGTAGTCTGAATTCTGTTCAGTGAAACCGGGCCAAGAGCAACAATAGAACATAATGGCGAACGAAGCAGATATCGACGGCGGAAACGCTCCCAAGGCCTACCTGGACCTCGTACGAACCCTCACCCACGAGGTTCGGACACCCCTCAGCACCATCATCGGCTTTGCCGACATGATCGAGAACGAGATGCTGGGTCCGCTCGGCAATCACCGCTATCGCGATTATGCCGAGGACATTCACAAAGCGGCCCGGGTAATCCTCGAAACCCTGGATGACATCTCGCAGCCGGCCCACTTTGCACACTACAAGGAAGCCGAAGAAGACTTCCGCCACCTGATCGAGCTTGCCCCGGATCTGATCTGTATCTGCCGCGACGGACGCATTGAACTGATCAATCCCGCCGGTGCCGGCATGCTCGGCGTCTGGCCCATCGAAACCCTGAAAGACCGGTTGCTGTACGATTTCATCCATCCGGATTTTCAAAGCACGATCAGCCCGGACCTGAAAGACCTGGCAAAGGAAAAGCTCAGGGTGCCGATAAAACTGCGCAGGAGCGATGAGCTTTCCGTTGATGTCGAAATCGCCGCCCTGCCCTATAAAGCGACCGGCACGAACGACAGCGACGCGGTCATGGTCATTGCCCGCGATGTCACGGAACGAAACCGCGCCCTGTCCGCCGTCCAGCAACGCGAGGAAAACCTTCAGCTGGTCCTGGATGCCGTTGCCGACGGCATCGTAACCGTCGATCAAACCGGCCGCATCGAACTGGCCAACGCGGCCATCGAACGGATGTTCGGCAGCAATGCCGAGACCCTGATAGACCAGCACATCGGCGTACTTATCCCGGCGTTTGAGAACGCGACATCGCAGACATTCCTGATAAAAAGGGAACCTCACGATGACGATTTCGGTCTTGAACAAGAAAATGAAATGACCGGCCGTCATGTTGACGGTCATGACATTCCTGTCGAGGTCGTTTTCACGGAGTCGTCCAGTGCCGGCAGGCAGCGCTATATCGGCGCCATTCGCGATATTACGGCGCGCAAGAATTACGAGAACCGGCTCAGGACCATGGCGACCCGGGATGAACTGACGGGGCTAGCCAACCGCAACCTGCTGGGCGAGCGCCTGTCCGACGCCATGAAGCGAACCGATGCGAACGGCGGCAACCTGGCCTTGATCTATGTCGACCTGGATCAGTTTCAAAACATCAACGACGCCTTCGGCCACGAGGTCGGCGACCAGGTCATTCAGATGGCCAGTCACCGGCTGCAATCGTGCGCCCGTGACGGCGACACCATCGCCCGTGTCGGCGGGGACGAATTCCATATTCTGATGCCGGGTGTTTCCGGCGAAGAGGAAGCCGCCTCCCTGGCCGGTGACCTGCTGGTGGCATTATCGATCCCCTATGACATCGATGGCCGGGAAATCTTTTCATCCGCCAGTATCGGCGTCGGTACGTATCCGGCACACGCTGCGACACTGTCGGAATTGATGCGCAACGTCGATACCGCCGCCAACAATGCGAAAAGGGACGGCCGCGCGAATTACAAGATATACACGCCGCGCATGTCGGAAGAAGTGCACCGCCGCGTCGATCTTGGCCACCAGCTCAGACGCGCGCTGGAGAACGACGAGCTGACCCTGAATTATCAGGCCAAGGTCGATCTGTCGTCGCAACGGATTGTCGGCGCCGAAGCACTGCTGCGCTGGTCGAACGAGAACCTGGGCTTCGTATCGCCGGCGGAATTCATCCCCATCGCCGAGGAAACGGGGCTGATCGTGCCGATCGGCGAATGGGTCTTGCATACCGCCTGCCGGGAAGCGGCGGAGTGGAAAACCACGGACGGCTTGCGCCCGCAGGTCGCGGTTAACCTGTCGGCCTTGCAGTTTCTGCATGGCGACCTGATCTCGCGCGTCACCAGCAGTCTCGCCGATTCCGGTCTCGACCCTGAAAACCTGGACCTCGAACTGACGGAAAGTCTTCTCGTCGAACGCCCGGACGAAACCATTCACACGCTGAAAATTTTAAAGAACAAGGGGATTACGATCTCCATGGACGACTTCGGGACCGGCTACTCGTCGCTCAGTTACCTGACGCGATTCCCGCTGGATTCCCTCAAGGTTGACCGTGCCT
This sequence comes from Thalassospiraceae bacterium LMO-JJ14, assembly GCA_021555105.2. Lineage (NCBI taxonomy): Bacteria > Pseudomonadati > Pseudomonadota > Alphaproteobacteria > Rhodospirillales > Thalassospiraceae > Thalassospiraceae bacterium LMO-JJ14. The sequence goes on from CP134604.1 coordinate 139,602, forward strand.
TCGTGACAGACCTGCCTGACGACCGCGATGCCGTCGTCGTGGTCCGCGCCATCGTCGGCATGGCCAAGCAGCTGGATTTGCATATTGTCGCCGAAGGGATCGAAACCGAACGGCAGATGGAATTTTTGCACGGGCTGGGCTGTCATACCGGGCAGGGGTATTTGTTTTCGAAGCCTGTCAGCAATGCCCAGTTCAAGGAACTGTTGCTGGCCCGTGCCGCCGAATAAATCGCGCATGCCCCTAAGTGCTTGAGCATTCGGGCCATTTTGGGCATTCTCGGCGCGTTTTTCCGCTTCGCCATAAATAAAGACCGAAAATCATGACCGAGAACCGCGTCTACCTGTTCGATACCACGCTGCGCGACGGTGCGCAGACCCAGGGTGTTGATTTCAATCCCGCCGACAAGGAACTGATTGCGCGCGAACTTGATAACATCGGCCTCGATTACATCGAAGGCGGCTGGCCCGGCGCCAACCCGACCGACAACAGTTTTTTCGGCAATCCGCCGAAGCTGAAACGTGCCAAGCTGACGGCCTTCGGCATGACGCGCCGCGCCGGGCGCAGTGCCGACAATGATCCGGGTCTGACGGCGATCCTCGAGCCCGATGTGCCGTGTGTCTGCATGGTCGGGAAATCGTGGGATTTTCATGTCGACGTGGCACTCGAAATCGAGCACGCGGAAAATATCCGCATGATTGCCGATAGCGTCGCGCTTGCGAAAACCCGCAAGGATGAGGTCATGTACGACGCCGAGCACTTCTTCGACGGCTACAAGTCGAACCCGGATTTTGCCCTGGCATGCCTGAAAGCGGCATACGATAACGGCGCGCGCTGGGTCGTGCTGTGCGACACCAACGGCGGCACCTTGCCGCATGAAATATCCCGCATCGTCGGCGAAGTCACCGAGCACATTCCCGGCAGCCATGTCGGCATCCACGCACATAACGATACCGGCAACGCCATCGCCAATTCCCTGGCCGCCGTTGTCGCCGGTGCCCGTCAGGTTCAAGGCACGCTGAACGGCCTCGGCGAACGCTGCGGCAATGCCGATCTGATTGCGATCATTCCGTCGCTGACCGTGAAAATGGGGTTCGAGACCAACGTCCGCCCGGAAGACATGAAACAGCTGACGCACATTTCCCGGCTGCTCGACGAGCGGCTGAACCGCGCCCCCGCCAAGGGCGCGCCGTATGTCGGCGAGTCCGCCTTCGCGCACAAGGGCGGCCTGCACGTCTCGGCCGTCGAAAAAGACCCCAGAACGTACGAACATATCGACCCCGAACTTGTCGGCAATCATCGGCATATCGTGGTTTCGGATCAGTCGGGACGGTCCAATATCCTGGCGCGGTTCCGCGAAGTCGGCATCGAGGTCGACCCCAAGGACAAGCGCATCGGCCGCCTCGTCGAGGAGGTCAAGGAGAACGAGTTCAACGGTTATGCCTATGACGGCGCCGAGGCGAGCTTCGAGCTTCTGGCCAGGCGCGCGTTGGGTAGTGTACCGGAATATTTCAAATGTTCGAATTTCCGCGTCATCGACGAGCGCCGCTGGGATTCCAACGGCAATCTGGTGACGTTGTCGGAAGCGACCGTCAAGCTCACCGTCGGCGGCGAGGATCACATGACCGTGGCCGAGGGGAACGGCCCCGTGAACGCACTGGATGCGGCCATGCGCAAGGTGCTGACGCCGATCTATCCGACCCTCGAAGGGTTGCGCCTCGTCGACTACAAGGTGCGCATCCTGACCCCGGGTGACGGCACGCGCGCCATTACCCGCGTCATGATCGAAAGCGCGGACAGCGACGGCGAACACTGGTCGACCGTCGGCGTTTCCGCCAACATCATCGATGCCTCCTATAACGCACTCCGCGACTCGCTGGTCTATCTGCTGTACCGGGATGGCGCGGAAGAACCTTCCGCCGACTGACCCGCCCCATGAGCGGAAAAACCTTCGCGGTGGTGCTGGTCGAGCCGCAACTCGGCGAAAACATCGGCATGTGCGCACGCGCCATGTGGAACTGCGGCCTCGACGATCTGCGTCTCGTTCAGCCGCGTGACGGCTGGCCGTCCGAAAGTGCGCGCGCCGCCGCATCCGGCGCCGATACGGTCATCGACAATGCCCGCGTCTTCGAAACCACCGCGGACGCCATCGCCGATCTCGACTTCGTCCTGGCGACAACCGCCAGACCGCGCGACATGACCAAGCCGGTCTTCACACCCGAAGCCGCCGCCCGGGACATGCGGACACGCCTGGACGGCGGACAACATACCGGTGTGCTGTTCGGCAAGGAAGCCTGGGGCCTCAACAACGATGACGTGGTTCTCGCCAACGCCATCCTGACGGTGCCGCTGAACCCGGCGTTCACCTCGCTCAATCTGGCCCAGGCGGTGCTTTTGATGAGTTACGAGTTCTACAAGCTGGACGACGAGACGCCGGCACACGAGCTGCGGATGCCGTCCGACACCCGCCCGGCCAACAAGGACGAGTTGAACCATCTGTACGAACATCTTGAAAAAGAACTCGAAGGCGCCGGTTTTTTCACCTCCGCCGAGAAACGGCCGACGATGGTCCGAAGGCTGCGCAACATGCTCGGCCGTGCCGGCATGACGGAACAGGAAGTACGCATGTTCAGGGGCATCATCTCGGCGCTGACCCGGCGCAACCGGATCAAGCCGGACTGACAAGATTTTTCGCATTAACCGCAGAGGCACAGAAAAGCCTTGGCTTCCTGCCTCTCCACCGTCATTCCCGCGCAAGCGGGGATGACGTACAGGTTTCGAATGAATATCTCTGTGGTCCAGCCGCCGCTATTTCCCAATCGCAGCGTTGAGGCGCGCCAGAGACTCTTCGGGCCAGTACGCCGGGCGATCATACGCTTCAGGCACCTGCGGCTTGCCGTCGCCGAGCACGACCCACGGCTGCTTGGTCGATGTATAGATATGAATATCCGGCGGCATGGCATCCGGATTCAGCAGCGCACCGACGCGGATGAAATTCACGGCGGGCCCGAGGCGGTTGTAATTGCTCCACACCGTGACGCGGCATTCCGGGCATCGCCAGTGGGTCTGTCCATGGCCGCTCGGCGACGGCACGGTGACCGCCACCGGTTGCCCTTCGATCAGTTCGACCCGGTCCGCCTCGATGAACGCGTTGAGCGCAAAGGCCGAACCGGTTTCGCGCTGACACCAGCGGCAATGGCAGCAATGCACGAACATCGGTGCGCCGTGCACCCGGTAGCGCACATGCCCGCAGGTGCATTTGCCTTCGTGTTCGGTGTCCGCGGTCATTGTGACTAAATCCTTTTCGAGAGCCAGATCGCGATCCGCGAGCCCGTCTTGACGGCGGCTTTCAGCACCTCGTAACCGGGGGCTTCCTCGGCGCCTTTTTCAAGCGCTGTCGCGCGGTGTTCGAGTTCTTCGAGGCGGAATTTCTCGCAGGTGTCGCGCAGGTCCTGCTGATCGCCCTCGGCATCCAGCGCCGCGACCTGCTCGGCGTAATGTTCGTCGATCACTTCCTCGACGGCGACGGTGCAGGCGTGCGCCGCTTTCTCGCCCAGCAGTGCCGTGCCCGCGCCCAGCGCGAACCCGGCGGCATGCCACAGCGGCATCAGCGCCGTCGGCCGCACCTTGTTGGCGCGGATCAGCTGATTGAACTTGTCGAGATGAGCGCGTTCCTGATCGGCCATGTGTTCGATATCGGCCCGGTCGGCGCTCTTACCGAGCACCGCGAGTTGGCCCTCGTAAATCCTGACAGCACCGTATTCACCCGCATGATCGACGCGGATCATGCTTTCCAGCATGTCTTTCCTGGAAAGGTCGCCCGGCATGCGGTGCGGTTTTCGGCGCGTGCTCATCTAGACCTCGTCGGTGTTAGCCAGTCTGCGCCATGCACAAAACGATGCCACGGCAAAAGCCAGCGATGCGGCGACATTGTAGGTCGCCATGGAGACGCCGAAAAGTGTCCAGTCGATATCGCCGCACGACTTCACGGGTTTTTTCTGCAGCGCGGCGAGGAAATCCTGCGTCGTCGTGATGGTTTCGCCGCTCGAGCCGCAGGGCGCCGCCGAGGCCCACCACAGTTGCTCGACGCCGACATGATAGAAAGCGATCCCGGCCCCTGTCAGGAACGTCAGCGACGCCAGCAGAACGATCCGCCGCCTGGCACCGGCGTCATGCATGAAGAACGCGGCGATGCCCAGCACGAGGATCGCGCCATAAGGGACGCGCTGATAAAGGCACAGCACGCAGGGTTCGTAATCGAAACCGAATTCGGCGATATAGGCGGTGGCGAGCGGGCCGATGGCGGCCGCCAACAGCGCCCAGGGCAGATAACGGTTGAGGGTCTCGGCGTTCGGCATGTTCAAGATATAGGCGCGAACGCCCCTCCGGTTAAGTCAAAAACTTGAGAACGACAATACCGACGACCAGCAGGGCGCAGAAGGCAAGGGTCAGCAGCCCCAGGCGTTTTTCGATAAACGCCTGTATCGGCTTGCCGAATTTCCACAACAGCAGCGCGACGAGGAAGAACCGCGCGCCGCGCCCGACCGCGGACGCGATCACGAAGGGTGCGATGTCCATCCCCGTGACGCCGCTGGCGATGGTGAAGATTTTGTACGGGATCGGGCTGAACCCGGCGGTAAAGACGATCCATACGCCGTTTTCGTTGTAGGCCGCGCGCACCGCCTCGAACTTCGCCGAGGCATGGTACATATCGAGGATCGGCCGCCCGATCTCGTCGAACAGAAAGGCGCCGATGAAATACCCGAACAGCCCGCCCAGAACCGACGCAACGGTGCAGACAAGTGCAATCCGGAACCATTTCGTGCGCGCCGACAAGACCATCGGGATCAGTAAAACATCCGGCGGAATCAGGAAGAACGAGCTTTCGGCGAACGAAACCAGCGCCAGAATCCAGATCGCGTGCCGGTGAGCCGACCATTCAAGAGCCTTGTCATAAAGCGCGCGCAACATCAGATATAGGGTATCCTTGCAAGCCGGTGGTTGGCAGCGGTGAGACGTCTTTAGCAGCCCTGCCCGGGGCTGGCAACGGGGGCGGAAATTGCCGCCCGAAAGCACCCTCGCCGCAGTGGACAGAGACGCCCCGATACCCTATGTTCCCACCGCTCCACCGTGTGCGGGTGTGGCGGAATTGGTAGACGCGCCGGATTCAAAATCCGGTTTCTTCGGAAGTGTCGGTTCGAGTCCGACCACCCGCACCACCTCAACCAGGAGAATCCACTTTGGCATATGAAGTCGTTGAAAGGATCGGAAATGGAGGATTTGGCGTAGTCGATGAGGTAAAGGATGACGAAGGTGAATATTGGGCAAAAAAAACGTTAGACGTCGCCCTTCAGCCTCACATTGACCCGGACGAGCTTCGCGCAAGATTCGAGAGAGAAGTAAGATATCAAAGCGAAGTAGCACATCCAAATGTCGTGAAAATTCATGATTATGACTTAGATGCCGATCCGCCATGGTTCATAATGGAGCTTGCGGAAAACAGCTTAGCGGATGAGCTTGAAGATGATCACACACTTAGTGGCGATCCAAGACAACCATTGTTTGACATATTGGCAGGTTTACAGGCACTGCATGAGCGTGGGTTCAAACATCGCGACCTAACTCCCGCAAACGTGCTGAAATTTGTCGAAGAAGATGGTGGCATCAGATATGCAATCTCTGATTTTGGGCTTATTGCGCCTGAGGCTGGGCAAACGACCACGTTGACTGGCAGTAATATGGGAGGCGGCACCCCGATGTATCGCGCGCCGGAATGCGCGATAAACTTCAAGCGGGCAACCGCACAGTCAGACATATATTCTGTTGGAGCGATCCTGCATGACATATTTGGCGGGAAACAAACTCGCATACCCCACATTGAACTGACTGTTCCTGGCCCATTGGGAGAAATTGTACAACATTGTACAAAAACAAATCCACGCAGACGTTATTCAAACGTCGGGGCGTTGCGGGAACGTTTGTATGAAGTTCTCAGCGTTGAAGAGATTAGTTTTACCTCTGTTGAAGAAGAAGAAATCGTAACGTTGCTCAAAGGGTCCGATCATTTATCCGACGACGAATGGGATCGGGTTTTTAACCAAATCGATGAAAACGATGCTGGAAATCAGTCGAACCACGCAATTTTTCGTGTATTGAGTATTACTCATATAGAGCAATTGGCTGACGAGGCACCTGAGTTATTAGCTTCTCTCGGAGACGATTATGCAAAATATGCACAACTTTCTGGGTTTGATTTCGATTATTGCGATGTGATTGGGACTAGAGCGCGTGCAATCTTCGAAAGGGCCGAACTCGACCTGCAGGCAAGGATAGCTGTCTCAATGTTTATGCTCGGCACCCGTCACAATAGATGGTTTGTTGAACGCATTTTCTTGCGTATGGCAGGAAAAGAGATATCTGACACGCTCGCCGAAAGAATAAAGATTGAGCTAGAAGTCCAAAATATCAATTTTTCAAGAGGAATAGAGCACTTAGAATGGTCTATCTCGGCTTCACGTGAGGATCTTCATTCTATTTTGCAAGACTTCTTAAATGATGCAGAAAATGGAAATTGATATTGGTCATTTTTCCTGCCCAGGAAGAAATGGGGGCAATCAAGATGTCGTATTACCGCCACTATTTGAGGGCGGATACGTTTGGGCGGCGATTGCGGACGGAGTCGGGGGCCATGTCGGCGGAGAAGTCGCTGCGCGAACCGCAATTGAGACCGTAAAACAAGAAGCCACCCAAGGCTCTAAGGCTAAATTAAAGTCTATAATTAACTCTGCTCATAAAGCGTTAGTGTCAAAAGCTGAGACTGCCGCCTCATTGACCGAAATGTCGACAACACTCTCCATTGTTCGCGCATCACGCAAGCAGGCAGAAGTTGCTCACATTGGTGACTCTAGGATTTATCATCTCCGCGACAATGGCCTCATGACAAGGACTAAAGATCAAACAGAAGTAAATGAACTTATTGAAAACAGAGTTCTCACAAAAAAAGAAGCGCGAAGATACCCAAGACGTCATGTTCTTCTAAATTCACTATCGGTCAGAGAGCATTCCAACGTTTTTGAAACATCCTTTAGTGTGTGTCCTGGGGATAGAATTATTTTGCTTACCGACGGGGTATATGAAGTCCTACTTCGATCCGAGATACGAGACCTATCGTTGAAAAGTGCAACATGTAACGAACTGTGCGCACATATAAAGTCTGAAATAGAAGACCGTGGGATCGTTGATGATTATTCTGTTTGTGCATTTTCAATCAACTAAAGTTTTTTCTCCCCCGAGGCTTCTTTCAAAAAATTCATAGCCACCTCAAACGAGGACAATCCTTGAGCCAGAATCCACAGCACGCCGAACCGGAATACGCCGTCGAGATCGAAGGCCTGAGCAAGGTCTACGAAAGCTCCAACAAGCAGGCGCCGAAGCACGCCTTGAAGGACGTTTCGCTGAAGATTAAGCGCGGCTCGTTCTTCGGCCTTTTGGGGCCGAACGGGGCCGGTAAATCGACGCTGATCAACATTCTCGCGGGCCTCGTCAACCGCACGTCGGGTAGCGCGAAAATCTGGGGCCACGACATCGAAACCGACATGCGCGCGGCGCGCCGCTCGATCGGCGTGGTGCCGCAGGAGCTCAACATCGATCCGTTCTTCACGCCCAGGGAGCTGCTCGATCTGCAAGCCGGCCTCTATGGCGTGCCGGCGGCCGAGCGCCAGACCGACGACGTGCTTGCCGCCGTCGGTCTTTCCGACAAGGCCGACGCCTATACCCGTTCGCTGTCGGGCGGCATGCGGAGACGGCTACTTGTCGGCAAGGCGATGGTGCACCGCCCACCGGTTTTGGTCCTCGACGAGCCGTCGGCGGGCGTCGATGTCGATCTGCGCCGCCAGCTCTGGACCCATGTCCGCGAAATGAACGAGCAGGGAATCACCGTCCTTTTGACGACCCATTACCTGGAAGAGGCCGAGGCGATGTGCGACGAGATCGCCATCATCAACCACGGCCGCATCATCGCCTGCGAGCCGACCGAGACCATGCTGCGCCGGATCGACGCCAAGCAGATGAAGGTCGTGCTCAGCAAGCCGCTGACCAGGATCCCCGATGCGCTCAAGCCCTACAACCCGACGCTGGGCGAGGCGGATTGCCTGTCGGTCAGCTTTGCGCCGTCGGAGACCCCGGCCCGCAAGGTTCTTCAGGACATCGAGGACGCGGGGCTTGTTGTCCGGGATTTCTCGACCACGGATTCCGATCTCGAAGACATCTTCATCCGTCTGACGCACGGTGACGACGATGAAGGTTGTTGAGCGCCGCCTGCTTGCCTTTCTTTTCCTGCCACTCCTTCTTTTAGCGGTCGCCTGCACGCCCCGGCTCGTCGATACCGGCCCGGCGGCGTGGACCCCCGCGCTTTACGAGACGCACTTCTGGACCCGCGACGGCATCGCGCTTTCCTACCGGCGCTGGCTGCCGGAAACAGCGCCGAAAGCGGTGATCGTCGCACTGCACGGTTTCAACGATTACTCGGCGTTTTTCGAACAGCCGGCGGCTTATCTGATGCGGCAGGGCATCGCCAGCTATGCCTACGACCAACGCGGCTTCGGCGCCAACGGCTTTCGCGGCCGCTGGTTCGCGAACGACCGCCTGCGTATGGACGCTCTTGATTTCACCCGCGCCGTGGCCGCGAAGCACCCGGGCGTGCCCGTTTACCTGCTCGGCGAAAGCATGGGCGGCGCCGTCGCCATGACGCTGGGGGCGGAACACGCAACGCCGTGGATCGCCGGCACCATCCTGTCGGCGCCCGCCGTCTGGTCCCGCGACACCATGCCCTGGTATCAGCGCGCCTCGCTTTGGCTTGCCGCGCATACCCTGCCGGCGCTGCCGTTGAGCGGCCGGGGCTTCAAGATCAAACCGTCCGATAACATCGAAATGCTGATCCAGCTCGGCCGCGACCCGCTGGTGATCAAGGGCACCCGCGTCGATGCCATCAACGGCCTTGTCGACCTGATGGACGAAGCCATGGCGGCGGCCCCCGGCTTGCGCGGCCAGGCGCTGATCCTGTACGGCGGCAAGGATGAAATCATCCGCCGGGGACCGACACAGCAGATGCTGGAACGGCTGCCGCCGTCACCCGAAGAGACCCGGAAGCTGGCCGTCTATCCAGGCGGCTATCACATGCTGCTGCGCGATCTGGCGGCGGAAACGGTGTGGGCGGATATCGCGCACTGGCTCGATAACCCGGCCTCGGCGTTGCCGTCCGGTGCCGACAAGGACGCCCGCCGGCAGCTCAACCCGTAGCCTGTATAATTATTTTTCCTGGCCGCTTAAATCGTCTTGCACGGCGAAAAATTATATCCAATTGATATATCGTTCCGGCGAACCGCCGGTTCTTATGGAGAAACCGAAGATGTTCTCGCGTCAGCTGAGTTTAACCTTGGCAGGAGCGTTTCTGCTCGTCTCGACCGCAGCCCACGCCGTCGATGTCCGCAACGAAAATGAAAAACCGCAAGAGGTTCTGCTGAGCGTCTGGAAAGACGCCAACGGGACCGACACCGTGGACACCCTGATCACCCTCGCACCGGGCGAAAGCCGTTCGGGCGTTTGCGCAGCCTGCATCGTGTCGCTCGGGAAAAGCGAAGAAGCGGAATCCGTGTCCGCTGAACAGACCGATGTGGTGGTGATTGAAAAATCCGGCCTTTTGCGTCTGAACTGATCACGATAACAAAAGGGCGGCACCGCGTGATGCCGCCCTCTTTTGTGTCTTGATCGCGCCGGAATTCAGCTTTTCCCGGCAACGGCCAGTTTGCCGGTGACGCCGTGTTTGTCGATCAGTTCGGCGACGAACCCGCCGGCAATGGCGTCGGCGACGAATTCATTCACGAATGCCGCCAGGTTCTTGTTTTCGTGCTTGGTGCCGATGGCCTGCTGCACGGCGGTGTATTGACCCGGCATCAGCCGCGAACCCGGCAGCTCTTCCGCGTTTTCCCGGAGCGCGGGGACAAGCCCGGCCAGGGCATCGAGCTTTTCCGTCTTGAACAGCTCGAACGCGCCGGGCAGGCCGACGCCGCGGTGCAGGGTCGCGTGTTTCAGGGTCCGGCTCAGATACAGGTCATAGGCCGCGCGTTCGGAAACGGCGATCCGGATGCCCGGCTGGTCCACATCCTCGATCGTCTGCAACGGCGATCCTTCGGGGACAAGATAGGTGGCTTCGATCTCGACATACGGATCGCTGAAAAAGATCGTCTCGGCGCGCTTCGGCTCGATGGCGATCAGCGCGATGTCCCAGGCGTCTTCTTCCAGGGCGTCGGCCAGATCGCCCGGACGCGGGCGCGTGACGTAGCGGACATCGACGCCGAGCTTTTCAGCGATCGCCGCCGACATGTCCGGCGAAATCCCTTCCGGGTCGCCGTTGGCGCTTTCGCCGGTCACCAGCAGGATGTTGCCGAGATTAACGCCGACACGCAGCACGCCGGGTTCGCTCAATTCCGAAAGAATGTCTTCATACACCTGTCTTGTCTCCCCTAAGTGAATTCATTGTCCGTTGAATACCGCCGGATGGCGCCCCGTAACTGTGCGGCGGGCAGCATGCCCTTCTTTATGCAGATCGGCAATCGCGGCCCGAAATCAAGACCCAGTTGGAAGGCGCAGGGGGAAAGCTATGGGGATAATGCTCAAGGGTAAAGCTCAAGGAAGACCTTCAATCTGCACACGTCCGCATCCCCGGTTTGCGGCGCTGACGACATTCTTTGGCAATTGGCGGATATCCGCGAGTGTCAGTCCCTTGATCTTAGTCCCGCCGGGCCGGTTGTTGATATCCGCATTCACCTTGGCCGCGACACTCGCGATCATCGCATTGTCCGCATTGCGGCCGGCTTTCGTGGCCGCCCCCATATGCAACAGTACACCTTCGATGATCCACGGAGACAGCGAACATATTTTGCCGATCTTGTCTTTTTCGCCGATCTCGATCAGGGGAATGATCGAGAGCCGACGCCGCGTACCGTCGATAAGCACGTCGCTCAGAATCGGCTTCAGCACGATCCTTTCCTTCGCAGGCGTTTTACGCGTTACCTTGGGCGGCGCCTTGGCTGCTGACGGCTCGGTTTCCTGTTCCGTCTGCCTTGCTGCTTCCGTGGTTGCCGCGTCATTTCCATCCGGGGTGTCTGCGGGGAGGATTATCAAGCCCACCACGACGGCAATCAGGCCCAACACCACGGCAACGGCGCTGCCAAGAAACAACGGATTGCCGATGAAGGCCTCGAACGCACTTTCGTCGGCGCTGCTTCGGCGTTTTTCGATACTTTGCGTGGTCGCCTTGTTCTTGACATGCAAGGCCGCTTTTTCGGTCCGGAGCTGCTTTTCGGCGTTCAGGATACCGAGAATCCGGGCCTGAACGGCCTCAAATCCCTCCGTCGCTTCACTGTCCAGAGCGTTCTCGATTCTCGCGGTAAATTCCGCGCGCGGCCCGGCATCGCGTTTCCGCTTGAACAGCAGCAAGGCCACATTCTCCATCACGGCACGCAGTTGCCGTGCGGAACTTGTCGCGCTGACGGCGGCCAGAATACCTTGCTCGGTGTCCTCGAATACGACGGTCCAGTTTGTCGTACCGTCCGGATTCAGCACGCGCTGACCAACAGCGTCGCCCTGCATCGGGTTTTGCTCCTCGTTCATACACACTCCATGCCTGCGCCTATTCGTGGCGCTTTGAACGCATCCCTAGCATGTTTTATGCCGTCATACTGCGATGGCCGTCACATCATTGAAAAAAAGAGGTAATTAGTCGTTAACGCCATGCCCGAGGCTTCTCACAAAACCCACGCCTGCATCCGATGCCCGGGCATCCGCGAAACGGGTGCCCGGGCCCGATGAGCCGATCACCCCGCTTGCAGAAAGAGAAAATGCATCTCAATATATACACTATAATGAATATAATGAGCTTTATGGGAGACTCACCATGTTAAGACGCCTATTTACATCTGCTGTATTGATTCTTGTGGCAGCCTTCATGGCAATGCCCGTTTCCATCGCCAACGCCCATGACGGATCCGATCACCACCTGATCATTCATGTCGACGAAAACGATCCTTCAAAAATGAACCTCGCCATGAACAATGCGGCGAACGTCACATCCTATTACGCAGGCAAAGGCCAGAAGGTCAAAATCGAGATCGTCGCCTACGGCCCGGGCCTGATGATGCTTCGCCCTGACAAGTCACCGGTCGCTGACCGCATCAAGCATTTCGCCGGCAGTTTCGACAACATCACCTTCGACGCCTGTGGCAACACCATGCAAAAAATGTCGAAGAAAGAAGGTACGCCGGTCAAAGTCTACGATTTCGCGCAAGTCGTGCCGTCCGGGGTTATCCAGATCATGACCCGCCAGGACGAGGGCTGGCATTATCTGCGCCCCTGAGGCTGAGGCTTGAATCAACGTCGCGGCGCCGGGGATCATCTCCGGTGCCGTTTTTTTTAAGCCGGTGGAAAGACCGGCTCTTCCATACCGGTTTCCCAGGCAGGATACTTTTCCATCACGCCGAGGAAACGGTCCGATTCCAAGATAACCTGCAACCAGCGTTGCACGCCGGTGAGCGCGAGGGCATCGAACCAGGCGCGATCCGTATTGGCGAACTGGCGGACGAACGGCGCAATCGCCGCATCGGCGAGCGAGAAATCATCGCCGCACAGATACGCCGTTTTATTCAGGCGTGCGTCCAGTTTCTCGAGAAATATCAACCCCCCGGCACGATGCGCGGCGGGATCGGCGTTCTGATAACGGGTCGGATATTTGTAGCGATCCAGATCGTCCTTGAACGGGCCGTCGTTTTCTGCGATCAGCGCCTCGACCCCGGCGCGGTCATCATGTAGCGGGGTCAGCCAGCCTTCGGGATCGTTGCGGCCGAGCGCCCAATACATGATCTCCAGGCTTTCCTCGATCACCTGGCGGTCGCCCAGCGCCAGTACGGGGACCGTGCCCTTGGGCGACGCCGCGATCATTTCCGGCGGTTTGTTTGCAAGCACGACTTCGCGCAAGGCGCACCTTTGCCCGGCGGCGGCAATCGCCATGCGCGCCCGCATTGCATAGGGGCAGCGGCGGAACGAGTACAGGACGGGCATCTCGTCAATGCTGCTGTCCGTCATGCGGCTGCCTCAACCGCTCTCGGCGGATGATTTATTGAGGGGTCTATAAATTGCGCCCAGATGCGCCTCGCCGCGTTCTTCCGCCCGCTCGACCTGGGCCTGCCGCGCCGCATAGCGCGCGCGCTGTTCGTCCGTGCGTTCGTCGATGCAGTGGTCGCACGACACGCCCGGCACATAGTTCGGCGACGCGCGCCCGGCCGGATCGACGGGGCGGCGGCAGGCGTGACACAGTTCGTGCTCGCCGAGTTCAAGGCCGTGTTTCACCGACACCCGGTAATCGAAGACGAAGCATTCGCCCTGCCAGCGGCTCTCGGTTTCGGGAACCTCCTCCAGGTATTTCAGGATGCCGCCCTTGAGGTGGAACACGTCATCGATGCCCTGTGCCTTCAGATACGACGTCGCCTTTTCGCAGCGGATGCCGCCGGTGCAGAACATCGCGACCTTTTTGTTTTCCAGCTCTGCGCGGTGTTCCTGCAGCCACCCGGGAAAGTCGCGGAAGCTGGCCGTCTGCGGATTGATCGCCCCTTCGAAGCTGCCGATCCCGACTTCGTAATCGTTGCGGGTGTCGATCACGACCGTGTCCGGGTCGCAGATCAGGTCGTTCCAGTCGGCCGGCGCGACATAGGTGCCGACGCTCGACGACGGATCGATATCCGCCACGCCCATGGTGACGATTTCCTTCTTCAGGCGCACCTTGAGGCGATAGAACGGCATCTCCTCGGCGTAGGATTCCTTGTGCTCGAGCGCGCAGCACCCGGGCAAGGCCCGCAGCGCCGCCAGAGCCGCATCGATACCCGCCCGCGTGCCGGCGAGCGTGCCGTTGACGCCCTCCGGCGCGATCAGCACCGTCCCCTTCAGGCCGTGATCCGACAGCCGCGCCCGTAACGGCACGCACAATCCCGCCGGATCGTCGAAGCGGGTGAAATGGTAAAATGCGGCAACAACGATATCCGTCATGGGGGGCAATATACGCCGCCAGCAGGGGAGATCAAATCCTCACACCCGCACGCCGCCTAGGCGGTCACGACCAGAACGCATACCCTCGAACAACCCGGCGTTATATCCCAGGCGTAGCGGATCAAACGGCCGGTCTCTGTGCCGGGCCCATTCACGTCATGCTCAGGATTTCTTTTTGCCCGTCAGGGTCACCGCCGGCTTTCTGGCGCCGGAGTCCGCCGTTGCGGACACTTTCTCCTTAACTTTCTTGGGTTTCTTGGCTTCTCTGTTCCCGCGCTGATTATTACCTTTAGCCATTCTGATACCCTCGGGTTTGCAGCAGGTTCGGCGCTGAGGATCAAGGACGCTCCGCCAACTGCGTGCTGTCCGCGACGCGCATCGATGATGCGGTGCCGACCGCTTACACTAGGCGCAATTCAGCGAATAGCAACGTGAACCGCTCTCAGCATGCCCGCATCCAATCCTTGCACCGCGGCACCTTGAAAGGGTATGTTCCGCGCGTCCTTACATAAGGCACGGCACCCGTAGCTCAGCTGGATAGAGCGCTGCCCTCCGAAGGCAGAGGTCACAGGTTCGAATCCTGTCGGGTGCGCCATTTTCCATGTTAAATCAATTAGTTGCAAAGTTTACTCTCCCAACGAAGTCTTGGGTGTGACCATAGTGTGTCCATAATCGTCCAATACACTTACCGCTCGCCGAAGGTGATCGGGCGCGAGGTGAGCGTATCGCTGGACCATATCGAGCGATTTGTGCCCCATTAAGTGCATGGCGTCATAGAGAGGGATGCCGTTCTGAACGAGGCGTGATGCATAGGTATGACGAAGGTCGTGAAAACGGACATCCGGCATACCAGCGTCGTTACGAGCGCGATTGAACGCGCTTTTAATATCCGACAGCCCCCTACCTCGATACGTGAACACGCGCCCATGGTCTTGAGGATGAAGGCTCGCCAAAACAGCGAGCGCCGGGCGCGGCAAGGGTATATGTCGATCCTCCCCGTTCTTCGTTTCGCGGAACGTCACAAGCCCACGCTCCATATCAACATCTCGCCAATCGAGATTGAGTATTTCGCCCTTCCTTCCGCCCGTACTTAGCGCAAATCTGATGATGGGAACCAAGTGGGCCGGTGAGCACATGACCAGCCGTTGCTCTTCTTCCTCACTGAGGAAGCGATCTCTCCGATGATCTTTCGGCAATCTGGGGAACCGAGGCTGAACCTCCAGAAGATCGTTTCGCCAAGCTTTGTTGAGTATCGCGCGAAGGATTGATACCTCGCGCCGTACAGTCGCCGGTGCAACGCGTTGCAATCTTTCTTCCATATAGTTCGAGATCACTGAGGGCGTTATATCGCCAGCATTGTATGCCCCAAACCAAGCCGCCAAATCTCGCAAACGATACCGCGCGCTACTCATGAATGTTTTAAGGTGGTCTCTTTTTTGCTCTTGCGCGTAGCGGTTTACCGCTTCAATGAAGGGCAAAGGTGGTTTTTTATCAAAGTTCTCGGAGAGAAATTTCTGACGCGTCAGGTCTGCTAAGAGGGCCTTCGCTTCTTCAAGGTCGGAAGTTCCAGTACTTCTGCGAATTCGCTCGCCTGTCTTCTTGACCCGATAGTCAATGTAGAACTTTGACGAATTTGGCCGCTGGTAAAGGCCGTCCGGCAGACGTGACTGTTTTCTTGGCATTGCGCCTTCCCCTCTCGAAACTCCTTTGAAGAGACAAATTCATTGATGGTTTTGACATCCCAAACGTGCAGGCGGGTCGACAGCGGGCAAGATGGGATGCCGATGGCATTGAAGGTATCAATACCGATGCCAAGATATGCTGCCGCCTCACTTCGCCTCAAAAAACGGCGTGTTGGGACCCCATTAGCTGAAGTTGGAGAAACTTCCGGGTTAGAACTCTCGCGAAGCTTCTCAGGGCCTGGCTCGCGTCGATAATTGTCCGCTGGCTTTTCACGGTGTCTGAAGCCAGCGGTAATTATTTTTGAACCCCGCCGATATCTGAGGCGAACGGTCATTTGTCCAACCTTGCTTGGACCAATTCCTCCGCCTTTTCACGGCTCAACTCGACATTACCTAATTCAAGCCTTCGACCTTTCTTCTCCCGAACCTGACATCGCTCATGCCACTCGGAGATCAACTTAATGGCTTCGTTGATTTGATTTTTTTCACCACCTCTGAACACAGCCCTGAACATGACAAAGATTGAGAAATCTAAATTCAGCGCAACGAGAAAATCTGGTGCGCGCCGTCTTGCGCGAGAGCCGATTTCTTCCCAAACGCCGACAGAATGAACTTCCGAAAAATCTGAATACAGGAACGGGGCGCTGCCTTGACGCCAAATCTTGAGAATTTGGTCAGGGAACTGCTCACCACCGATTAGTTCCAACAACATAGATTGCTCAGAGAACGGGAAGCCCGAACGGCCTTTCAATTCTCTCAGCACAGCAAGGCGCATTACATCGATTGGCGAGAAGAGACGCCACTTCCCAGATTCACGGCTTTTGGGCTTTATCCCTGTGATCTCGCACCAGACATGGAGTTGCCTACCAGACAACTCAATCTCCGGGAAATGGCGCGGCTGAAGGGTCGCAAGCGCAAGCGGGGGCAAATTACTATCCATAAAAAAATGATACCAAGGTATTGATTTTTGTCAAGTGTTATTGATATGTAGGTATCAATTATTGAGGCATTCGGATTTCAACCATTTGGCTTCCGAAAACCCGAACACAGAGTATGGAGCACTTGATATGAAGAAGTTTTCGTATTGGACCCACGGCGACGGTCATTACTATCGTGTACGCAAAAGGCCAGCCAGTTTTCAGTATCAACGTTGCAATCGCGCCACCTACCGCCATCGCCAGAGGCCTATACAGCCTCTCAAGATGCCATATTCAGGACCCTTTAAAAGCGGACCAGAACATCCCCGCTGGGTTAACCGAGACGCGCTCTTGATCGAGCTAAAATCCCGAATTTATGGGTCTTGGGTCGTAATCGGCACTGAGATAGTAACGGTAGGGCGTTCGCGAAAAGTACTTTGTCGGTGCTACAAAACGGGCCAAGAGCATTTAGTAAATGTCGACAATTTACTAGCCGGCAAAACTAAGGGGCCACGTGGCGTTAAACATCAGATATCAAAAAACTCAAAGGTTCTTGGGGAGAGATACGACGCAATGATGCAGCGGTGTAAGAACCCTCGCGACCGTAACTATCCGAATTATGGCGGCCGGGGAATCGAGGTCCGTTTCGAGTCGCGCCCTGAATTCATCCTTTGGATGGAGGAGAATCTTCCTCATGAAAATTACAGAGGCGTTGAGATAGATCGCACCGACAACAATGGTCATTACGAGCCAGGAAATTTGAGACTCGTTACTCCACGAGAAAACCTCTGCAACACGCGACGAAATCGTCACGTTATTTATCGAGGGCAATCTGTCTTACAGACTCATTTTTGGCACGTGGTTAAACATGACATTCCCAATTTCAGTTACAGCAGAGAATGGACGACAAAGCTACTTGCAATGGATCTGTCGCCAGATGAAGTGATAAGACGTAGTCGAAATTGGCAGACAAAAGTAATTGAGTTTCCTTCCCCTGAGATTGTTAGAATTTACAGGGAGTGATGGCTTTGGCCCGGAACCTGAGCAGCTTCACAAAGTCCTTGAACGTGGCTGTTCGTCTGGCGTCTCCAGACAGGTTGCGGAGCCACTGGCCGATCCCCTCGAAGCGGTTGGCCTCTTCTGGATGCTCAAGAACAATGCGCTCGTCGTTCTTGTAGGATGCCAGTTGTTCTTCGGTCATACCAATGGTCGCTGCTGCCGTCGCAATGTGGATGTCACCACCGCGTCGGTAGATGTCGATCATCGTGGTTTCGTTGGCCATCCATGCAGCGATACGAAGCTCTGCCTGAGACAAGTCGGCCCCGACCATGACGAACCCGGGCGACGGAATGAATGAGGACTGGTATTGTTTCGCCCATCTGTTCCGCTTAGGGAAGTTTTGGCCGTTGGGGTCCATGCTGGCCGTACGGCCGGTGACGGCTACGTGCAGCATGTAGGACGGGTGGATGTAGCCGTTTCGGTCCGTGTAGTTGTCGTAGAAGCCCCGCAGATAAACTATCGTTCGTCCACTCAAACTCGTATTGGTCGTTTGAAACCTTGCGTACAAAAGCTTGCTTGTTCTTCCTAAGCAACCGACTAGGATATAGTCTAAGATTTTCTATCTTTTGGCGAAAGCGTGGGTGCTTGGTTTTTTAATTCTCAAATACAAACTGATGGGAAAGACGCCTCATATATTTGGGACTCTCTTAAAAGAAAGTGAAATAATCAATATTAATTTTCAATTTAAAGATGTTGGATGCTTTATTAGATTGTTCGAGACTGGTGTACTAATTTTCTGGGCATTTTTTAAATCTAATTCTAATGCTCAGCAGACACCTTAGTGACGTCACTTAAAAGAATCAGAGGGATAGAATGGGGCTTTTTGGGAAAATTTTTGGGGGTGACAAGAAGCCTTCCTCTGACCTCCCGCCAGAGGTCAGAAAGATATTCGACAAGATGGCGCGGGTTATGGAGGACGAAAAACTTCAAAACTCGATGTATCCAGACCAGATAAAAAGTCAGATTGAAAATGGTCAAGATACCGATGAAATTTCATATGCCGTTGGCGAATTCGGCCGTACTGAAGACAATCCTATCCCAGTTAATGGTCCCATCGGGGAGCTGGTTTATCTTTCTTGCCTAAAAACAAAAAGTAACGCGCGGTTACTATTCCATCGACTCGGTTCAATGGACGGGATCGATTTTTATGAGACCGTGACCATCGACGGCCGAGACTGGGATGTCCTTTTCTTTTCTATGTATCATCCACGCAAATCCAAAAAGGCTCCATCTGGCTACGTTTTAACGAGCACAAATGAGCAACCATTGCTGTTTGGGACAAACCGGCGTGTCGAAAATTTTCCGTACAGTCTGCAACAAGCCATCCGAAGTACTACATCAGAGATATTTGGTTTTCCATTGCCGCCGCCCCAGGTTCGACAAGCCGAAGAAAGCGTGAAATTTCAGAGGCCCAAGGACCACCTTCAGCGAGTTAAAAGCCTCGTCGCCCAGTCCCAAGGTTACAGGAGAGACTCATGAGCGAAGAGCCATCCAATGAGCCGACGACGGAAGCGTTAACGCAGTCACTGTTGGACATATCGGTAGAGTCTTGGCGATTTGGTAAGTTGTTTGATCGTCTTCTGGGAAAACTAGATGCTGGAGAACAGAGCCGGTACCGAGGCCAATTCAGATGGTTCCAAAAGAAAGTAGAAGAGTCACTGGTCTCGGCGCAGCTTCGAGTGGTCAATGTTGAGGGACAACAATACGACACCGGCATGGCAGCGACTCCCTTGAATATTGACGAGTTTGACCCGAATGACATCCTCGTTGTCGATCAAATGCTCGAACCCATCCTTATGGGACCAAATGGGATTATTAAGACTGGAACCGTTACGCTCAGGAAGAAGCAGCTATGAGTCATTTCGTTGGTATTGACCTCGGCACAACAAACAGCGCCATTTCATCGTTTGACGGTGAAGAAGTTCGAATTTGGAAGAGTCCCGAGCAAAACGATGTAACTCCCTCGGTGATCTACATTGATCGAAGGGGTAATAAGTACGTTGGAAAGCGAGCCTACGACTCTGCGCCAAACAGTCCTGACAACGCCGCCAGTCTTTTTAAACGGCTTATGGGAACTAGCACTCCCATTCAACTATCAGCAGTGAACGAGACAAAAACGCCTGAAGAATGCTCAGCAGAAGTTTTGAGAGTGCTTTTTGGATACCTACCCGAAGAAATCCGCAATTCCGATGAAACCGGAACCGTTATCACAGTGCCTGCGGCGTTCAACCAAATGCAAAAGGATGCAACGATGCAGGCTGCCGAATTGGCCGGCATCGGCAAGGTTGCACTCATGCAGGAGCCGGTTGCCGCAGTTATGAGCGTCATGCGCGGACGAAAAACGGACGGCATTTTTCTAATCTACGATCTTGGCGGTGGCACTCTAGACATAGCAATTGCAGAAAGTTTGGGTGGGCGAGTAAATCTACTCGCGCACGGCGGCATTGCAATGTGTGGCGGTCGTGACTGGGATCGCACACTCGTCGATAACATTATTAAGCCATGGCTTTTCGAGAACTTTGATTTACCAGAGGATCTCGCAAGCAATGCCGATTACAAAGCCCTAATGCGTTTGGCCGCTTGGTCTACAGAACGAGCAAAAATTGAACTTTCTGCCCGAGAAGATGCGGTAATTAGCCTTTCCGAAACAGAAGCGCGGGTTCGCGATAAATCAGGTGCTGAGGTTTACCTCGATATTCCAATTGATC
This sequence comes from Thalassospiraceae bacterium LMO-JJ14, assembly GCA_021555105.2. Lineage (NCBI taxonomy): Bacteria > Pseudomonadati > Pseudomonadota > Alphaproteobacteria > Rhodospirillales > Thalassospiraceae > Thalassospiraceae bacterium LMO-JJ14. The sequence goes on from CP134604.1 coordinate 160,059, forward strand.
GAGATACGCTGGACCGCCTGATTGAAGAACGCATCAACGACACAATTGAGTCTGCACGTGACACTTTGACGAAGGCCGGATTGACGGCAAGCGATGTCGAGCGCGTTGTCTTCGTGGGGGGACCAACAAATTATAAACCGCTGCGCGACAAGGTCTCTTTCGAATTAGGGATTCCTGGCAGTTCGGAAGTCAATCCAATGACAGCCGTATCTGAAGGTGCGGCATTATTTGCGGAATCAATTGACTGGAGTTCCCAAAGCCGTGGAAGGAAAAGCAACCGAGGCAAATTGTCTTCGAGCGGCCAACTCGACGTAAGCTTTAACTACATTGCACGAACGCCTGACTCACGGGCGAAGATTGCAACTCAAGTGAATGGAGAAGTGCTTGAAGGTGCTGAGTTTCAGATTGATAGCTTGGATACAGGTTGGACCTCGGGTCGTCTACCCTTGACGAATGGCGCGACTATCGATGTGACACTTGGCAAGAATGGCGACAACGCTTTTAAGGTGTTTGTATTTGATGCCTCTGGTGGTCCGCTCTCCCTTGAGCAAGATAAGATCGTCATTACGCGAACGGCAGCCACAGTCGATGCAATTCCGGCTTCATATTCGATAGGAATAGAAGTCTTGGACAAACTCGGCGGACGGCCAACGCTAGAATGGTTGGTAAGGGCGGGCGACCAACTCCCTAAAAAGGGAAATCGTGTTTTTAAGACAAGCGAGTCCATTAAGGCAGGAAGCTCAAGCGCTATTAACTTCAAACTTTGGGAAGGCGAAATTGACGACCCGGTAACGGATAATCGCTTTGTCGGAATGCTCAGGGTTTCAGGCTCTGACTTTGACGATGGTGTCATACCTGCAGGCGCTGATCTGAACTGTGATTATGAAGTCTTAGACTCTGGCAACATCGTCTTAGAAGTATCCGTCCCTAGCATTGGCGGAACTTTTCATTCAGGCCACAACTTCTATTCTCGAGTTGATGGCCAACTCGACTACTCAAATGTGGCGGCAAGGGTGGCGGAAGACTCAAGCCATACAATGGGCCGCCTTGATGAAATTAGCGATGTAGTTGACGACCCTAAATTAGAACAAGCACGAAAAAAATTGTCTCGTGCGTCTGACGTCGATCTAGAACAGCCCGACACAGAGCAGGCTCAAGAAGCGATGGAGAGCGTTCTTGAAGCGAAAAAATTGCTCGCTCAGGTTCGCAAGGATCACCTTAAGGAAATTCGACAGCTCGACCTCGACCAAGTGAAAAGCTTCTTTGACAATCATATCCGGGAGCATGCCCGCCCCAGCGAAGAAACTGCTTTCGACAACCTTGTTCGCACGGCGCAGCGTGAGATTGACAGAAACGGTAGAGGCTTTGAGAGCCACCTTGACGAATTGCAGACCAAAAATTTTGAAATTCTATGGCGGCAAGATTGGTTTGTTGTGGAGAAATTCAAGCACATGGTTCAATCGCCATTCAATTTCTCAGACAAGCAAAGATTTGAAGAGTTGGCATCTCAAGGTCTGGAGCACCTCCGATCAGACGATATAGATGCGCTCCGTCAAGTGGTCGCCTTAATGGGAATGATGCAGATTGGTTCCACGTCCGAGACGGATATGTTGGATATCGTCAATATTGTTAGGGGCTAATCAATGCCGGGCGACAGATGGCTTCCAATAAATTACGAAACCTCTGAGGGTATAGTATTCCGTAAGCTCGTCAGCTTTGGCGATCATTGGCAAATATATGATTCAGGACGCGGCGCCCGCGTTCTCGTCTGCGAAAAAATGATAGGCGAACGATGGATTTCAGAGGGCTTCCTGGATGAATCAGCGCTAACCAGCTTTTCCTTTGGGCAGAATAATTTTTTCGCAATCGAGTCGGGCCAGAATCAGCAACTGGCGGCTGTGACTGAGTTCATAACTCCCGAGACTAAAGCAGATGCCGCCGCCTTTGCCGTCAGCTTGCGTCACACTCGTCAAATTGATCATGAAGTCTCATTGCATGACGCAATATTCGTCGAACGCTTTTCCCGGTTACTTCCAACCTGGACAGTTTCAGAAAAGATTAGTGATGATCACGTTCTGGGACGTTGGCTAACAGGTGGCGTATCAGTATCAACTTCCTCGTTTCGCCGGATTTCCAATCTTCTTGGATGGCTGAAAAAAGACGAAGTTCTAGATGTTATTGCATTGGGCGGCCTCCCTTTGCCGGATGGTGGTGTTCGCACCGAGGGCAACACTAGATCGAAAGAAGCGCAACAAAATAAGGACGCTGAAACCAGAAAATCTAAAACAGACAGTGCAACGATTCTGAAAGAACCTTCTAGCAATAGTCCATCGGAGTTCAAGCTCAGTGGCCGACCATTCCTTGAAGATTTTTTCAACGAACATGTCGTAGATATCATTCTCCACGAGGACCGTTATCGAGCTCTAGGCGTGGACTTTCCCTCGGCAGTCGTTTTGCATGGTCCGCCAGGGTGCGGAAAAACATTCGCTGTTGATCGTCTCGTCGAATATTTGGATTGGCCTGTTTATCATGTGGACTCTAACAGTGTAGGCAGCCCTTATATTCACGAGACCAGTCGCAAAGTTGCAGAAATCTTTGAAACAGCGATAGAGAACGCTCCAGCGGTCATAGTTATTGACGAGATGGAATCTTTTCTGTCTGACCGCCAATTACATCAGTCCACTGGCTTGCATCACGTTGAGGAAGTAGCGGAATTCCTGCGCCGAATTCCAGAGGCCATTTCTCGCCGAGTATTAATCATCGGCATGACGAATAGACTGGAAATGATTGATCCCGCGATTCTCCGAAGAGGACGTTTCGATCATGTAATTGAAGTCGGCATGCCTACCAGATCTGAAGTTGCCGATTTGGTCTCTTCCTTGCTCGAAAAAATGCCTGTCGCAGGGGAAGTTTCTGTCGAGAAGGCAATCTCAGCACTTACCGGGCGCCCCCTATCAGACGTTGCATTCTCAATTCGTGAGGCTGGGCGCTTAGCTGCAAGATCGGGTAAGGACAAGTTGAGCCAAGACGCCTTAGACCAGGCGATTGCCAGACTTCCGAATGTCTCTGACGAAGAGAAAAGCCGCCCCATAGGGTTTATCTGGGATTGATATGGAACTTTTTGAAAATCCATTTTGGCTACTCGGCGCATCATCGCGAGATGATCGGCGGAAGATAATGGAGCTAGCAGAGGAAAAAAGCTTACTCGCAGATGATGACTCGATTTCAAATGCAAGCGGCGCTCTGACAAATCCACGCAAAAGATTGGAAGTTGAGACAGCCTGGCTTCCTGGACTAGCTCCGAAACGAGCGAGCGAAGTTATCGATCAACTAAAAACCAATCCAAGGGATATCTTGGAACAGAAGAATGTTCCAGGCTTAGCGAGGGCAAACCTTTTAGCCACTGGCCTAAAGCACGTGACTGGGAATCTGAATGAAGCAGAACTATGTGAATGGATTATCGAAATCGCCGACGTTTTCGACGACGTTGATACCGAAGAAATAATTACCATCATCAACGAGGACAGGGGCATAGCTGGTTTTCCAATTGTTTCCGATCACCATGCGCTGGAACTCGAAATTGATAACCGTAGGCAGTTTATTCGTTCCTCTATTAGAGCGGCACTCAACGAACTTCCGCCAATGAGTCTGGTGAAAGTGATCACAGACGCAGTGGAGAAAACTACCGATGTCGGTGAACGACCTGCACCTCTTCTAATTGATGAAATCGTCGACATGTACGAGGTTGAGGCGCAAGATTTTCTTGATAAGGAAGAAGCCAATATCGATGCGCTCTTGGAGCGTATCCGCGATATTGCAGATAAGAAAAAGTCGGACAAAATCCTCTCGCCGATAATCGATGAACTGATTTCTGTTGTCCAAAATTGGGATGTTGTTGCCCAGCCAATTCAAGTCAGCACAAAAAGCCGAGGGTTAGGACACGAAGCAAGTGCTCGCGTCGCTCACAATGTTCGGGACTTAGCCGTATATCTGTTTAACGAGCACGACAAATTAGAGATTTCTCAGAAGATTGCGGCAATGCTTCGTGAAGTTTTTGCAGAAGTCGTATCCGTTGCAGACAAGACTGACGAGGATATAGGTGCGCTCGACGATATCGCCGAGCAAAGAAAGCTAAGTGGGCACCTAGAACCGATAACAGAGCTTTGCTCACAAGCGTTAGAGAGGATTGAATCCCACCCATCATCTGCACATGGCGAGGCCCAAAAAATCACGAGGGTCGCGCAACGTCTTATAGCCGGGCTGGAGTCAGCAAAGTTACCGCAGAACCTAGTCGAACAAGGCAAAGATGAAATTGCGTTGACTTTGATGCAGTGCGCGATCGCATACGCAAACGAAACGAGCAAATGGAACGAATGTGTCGAAATGCTCGAAGACGCTATGAAATATGCCTCTAGCGCTGAGGCGCGAAAACATATTCGAGGGAACTTGCTGACTGCCAACCAAAACAAGGCAATGTATGGAAATTTATCTCCGATCTCTTCTGCTCCGACTCTATGGACGCTAAATGGTTTCGGATTCACTCTATACGGCAGCACAGATGTTGACCCTGTTAGCCGGTCACATATCGCTACATATTATTTCACCGCCCTGTTCATTCCAATTTTTCCAATATCTCGTTACCGGGTAATACAGGATGGGAATAACTACAGATTCCTCGGCAAAGCGCCACTTAGGCAATTTGACAAGATTCACTTATTAATTTCGGTGGTTGCAATCGTAGCTGTCTTTATTGGCGCACAATGAGATGTGTGGATTCTAAGGATAGGACTAGGATTTGAATGGGTGACGAGAACGAAAAAAAGGGGTTCGGAGCTCTCTCATCACTAACGTCTAAAGTTGGTGATCCACCTGCTGCGCCTGAGCACGAGAAAACACCCAATAACCAAGACAATCAAACTTCTAACAAGACTTCAAAACAAGGAGAGGAAAAGCGTAGCAGCGCACCACCCCCCTCTTCACCTCCTCCCAATCCTCCTCCTCCGCCATCTCCACCACCGCCATCGTCGCCGAAACCAACCAACCAGGGCAGCTCTTCAAATCTCAAATGGTTTCTGGGGCTCATAGGCGTTGTTATCGCCATAGCAATTTATAACTCTCAAGAAAGCAAAAAGCCTTCTGCGCCGACATATACTTCCTCTCCCAGCAAAAGCATCGACACTGGATCAAGCAATAGGATACTAAGTCCGCCAACAACTACACCGAAGAAATCTCCGCTATCATACCCTCAGCCTAATGAGATCACTTATGAACGGCCTCCAATTGGGAGGAATAACGTTCTCTCTGTCGCCCAAATTCGATGGTGTGTACGTGCAGGAATCCAAATAGAGGCGAAAAGACCGCTTATAAGTAGCGATGCTCAGTCACGGTCCTTTAATGAGAGCGTTGACGACTATAACTCAAGGTGTGGAAGCTACAGGTACAGAAGAAGCAATCTTGAGTTGGCAACGCAGCAGGTCAATAAGCAGCGTTCTCAAATCGAGAGGGATGCAAGACAAGAGTTGTCGTCCATACCAAAACAAAATTTATTTTCGCCAGATATAAATCAGCCAAGAATTCAGCCAGCGCCTGCCCCTCTGACAGAGTCCAAACCAAGCCCATCTAAAGGAACTGTCCGTGAGGTTCAAAAACTACTCAAGGAATTAGGGTACGATCCAGGCCCAATTGACGGGCAGATGGGGCCCAAGACCAGGACAGCTATAAAATCTTTTCAGCGCGAGGCGCTTTTACCTCCCGACGCAGAGATTGATCAGGACTTTTTGCGGGCTCTTAGAGATGCTCATTCGGAAAGGCAAAAATTCAAAAGCCAGCAAGAAAGTCGAACCGGCACCAAAAAATTTACAGTATCGGAGAAGCAATTCTTGACCATTTTTCAAGATCAAAATGGTGAGATGAAGCTCTTTGACTCGACCCGCGTCCCATTTAATACGGAAAACTCCTGCTACGGCTGGCGCATGCGAATCAACGGCATTAGCGGAAGCATCAAGATGCGTGAAATATTGAGGTTGCCGTCAAAACCACTGGGCGGATGGCCTGTTATCACTGACGGCTCAAAAAAGGTCACGCCGTCCTCTGATGGAAAAAGCGCCGTTACAGATATGATGCTCGAAATAAAGGATGACATGGTGAGCCATGTCTGGTGCATAGCGGAAGGTGATCCGATTGGCGACTACTCGATTGATGTATTTTTAGATGACGTTTTTGTTGAGACCTTCGACTTTGAAGTGGTTAAGGCGTCACAACAGGCACCTAGTAAAACTCAAGCAGAAGCGGGGAACAGCCCATCTAGCAAACAGGTTTACATCCCAGAGAACGCTAGTGTGGATTACACGGGGAAGGGTTGGACATGCGATAGAGGTTATAGGCCTGACGGTGATAGGTGTGTCAAATTCGTCGTCCCAGCACATGCCAGCGTAGATTATACAGGCCGGGATTGGACTTGTGATAGAGGTTATAACCAGCAAGGCAATCAGTGCGTCAAATTTGTTGTGCCTGATCACGCCAGCGTAGATTACACAGGCCGAGATTGGACTTGTGATAGAGGTTATAACCAGCAAGGTGACAGATGTATCAAATTCGCAGTGCCTGCAAATGCTAGCATTGATTATACAGGTCGGGATTGGACTTGTGACAGAGGCTACAAGCAGCAAGGCAACCGATGCATCAAATTCGCAGTGCCTGCAAATGCTAGAATTGATTATACAGGTCGGGATTGGACTTGTGACAGAGGCTACAAGCAGCAAGGCGAAAATTGCATTAAGTTTGCCGTTCCTAAAAATGCTAGCGTCGATTACACAGGACGCAATTGGGTCTGTAATTCCGGTTTTATGGAAGTGGGAGACCAATGCGTTAGATAGCGGAAACTCACCAAGCTAACGTTTCTTTTTTCTCCGTATTCCTCTCATCGCCATTTTTGAAACTCCTTCGCCCTCTGAATGGTGATGCTCAATCCGAGACATAACCAATCTGCAAAGTTTCCTTGTGTCGACCGAACCTGCGTATCGGCTAATGCCCTCGAGATATTCTCAACCATACCCCGATCAATTTTTGCTATTTCGCGAGTAGATTGGCTTTTTGAGCTTTAAATTCTTCCTCGGTGATCAAACCTTTTTCAAGCAGGGTCGCTAGTTTCTCAATCTCGTCAGCAATCGATTTTCCTGAAACATTTTGCAATTTGGGCATTTGACTCTCGTCATTTTCGGAAAGTCTTTTGAGGATAGTAGATAGTCGGGAATGCCACGCAGCAGCCTCCTCTATAGCTTGTTTGTAAATGATACTTTCCTTTTCAACCCCCTTGGTAGAGTCCGAAAAATCCAACATAACTATATCAAAATTTGGTTTCTGGAAATCATCCGTCACGATACGCAAAGTTATTTTTTTAGCGCGATTGCTCGTAGTCGACGAACCGCTAAGGCCTCCGATAACGGCTCCAACTCCACCTAATAAAACTCCTCCAACAGCCGCACCCACAATCTGGCTGCCTCTGTTCGTGCTAGAGATTGATACACCATCTTCTAATACCTCAGTCGCTATTAAGCTCCTGAAAGGAAATACTGATTGATGACCATGGTCCGAAAAAAGAATTTGATTATTTGTTTTGTCTATCGCCAATCCTTTTTGATTATATGGGCTCACATAATGTACGTCTGATTGGAAACCGTCTCGCTTAACAATTGCTTGTCCTGCTGCTTTCGCTTTGCTGGACTTTTCGAGACCCACCAAAACAGGAATGAAAATTGCTGCTACTATTCCAAGACCCACTAGCCAAAATATTGCTTCCATGATGTTTTGCCCCCGCTACTCATTAGATTAATAATAACATTTATATTTACCAATGATAGATTGCATTCTGTCGTTCGAAACACAGTTTCTGGCGTCAGATTATTCACCGAAGTTGCTGCAGGACTCGTTTCAAAACCCACTGTAAGCTGGGAAGCCAACGTATGACCGTTCATGACGCGGCTTGTGATTGGCCATTCCAGGCTTCGTCAGGCACCCCTTTGGCGAGATATAGCTATCTATCCTGCGAACCGGATTTTCACTCCAAGTGATGTTAAAGGCAGCTAGCTTGGGAAAGAAGAACAGGCGGCTATAGGGAAGATGGTCATGTATCCACCAAGCCAGTGAACGCCAATCAGCACCTTCTTCGTAGCGATCAGCGAACCACGGGACAACGATACAGGCTGTTGCCCCCATATATCCGAAATTATCGAGACGGTCCCAGATATGCTTGCCAGAGTTATAGTGGTTCGATCCGCAATTTAGTCTCTGTTGATGGCCAAAACCATTTACTGAACTGGAACGATAGGCCGACCTAATAGCGATACCACCAAAGGATTTTGAAATTGGCTCCAATAGCTCGTTACACAGGCGCTTTCCCGCCGCGATGGCCAGTTCGGGGTCATTTGGAATATTCGGAATACCGTAGAAGCTAGAGATTTCACTGTATAAAAAATCTCTCATATAGAAGGATTCTGACAAACGGGTACGCCCGAACTGTTCAAGCGCCGCGATATCCGACACCGGTCTCATAAGAGCCCTGACGCCTTCAACTTGATATTCGTCTCAACGGGAGAATGAGCTAATTCGTTCTTGGAGATCATAAGATTTGCAACCCGTTGCACGGCGGGCTGCCTTCACAACCTACTGTGACCGAACTGTGTCCACCTCGATCCAGATTTATCCGCGTCAATCTGTGGAAATCGGCATTGCTGGATTTTTGACACACATAACTATCTGATATTATTAGGTTTCTATTGCATAGCTGCACTCCGAAGGCAGAGGTCACAGGTTCGAATCCTGTCGGGTGCGCCAATTTCGCCAGCCAATTCAAACAGCCAATTTTAGCCAGACAATTTCAGCCAGCCAGCCCTTTACAGCCAGCCCTTGCCGAGCGCGCCGTCGTAGATCAGCTTGATTCCGGCGACGAACAGCAGCACATAGCAGACCTTGTAGAAGGTCTCTGCATCGATGATCCGGATCAGCTTCCAGCCCATCCACACCCCCAGCGGCACCGCCGGCATCAGCACCAGGCTGGTGCTCAGGTTGTCGCTCGAGAACTGCCCCAGCCACAGATACGGCCAGATCTTCACCTGATTGACGATAAAGAAGAAATACACGTTGGTGCCGACGAACACCCGCTTGTCGAGCCGCTGCGGCAGCAAAAACATCTTCACCGGGCCGCCGCCGGCATGGGCGACGAAACTGGTGAACCCGCCCAGCGCACCGCACAGCGCACCGAACCAGCGGCCCCAGCGCGTTTCCGCACTGACCGGCGCCTGCTGCACGAAATAGGTCAATGAAAAGATCAGCGAAAGCCCGCCCAGCATGAGGCGGATCGCGTCGTCATCGAGATGTCGGAAGGTCAGCGCGCCGATGCCGATGCCGACAACCGCGCCCGGCACCATCGCCACGAGGTTGCCGCGATGGAAATCCCGCCGGTAGCCCCAGATGTTGAACAGGTCGATGGTGCACAGGATCGGCAGCATGATCGCCGCCGCCGCCACGGGCGAAATGAAAACCGCCATGATCGGCACCGAAAGCTGCCCCAGCCCGCCGCCGAGACCGCTTTTCGAGATGCCGGTGATGAGCACGGCGAAAAGCGCGGCGGCAATGAATACCGGATCAAAAGTCGCTTCGAACACGGGACGGCGCTTTCAGGTTCAAGGGCTGCAAGGCGGGGTACTACCCTAATAAATGCATCCACCCGGCAAGTTACAAGTCATCCCCCGTCCGGGTCCGGTCAGATACCCGCCTAGACGTCCAGGTTGGCGACCTTGAGGGCGTTTTCCTGGATGAATTCACGGCGCGGTTCGACGACGTCGCCCATCAGCGTCGAGAACACCTCCTCGGCCTCGTCGACGTGGTTGACGCGGACCTGCAACAGGGAGCGCGCCTCGATATCGAGCGTGGTTTCCCAAAGCTGATCCGGGTTCATTTCGCCCAGCCCCTTGTAGCGCTGGATCGAGATGCCCTTGCGGCCCAGTTCGGTCACCTTGTCGACCAGCGCCACCGGACCGGTGATCGGGTAGCTCTTATCCTTGTTTTCAAGGGTGCCGTGCTTGGCATAGTTTTTCTGCAGCTTGCCGGCCATTTCGTCGAGTTGCCGGGCGTCCTTGGAGCGCATGATCGCGCCGTCGATGACGTGGGTTTCGGCAACGCCCCGAAGCATGCGCTTGAATTCGAGCCCGCCGTCATCCAGCGCCACACCTGCCCAGCCGCGTTCGTGTTCCGGCGCCAGCGCGTCCAGGCGCTTGGCGATGTATTCGGCGACCTGCGCGCCCTGTTCCGGATTGCCGAGAATTTCCGGGTTGAGCGCGCCCAGAATCGCCGCCTGCTCAAGGATCGAAACCGGCACGTGGTTCGACAGCCTTTCCAGCAGCGTCTTCACATAGCGCGCTTCCTCGGCCAGCGTGCGCAGGTCGGAACCGGCGATCTGATGGCCTTCGAAGTTGATGAACACGCCGCCTTCGTCGATGGCGGTATCGAACAGATAGTTCTCCATCTCGCGGTCGCCCTTCAGGTAGACCTGCGAATTGCCGCGCTTGGCGCGATACAGCGGCGGCTGCGCGATATACAGATAGCCGCGTTCGATCAGTTCCGGCATCTGACGGAAGAAGAACGTCAGCAACAGCGTGCGGATGTGGCTGCCGTCGACGTCGGCGTCGGTCATGATGATGATTTTATGATAGCGGCATTTGTCGACGTTGAAATCCTCGCGCCCGATCCCGGTGCCGAGCGCGGCGATCAGCGTGCCGATTTCGGCCGAGCTCAGCATCTTGTCGAAGCGCGCACGCTCGACGTTGAGGATCTTGCCGCGTAGCGGAAGAATGGCCTGGAAGGCACGCTCGCGGCCCTGCTTGGCCGACCCGCCGGCACTGTCACCCTCGACGATGAACAGTTCGGACTTGGCCGGATCCTTCTCCTGGCAATCGGCGAGCTTGCCCGGCAAGGACGAGATATCGAGCGCCCCCTTGCGCCGCGTCAGTTCACGCGCCTTGCGCGCCGCTTCGCGCGCCGTTGCGGCATCGATGATCTTGGTCAGGACTTTCTTGGCTTCCGCCGGGTTTTCCTCGAACCAGCGGTCGAGCCCCTCGGAAACCAGATTCTCGACGATCGGCCGGACTTCGCTCGAGACCAGCTTGTCCTTGGTCTGCGACGAGAACTTCGGGTCGGGGACCTTGACCGAGAGAATGCAGGTCAGGCCTTCGCGCGCATCGTCGCCGCTGACCGTCACCTTTTCCTTTTTCGGCACCAGCCCGGACGCCATGTAATTGTTGATGGTTCGCGTCAGCGCGCCCCGGAAACCCGCCAGGTGCGTACCGCCGTCGCGCTGCGGAATGTTGTTGGTGAAGCACAGCATCGTCTCGTGATAGCTGTCGTTCCACTGCATCGCGACTTCGACGGTGATGCCTTCTTTTTCCCCGGTCACGGCAACGGGGTCGGTGATAATCGAGGTCTTCGAGCGGTCGATATACTTGGCGAAGGCGATCAGCCCGCCCTCGTAATGCATGTCGATGACGACCGGGTCCGGATTGCGGTTATCGACCAGTTGCAGGGCGACGCCGGAATTCAGGAACGCCAGTTCGCGCAAGCGGTGCTCGAGCGTCGCCAGATCGTAATCGGTCTTGGTGAACGTCTCTGATGACGCATGGAACGTAATTACCGACCCGCTGAGCTTTTTACCGCTCTCGGTCAGCGGCGCATCGCCGACAACCTTCAGCGGCGCGACGGTTTCACCGTTTTCAAAACGGACATGATGCTCCTTGCCGTCGCGATAAATCTGCAACTCCAGCCAGTCCGAAAGCGCGTTGACGACGGATACGCCGACACCGTGCAGACCGCCCGAAACCTTGTACGAGTTCTGATCGAACTTACCGCCGGCATGCAGCTGCGTCATGATGACCTCGGCCGCCGAAACGCCTTCTTCGGCGTGAATGTCGACGGGAATGCCGCGGCCGTTATCGGACACGCTGACCGAGTTGTCGCCGTTGAGCGTGACCTTGACGAGATCGCAGTGCCCGGCCAGCGCCTCGTCGATCGCGTTATCGACGACCTCGTAGACCATATGATGCAGGCCCGAGCCGTCATCGGTATCGCCGATGTACATGCCGGGGCGTTTACGCACCGCGTCCAGCCCCCGCAGAACCTTGATCTGGTCGGCGCCATAGGCTGCCGGGTCGACACCCGGCGGCACCTCGATCTCAGCTTCGGGGCCTGTTTCGTTTTCGGTTTCTTCGCTCATGGTCTTTTTGCTCTCGTTTTGCCGTCTTGTCGCTCAGGCATCGAAGGCGCAAAGCGCGCCGTCTGCCACTTGAAAAAATTCGGACCGATCCCGCATGCCGTCAAACAGGCCGGGGTCGGTACCGGTCATCCATGCCTGGGTGTTCAGGCCGTCGATCAGGTCGAACAATGCCGTGCGCCGCGCCTGATCGAGATGCGCCGCAACCTCGTCCAGAAGCAGGATCGGCGATGCGCCGCGCTCAACGCCCTGCATCCGGGCATGCGCCAGAACAAGGCCGATCAGCAGCGCCTTCTGCTCGCCCGTCGAACACAGTGCCGCTTCGCGCTGCTTCGCGGCGTGGCGGACCTCCAGATCGGTCCGGTGCGGTCCGCTGCGCGTGCGCCCGTCATGCGCATCGCGGTGGCGATCTTCGGACAATTGCCGGCGCAGCCGTTCCTCGGCGGCCAATGCCGGCATTTCGTCGAGCCAGCCTTCGGGGCCGCCGGCAAGTGCCAGTTCGGCACCGGGAAACGGCCCCATGCGATGCGCCGAGCCGGTATCGATAAACGCCGCCAGCCGGCCCACCATGTCGCGCCGCGCCGCGGCCACGGCCATGCCCTTTTCCGCCATGGTCGCTTCCAGCGCATCGAGCCAGGTGGCGTCCGCCCCCGACCCGTGTTCCGACAACAGCCGCGCGCGCTCACGCATGGCCTGTTCATAGGCGCTGACGCGCCCCGCATGCGCCGGATCGGCGGCATAGACGAGGCGGTCGAGAAAACGTCTTCGCGCACCCGGCCCTTCGATAAACAAACCGTCCATCTGCGGCGTCAGCCAGACCACGGCGACATGTTCGGCCAATGCGCTTTGCGCACGTTCCGTCTGCCCGTCGACCCGGACCACCCGGCGTTCGCGGACGTTGCCCGGTTCCGGATCAAGGCCGGTGCCGATCGTTACAGGCCCGTCGGGCCCCGTGATATCCGCGGCGACGGCCCAGTAGCGGCCTTCGGCAGCGCTTTCGGCGCCTGCGTCGGTGCGGGTCACCTCGCCCAGCCTGGCACGGCGCAACCCGCGCCCGGGCGCAAGGAAGGAAACGGCTTCGAGAATATTCGTTTTTCCGGCGCCGTTGACGCCCGTCAGGATAACGCTCTGTCCGTTCGACGTCAGACGGGTCTGGGCGTGGTTCCTGAAATCCGTCAGCGTCAGCCGTGTCACGGCGACGCGCTGTCCATGGACATTTTCCTGAGCCGACAAGGGTTCGGCGCTCAAGCTTCGGGAAATCGCCGCTATACCTGTCAAAATCTTCCGTCCACGTCGTTTACCATCAAACCCGCATCGGCATCAGCACGTAGATCGTTCCGGTGTCGTCGGAACCGCGGATAATCGTCGGCGAGGCGGCATCCGCCAGCATGAAGATGGCGGTGTCGCTGTCGATCTGGCGCGCGATATCCAGCAGATAGGCAGAGTTGAAACCGATCTCGATGTTATCGAGACCGTAGCCGATTTCGATCTCTTCCTGGGCCGTGCCGTTTTCCGGGCTCGACGCCGACAGCGACAGCGTATCGCCGCCGATGGCCAGCTTCACGGCGCGGGATTTCTCCGACGAAATCGCCGACACGCGGTCGACCGCATCCGACAGCGCCTTGCGGCTTACCGTCATTTCCTTGTCGTTGCCCGTGGGGATGACGCGCTGATAATCCGGGAAGGTCCCGTCGATCAGCTTCGACGTCAGGATCGCATCGTCGAACGAGAAACGGATTTTCGCTTCGGAGAGTGAAATTTCGATGTCGTCGCCGGTTTCGTCGATCAGCTTGCGGATTTCACCGACCGTCTTGCGCGGCACGATCACGCCCGGCATGCCCTCGGCGCCAGCCGGCAGCGGCAGCTCGACGCTGGCAAGGCGATGCCCGTCCGTGGAAACGGCGCGCAGCACCTGGGTGCCGTCACGATCGAAGACATGCAGATAGATGCCGTTCAGATAATAACGGGTTTCCTCCGTCGAGATCGCAAACCGGGTACGGTCGATCAGTTCCCTGAGATCGCCGGCGGGCAGCGAAAACGTATGCCCGTATTCGCCGCCGGCCATGACCGGAAAATCCTCGGTCGGCAGGCATGAAAGGGTGAAACGCGAGCGGCCGGCACGGATCGTCAGCTTGCCGTCCCCGGGCGCTTCCAGTTCGATCTGCGCGCCGTCGGGCAGCTTGCGGACGATCTCGAAGAACGTCAGCGCCGGCGCCGTCGTTGCACCCGGCGTTGAAATATCGGCGGGAACGCTCTCGACGATATCCAGATCCATATCCGTCGCGTTGAGCGAAAGCTGTTCGCCGTCCGCTTCAATCTTCACATTCGACAAAATCGGAATTGTATTTCTGCGTTCGACAACGCTTTGCACGTGTCCGAGGGAGCGTAAAAGATTCGTCCGTTCGATCGTCAGTTTCATTACCTAAAGCCCACATTTCTATCCGGTGCGGCGCACGGCAGCGCCCATCGCAGTTCAAATTCAACGCCTTGAAATATCCGATGAAAAATCGGCAAAATGTCGCCTGAAACGCTGAAAATCAGCAAATTTTCCAGGTGCCGAAAGGCGTTCGCAAGTATAGCAGACGTTAACCATGACCCAAGCCTTTTAACGGCCGGTTAAGCCGCGAAAAGCGCCTGAATTAATGGTTTACAATCAAGGGCTTGGGCAGGCCCCGCATCTTCGGGGCCCGGGCCTGGGCCTCAGCCTTCCAGCATGCGGCGCAAAAGCTCGACATCTTCCGCGAATCCGGGATCCATCGACTTCAGCTCTTCGACCTTTTTAACGGCATGCATCACGGTCGTATGATCCCTGCCGCCGAACTTGCGGCCGATTTCCGGCAGCGAACGCGCCGTCAGCTGCTTGGCCAAATACATGGCCACCTGACGCGGACGGGCCACCGAGCGCGCACGCCGGGCGGAATGCATATCCGAAATCCGGATGTTGAAGTGGTTCGCCACCTGCTTCTGGATTTCTTCGATGGTGACGCGGCGGTCGTTGGCGCGCAGCAGATCGTGCAGCACCTCCTGTGTCGCCTCGATGGTGATGTCACGGCCGATCAGTTGCGCATGGGCAACGACCCGGTTCAGCCCGCCTTCGAGCTCGCGCACGTTGGACGTGATCTTGTGTGCCAGGAACTCCATGACCTTGGGCGGAATGTCGGCGCGGATTTGCGCCGCCTTGGACTGCAGAATGCCGAGCCGAAGCTCATACGTGGTCGCATGAATATCGGCGACAAGCCCGCAGTTGAGGCGTGAAATCAGGCGCTCTTCCATGCCGACGAGATCGGACGGGGACTTGTCCGCCGAAATGACGATCTGCCGCCCCTGATCCACCAGCGCATTGAAAGTGTGGAAGAATTCCTCTTGCGTTGATTCCTTGCCGGCAATGAACTGGACGTCGTCGATCATCAGCACGTCGACCGAGCGGAACTGATTCTTGAAGTCCATGGTCGTGCTTTCGCGGATCGCCTGCACGAAACGGTGCATGAACTTTTCCGCCGACAGGTAGAGCACGGTCCGGTCCGGATCGGTCTGGCGGATATGCCAGGCGATGGCGTGCATCAGGTGCGTCTTGCCAAGGCCGACGCCGCCGTAAAGGAACAGCGGATTGAACGGCACCCTGTCGGCTTCGGCGACACGCCGGGCGGCGGCGTAAGCGAACTCGTTGGGCTTGCCGACGACAAAATTCTCGAACACGAAACGCGGATCGATGGCGGCGCTCAGCCCCTGCCGTGCGCCGGACATGTCTGCGTGGCCGTCACCGGCGGGCGGGGTTTGGCGGCGGATCGACCCTTCGCGGGGTTGCGCCGGGGAACGGTCGCTGCGCACGGAAACCTCGAGCGAAGCCACTTCCGGCGCTTCCGATTGCCAAAGTGTCGCAATACGCTCGGCATAATGGGCAACGACCCAATCACGCATGAAACGGGTCGGCACGGTGACATGCACCACACCGTCTTCGACGGTGCGGATCTTCATCGGCTTGATCCAGCTCTGGAATGCAGCCTCACCGATCTCGTCGCGAAGTTGCGCGTTTACAGTATTCCACTGCGCAAGGACCACATCCTTATCCGCATCGTGATGCGGACCGTCCTCGGTGTTCGATGTGGCGTCGAATGACGTCGCGTCGATCATGCGTCGGCTGCCCCCCTTAAATAGGCGATTCTTTCATGACTCCGGCCGAAACCGGCGTCTTTATTTTTAATCCGGATAAATGACGAAAAGAGGATTATTTGAGCATCGCCCAAACAAGCTAATGAGACTTCACGCTTAAGTTCTTATCGAAACCTGCCGGCGCTCCCCCATAAAAGAACCGAACGGCTTCATTTTGAACACGCCACCCCTTGCCCGCCTTAACGGCCACCGGCAAAAGACCGCCCCCCTTGCAAATCCTTCCCTCATATATCCAGACAAAGTAATAAAATAAAATCTTTATATAGAACTAAATGACAAAACAAATGCACATAAAATACTTAAACAATAGAATAAAGCTTAATGCTTACTGTGATTTATCGAGTTTTCATATTGATATAATGATCTTCGGATATTACGACCACACCTCCGAGGCAGCGACGTCGCGGCGGACGTCCGCCTGCTTGTCTTGACGGCTTGGATATTACGAACCTCGGTCACGGCTGACAACATGATCGAAAGGAGAACAGGGCAAATAAACTTAAATAAAAAACTTGACTCTCGTTACCTGCTTGAAAGCGCGGCGTTTTTGTTCAAGCCCATGGTGAGCAAGGGTTTGCGCCGCTCATAGCGGGCTACTACCTACATATAAACCGTCCCCATGCGCGCACGAAAAAGCCGCAAGTCTGAAAGACTGCGGCTTATCAATACCTTGTTGGAAAAAGCGAAGAGATGGCTTAAGCGGCCATCCCTTTGATGCGGCGTGACAAGCGCGACAGCTTGCGCGATACGGCATTTCCAGCAAGTACATTTTTTTGTGCGCCACGTGCCATCAGCGGCTGGGCATTCTTGAAAGCGGCCTGGGCGGCGGCAACATCGCCACTGCCGATCGCTTCTTCGACTTTGCGGACAGCCGAACGGATCTCGCTGACACGCGTGCGGTTGATCTGGGTACGCCGAGTGTTCTGGCGGATACGTTTTTTCGCGGATGCGCTGTTAGCCATCTCTAAAACCTCTTAAATTCAAACCCTTTGCTCATGGGACCGCGAGCTTATATAGACACTACCGCCGTCCGTCAAGCGGCTCTGGTGCGTTTCCGGCCCGCCTTCATTTTCCGCTGAACGGACTCACGGAAAAACCGACCACGGCGCCCCCCGCACCGTCCGCCTCGATCGCGATCTTCAAGCGCTCGCGCTCGCGCTGATACAGCCCCTCATCGAGACGCGCCCAGCCGAGTTGCGGCAAGACATCAGCATAAAACCGGGCCGCTTCAAGCGGGCCGACATTGCCCCTGGCCTCGGCTTCGGCAATGCGCCCGCCGGCGGTATCGAACGCCACGGCGGCATTCTCGTTCTCGACCAGACCATCCATCAGCGGCAGATCCTCGATCACGGAAACGAAGCGGTCGCTGGCGGCGGCGGGTGCTGCGCCGGCGGCAAATGCCATCAGGCAAAGGATAAATGTCCGTATCACGAATGCGCGTATCATAGGTGTGCTTCTAACATCAGCGCTGGCGTTTGGCACAGAAAAATGTCGAACGCCCGCCCTGGACGATCTGCTGAATGGCATTTTCACAATCGCAATCCGGGCATTTCTCACCGCCCCGGCCATAGACCTTGAAGCGGTGCTGGAAGTATCCCAGTTCGCCGGACGTCTGGCGGTGATCGCGCAACGACGACCCCCCGGCGTCGATGGCTTCGTTCAACACATCGCGGATCGACTGCGCCAATCGGTCGGCGCGCCCGCCCTTCACCGTCCGCGCCATGCGCCTGGGCGAGATACCGGCCCGGTACAGGGCTTCCGAGGCATAGATGTTGCCGACCCCGGCCACCACACGCTGATCCAGCAACGCAACCTTGATTGCCGTCCGGCGTTCGCCCAATCCCGCCGCCAGCGCAGCGCCGTCGAACGCGTTCGACAGCGGCTCCGGGCCTAGACCGCAAAGCAGCTTGTGCGTCGCCATTTGATCCGCCGCGAACAGGTCCATGAAGCCGAAGCGGCGCGGATCGTTATACCGGATCGTCACCCCGTCAGCGGTGATCAGCTCGACATGGTCATGCTTTTCCAGTGCCGGCGGCGCGTCCTTGTAGATCCGAAACCGCCCGGACATCCCCAGATGCGCCAATAAAACGAGATCGCCACTGAGGCGGATCAACAGGTACTTTGCGCGGCGCTCGACACTGATCACCTTGCGGCCGGTCAACTGCGCGGCAAACCCGGGCGGCAGCGGAAACCGCAGATCCGGCCGGAACGCGCGGGCCCCGGCGATCACGGCACCTTCCAGAACGGGGGCAAGGCCGCGTCTGACGGTCTCGACTTCGGGCAATTCGGGCATAAACGGCTTCCCTATAAAAAGCGTCCAACAATGCGTGCAGAGCGTAGCGTCTTCGCTCCCGTTCGGCTATTGTCGCGTCCATGGAAGAGCAAAAACAATCGCCCGACGCGGCAAAAGCCAAAACCGAGAAGGTCTCGTTCGGTTTCAGGGATGTCCTGCCCGGCGAAAAAACCGAGATGGTGCACGGCGTGTTCGCCTCGGTCGCCGGCAAATACGACCTGATGAACGACCTGATGAGCCTCGGCATCCACCGTCTGTGGAAAAGCGCGATGCTGGACTGGCTCAACCCGCAACCGGGCCAGACGCTGGTCGACGTCGGCGGCGGTACCGGGGATATCACCTTCCGCTGGCTGGAGCGCGGCGGCGGCCCGGCCCAGGTCATCGACTATTCGCCGGAAATGATCGGTGTCGGCCGCGACCGTGCCATCGACAAGGGCATTCTCGACGGTATCACGTGGACCGTCGGCAACGCCGAGGAACTGCCGCTCGAGAGCGCCTCCGTCGACGTCTATACCAGTGCCTTCTGCCTCCGCAATGTGGCCCGGCTCGACCGTGCCCTGGCCGAGGCCAGGCGCGTTTTGAAGCCGGGCGGGCGGTTCCTGTGCCTCGAATTCTCGCACCTGATCGTCCCGGCGCTCGAAGAAGCTTACGATGCGTGGTCGTTCAAGGTGCTGCCGGCACTGGGCGAGCGCGTTGCCGCCGACCGGGAGTCCTATATCTATCTGGCCGAAAGCATCCGCAAGTTCCCCGATCAGGACACCTTTGCCGGCATGATCCGCGACGCCGGCCTGGAACAGGTCAAGGTCCGCAACCTGTCGGCGGGCATTGCCGCGCTGCATTCCGCCTGGCGGCTCTGAGGCCCTTCATATGTTCCGCTCGCTCAAGCATATTCGGCGTCTCCATGCGCTTGCGCGCCTGCTGGCCCGCCACGACGCGCTGTTCGCGCTCGAGCTGGCCGGTGTTTCGCCGGTTCTTTTGAAGCTCTGCGCCGTCGGTGTCAGCAAGGACCCGTCGGGCAGGCCCGGCGAGCGGCTGGCGCGCGCGCTGAACGAGGCCGGTCCCAGTTTCATCAAGCTCGGTCAGGCGATGTCGACCCGCTCCGACCTGCTCGGCGAAGAGCTGACCGAAGACCTGTCCAAGCTGCAGGACGACCTGCCGCCGTTTCCCGCCGTCGAGGCGCACGCCGCGATCGAGGAAGAACTGGGCGCACCCGTCGACGAACTGTTCAAGTCGTTCGATGACGTCCCCGTCGCCGCCGCGTCCATCGCCCAGGTGCACTTCGCCGAAACCCACGACGGGCGCGAGGTCGCCGTCAAGGTCCTGCGGCCCGGCATCGAAGCCGCCTTTGAGCGCGATGTCGATCTGTTCCGCTGGATCGCCGAAATCGCCCAGCGCACGCAGCCGCAGCTGCGCCGCCTGAAGCCGGTGGAAACCATCGAAACCCTGGCCGATACGGTCGAACTGGAAATGGATCTGCGTTTCGAGGCCGCGGCCGCCGCCGAACTGCGCGAGAATTTCGCCGGCGACCCGGACTTGAAGGTGCCGGAAGTCGACTGGCAACTGACTGCGCGCCGTGTGCTGACGACGGAACGTCTGATCGACGGCATCCCGCTCGATGACCGCGACGCCATCGTCGAAGCCGGGATGGACCCGGTCGAAATTCTCACCAAGGCGGCGTCGGCGTCGTTCCGCCAGGTTTTCCGTGACGGCTTTTTCCATGCCGACACCCATCCCGGTAACATGTTCGCACTCCCCGACGGTAAAATCGGCGTCGTCGATTTCGGCATCATGGGCCGGCTCGATCTGAAGTCACGGCGCGCCATCGCGGAAATGCTGGTTGCCTTTTTGAACCGGGATTACCGCCGCGCCGCCGAGGTCCATTTCGAGGCCGGCTGGGTGCCGCGCGACCGCTCGGTCGACAGCTTCACGCAGGCCTGCCGGTCCATCGCCGAGCCTATCCTGGACAGGCCGCAGAACGAAATATCGATTGCCCGGTTGCTGGCGCAGCTGTTCCGCATCACCGAAACCTTCCGTATGGAAACCCAGCCGCAGCTTCTGTTATTGCAGAAAACCATGCTGGTTGCCGAAGGCACCGCGCGCCGTCTGGCGCCCGACGCCAACATGTGGTTCCTGATCCGCCCGCTGATCGAAGACTGGATGTATGAAAACCTCGGCCCCGAAGCCAAGGTCCGCGATGCCATCCACAACCTGCAATCGGCGCTGGAACGGCTGCCGGAAATGGTCGAAAGCGTCGAGCACGGCTCGCGCATGCTGGCCGACGGGCAGTTGAAGCTGCACCCGGACACGATCCGCGCACTCCGGGGCGAGGACACCGGCCCGCGCCGACCGGCACGCGGGCTGTGGCTGATCGTGCTGGCGCTGCTGGTGGTGTTCGTGGCGATTATTTTCGACTAGCCGACGGTGCCTGAAACCGGGCCACGTTGAAAAATCAGGAAGTCCGACCACCAGGTCGACACACATCGGCAAGCACAACTGGAAATTCGCGAATTTCTGAAAATCTGTTGCAATGCAACTGCTATACGGGCGCTAATGTTCGGTTCCCGCTGCACTTTGAATTGCGTCTCTAAACGCCACGACAAAACTTAACTGCCATAAAATTTCGAATCGAGGCTGGCCATGACGACCTCCGTACTGAAATATTTTTTCGCATTGGTTCTGTTTTTTACCATCAACATCGTGAGTTCCGTTTCTCATGCAGGGATGATCGATGGCAAAACCGCCATGACCGTGCTGATCGGCAAGACATGGGCCGGAAAAAACGAAAGTGGCGATGATTATTGGTTCTGGCACGAGCCGGGATCTCGCTCAGGAACGTTTGGCGCGAAGTTCAAAAGCACACGCAAAGGCACGAGCGAACACCACGGCACTTGGGAAATAAAAGATGCACAAGTGTGTTGGTATTGGCCCGATTGGAAGGCAACGCACTGCTACACCAAATTTGAACATGAGGGCGACAAGCTGAGCATGACTCGTTCAGATGGCCAGGTTCATTCCGGCATGCTGATTGCTGGTAACGTCGAGGGTTTATAGTCTCCATTTTTCGACCGCGTCCGGCTGCAAACATCCCCCTTCTCACTTGCCGCCGAGCATCTGTTTTGCGCAGCACGCCGGGGTGACGAAATCTCCGAGAACGCTTCTAGAACCCGTACAGCACCGGGAGCAGCCACGCCAGAACGGCCCAGACGATGACCGTCAGCGGCACCCCGACACGAACGAAATCCGAGAACGTATAGCCGCCGGCATTCATGACCAGGAGGTTGGTCTTGTAAGCCATGGGGGTGGCGTAGCTCATGTTCGCGCCGAACAGCACCGCCAGCACGAACGGCTCCACGGGCAGGCCGAGCTGCTGCGCCATGCCGACGGCAATCGGCGTGCCGATGACCGCCGCCGCATTGTTGGAGACGATGTTCGTCAGGACCGCCATGGTGGCCATCAGAACAGCGATCAGCACCGACGGCGGCGCGCCGTCGGCGACGGCCAGGATCAACTGCGCCAGATAATCCGCACCGCCGGTCTTCAGCAAGGCGGTGCCGAGCGCCAGGCTGGCGACAACGATCATGATCACCGGAATGCTGAGGGCCTGTGCAACGTCGCTCCAGCGCAGGCAGCGGGTGACAAGCATCGCCAGAATGCCGCACGTCGCGCTTGCCGCAATCGGCATCCAGCCGACCGCCGCAAAGACGATGATCGCACCCATGATCGCCAGCGCGACCGGCGCCCGGCTGGTCTTCGGCAGGTCGGTGGTGGCGTCGAGCACCAACACCTCGCCGCCCAGCTTCAGTTCGTGAATGCGTTCGCGCGGCCCCTGTACGAGCAACACATCGCCGACGCTCAGACGCACGTCCCCGACCTCCTCGCGCCGGGTTTGCACGCTCGCGCCGGCGCGGTGCAAGGCGAGGGAAACCAGTTGATAAGCGTCCGCGAACCGCGTGCTGGACAGCGAGCGTCCGTCCAGCGGCGAGCCCTGGGTGACGACAATCTCGGCGATCTGCTGATCGGCGTCCGACAGCGGATGTTCGTCGTCGACCGGATCGTCGCCTGCGTACAGGCGGACCCCGAGCACGGTTTCATATTCCTTCAGGTTTTCCGGCGTGTCGCGCACGCTCAACCGGTCCCCGGCGCGCAGAACCGCGTCGGGCAAAGGCAACATCACCCGGCCGCTGCCCCTGAAGATATTCAGGACCCGAAGCTGTCCGCCGGCCTTTTCCATCACTTCGCCGAGCGTACGCCCGTCGCAGAAGCTTTCTTCCTCGACGTTCAGATGCCCGTCGAAAAGCCGCGGCGAGGTGTCGTTCAGCCGAGCGTCGCGCTTCGGCAGGATCCTTGGCGCCACCAGCCACAGATAGACGATCCCGATCCCCCCGGCGATCGCCGCCGGCACCAGGAAATCGAACATCGCGAAGCGCGGCACCCCCATGTCGGCGGCGACCGAGACGACCAGCAGGTTTGTCGAGGTGCCGATCGTCGTGCTCATACCGCCGACCAGCGTCGCCATGCCCATCGGCATGAGGATGCCGGACGCGGACTCGCCCGTGCGCACGGCGATACCGACCAGTATCGGCAACAAAAGCACGACGATGGGCACGTTGTTGACGAACGCGCTGAGCACCGCGCCGACCAGCAACGTGAGCAGCAGGGAGAGCGACGGGCTTATCGACCACAACTGGGCCAGCGCGCGCCCCACCGGCTCGAGCGCGCCGGTCCTGACAAGTCCCTGCCCCGCCACCATCAGGGCGCATACCGCGATCAGCGCCTCGTGGCCAAATCCATGGAAGAAATTGACGGCGTGCAGCGACGTGCCGTCGGCGGCGGCGTACGGAAACAGCTCGAAACCGGCAACCAGCAGCACCAGCACCCCGAGAGAGGAGGTTTCGAGGGGGATTTTCTCACGCGTGAACAGGAAAAGGGCGACGGCGATCAGAAGCAGAACGGCCTGGGCGTGCGGATCGGGTAAAGGCGGCAGCATGGACCCATGATTGCATCCCGGCGACCCGCGCGTCATCAAGTTTCACATGGTCAACGGCGAAGCGGGGCATGTTAAGCGATCTCGATCACCGCCTCGACGTCGATCTCCATCAGCATCTCAGGACCTGAAGCGACGTTGCAAAGTATCCAGCGAACGTCCGGGAGCGTCCCGTCAGTATAAAGATCGAATTATGCGGGAAAGAAGCGCCGGGTCCGGTTTGCCAGTGCGACAAGCGTCAGCATCACCGGGACCTCCACGAGAACACCCACAACCGTTGCAAGCGCGGCACCGGAGTGCAGACCGAAGAGGCTAACCGCGACGGCGACCGCCAATTCGAAGAAGTTTGAGGTGCCGATCAATGCGCACGGTGCTGCAATCCTGAACGGAATGCGCCACATAAAAGCGGCACCATATGCGATCACGAAGATACCGTATGTCTGGATCAGAAGCGGGACCGCAATCATGGCGATGACCATTGGCCGGTCGAGTATGACCTGACCCTGAAAAGCGAACAGCAGGACAACGGTCGCCAGCAGACCGACAATGGACCATGGCTTGGCGCGTGACATAAAAGTATGCACGCTCGCCTCGCCACCCGCAGCCATCAACTTATGGCGCGTGACAAGCCCGGCAATCAAAGGCGTCGCCACATACAATCCAACTGAAAGAAGCAGGGTCCCCCAGGGTACCGAGATATCGGTCACACCCAGAAGGAATGCGACAATGGGTGCAAAGGCGAAGATCATGACAACATCGTTCACACTGACCTGTACCAGCGTGTATGTCGGATCGCCCTTGGTCAGTTGCGACCAGACGAAAACCATCGCCGTACATGGTGCTGCACCCAGCAGGATCACACCGGCCAGGTAGGCTTGTGCGTCGGCTTTCGGAATATATGCAGCAAATACGTGCTCAAAGAACAGGACACCAAGCGCCGCCATCGTGAAGGGTTTAATCAACCAGTTGACCGCGAGGGTCACAATCAGGCCTTTGGGCCGTTCGCCGATCTTGGAAAGCGCGGAAAAATCGACCCCCACCATCATCGGATAGATCATCGCCCAGATTAGTACGGCGATCAGAAAATTGACGTTCGCATATTCCAGTTTGGCAAGGGAGGCGACCATGTCGGGCGCAATGCGGCCCAGCCCGACGCCGGCCAACATAGCGGCGGCGACCCAGAGGCTGAGCCACTTCTCGAATATACCCATCGCCGCAGCTTCATCTTTCTGGGGAACCGAATTATTCATGTCAGGTGCTATCGATCATTGATTAAAGGACGTGTCATTGCGACCCGTCACGTCAGATAAATTGCCGAGTTAACGGGCGATGTAAAGATCGGACTCGATCCGGAGAAATATCTCTCGTCATGGGCATTGCGACATTTCATGACAGTTACGACACGTCGATCACCGCCTCGACGTCGATCTCCATCAGCATCTCCGGGCGGGCCAGGCCGTTGACGATCAGCCCGGTCTGGCAGGGCCGGACCCCCTTCAGCCATTTCGCCAGCACGGAAAAGACAGGGACGCGGTATTCGCGGTCCGTCAGATAAACCGTGAGCTTGACGATATCGCTCAGCGAGGCGCCCGCTTCGCGCAACAGCGTGTCGGTGCAGCGCATGGCGGTTTCCGCCTGCGCCGCCGGGTCGCCTTCGCCGATGAAGTTGCCGTCAAGGTCGAGGCCGGTCTGGCCGCGCACCCAGACCCGGTTGCCGGCCCGCACAGCCATCGCCAGCTCATAATCGAAATCCTCGCCGTTGTGAGTGAGGCTATGCTCGTAGGGGCGGTAACGCTGATGCGGCATGTGGGTCTCCGTTGTCTGTTAAGGGTGATCGTTCACTGCGTGATCTGTTCGCAACATTGCCTGAGTGCACCGCCTACTCTTCTTGATTATCCCGGCCGTCTTTTTTATCCCGGCCATCCGGCGCTTTCACGTTCACCGCGAACGGCTTCAGGCGCAGCTTGGTGCGGTGCTCTTCGGGGGCTTTTTCGCCGTCCGGATGATAGCCCCGGTAATAGTCCTTCTGCCATTTCTGGTCGCGGGCGGCGGTGTCGGGTTTCAGCAGATCGGCGTTGAAGGTGTTGCGGCTTTCCGACCATGCCATGTGGCGGTCGTGGGTCTGCTTGTCGCTTTCGAACGCGGCGATGGACGGCTCTGCGGATTCCAGAAAACCGGGGGCGGTGGGAAAGACATGGCAGAACGGCTCGTCACGTTCGAAGCGGACCGGCGTATGCGCCCGCGTGAACATCCAGTTCATGGTGAAGGTATAGCTCGACCAGTCGGTTTCAACCATGCCCGACAGGGCGTAAATGCCGTCTTTCGGGCGGTTCACCGGGCCTTGCGCCATCAGGCCGATGCCGGGCTCGGTACGAAACAGATAGCCGACATGAAACGTCAGGATGCCGGAGCCGAAGTGCGTCGCAGGCATCAGCCCCGTGTCCTCGCTGCTGATGGTGATGTCCGATTTCGAGGCGCCGCCGTTCCAAACCGCCTCGAACGCCACCGGTGCGCAGATTTCCCAGCCGTGCGCGTTGGCCATCGTCAGCGGCAGGCAGCGATAGGCATACGCTTCGGGCAAATCGTCCATCCAGCCCCGCCCGGACGGGGCCGGACGCAGTTTCGGCGGATTGGCGACGGTCGGATAGGCGACGATCTTCACGCGGGGTCCCCTTGTTACTCGCGACGATGGTAGCCCAAGCGCGCCGGGGCTTAAACATTGCTTTCACGTTGTTTTGATTGCGAAACGGGGATTTATACATTATTTACAGTTCGGTTTCGTGATTTAACTTGCTTATACATCAACGCGGTCGAAAGCGGCTCTGAACATGCATGGCAAACGGGTTTTATTGATCGTCTCGGGCGGCATCGCCGCCATCAAGATACCGGAAACGATCCGCCGCATCCGCGAGCGGGGCGGGGCGGTCCGCTGCGTGCTGACAAAAGGCGGCGAGCAATTCGTCACGCCGCTCAGCCTTTCGGCGCTTTCCGAAGACAAGGTCTACGGCGATCTTTTCTCGCTCACCGACGAACACGAGATGGGCCACATCAACCTGTCGCGCGACGCCGACGTCATCATGGTTGCGCCCGCCAGCGCCGATCTGCTGGCGAAAATGGCCGCGGGGCTGGCCTCGGATCTGGCCTCGACGGTGCTTTTAGCGACCGACAAGCCGGTGATCTGCGCCCCGGCCATGAATGTCCGGATGTGGGAACACGCCGCGACGCAGGCCAATATCGAAACCCTCAAGGCCCGCGGCATCATCTTTGTCGGCCCGACCGAAGGCGACATGGCGTGCGGCGAATACGGCATGGGCCGGATGTCGGAACCGGCGGAGCTTGTCGGCGCGCTTGAAAATTTTTTCGAAGGCGCGCCGCGCCCCCTTGAAGGCCGGCACGCCATCGTCACCAGCGGCCCGACCTTTGAGCCGATCGACCCGGTGCGCTATATCGCCAACCGCTCGAGCGGCAAGCAGGGCCATGCCATCGCCGCCGCGCTGGCCGCACTCGGCTGCCGCACCACGCTGGTCAGCGGGCCGACGCACCTCGCCGACCCTGCGGGCTGCGCCGTCATCCATATCGAAAGCGCGCGCGACATGCTGGCCGCCGCCCTTGCCGCACTGCCCGCCGACATCGCCGTCTGCGCCGCCGCCGTCGCCGACTGGCGCACGGCCGAAGCCCCCGATCAAAAAATCAAGAAGCAGGCCGGCAGCGCACCGCCGGCGCTGAGCATGGTCGAAAATCCGGACATCCTGGCGCAGCTCGCATCGGCGGGGAACAAGCGCCCGGCACTGGTCGTCGGCTTCGCCGCGGAAACCGACGATGTCATCGCCAATGCCCATGCCAAGCGCACGCGCAAGGGCTGCGACTGGATCGTCGCCAACGATGTTTCACCCGCGACCGGCACCTTTGCCGGCGACCACAACACCGTGCACCTGATTACCGGCACTGGCGAGGAAAGCTGGCCGCGGATGAGCAAATCCGCTGTCGCCGATCAGCTCGCCTTGCGGATCGCCGGACATTTCGAGGCCGCCGAATGAACGAAATCCGCGTCGATGTCGTCCGCCTTGCACACGGCAAGGATTTGCCGCTACCGGCCTATGCCACGGCGGAAAGCGCCGGTATGGACCTGCTCTGCGCCGAGACCGGCAGCGTTACCCTTGAGCCCGGATCGCGCGCGATGATCGCCACCGGCATCGCCATCCAGTTGCCGCACGGGTTCGAGGCGCAGGTCCGCCCGCGTTCGGGTCTCGCCGCCAAGCACGGCGTCACGGTCCTCAACAGTCCCGGCACCATCGATGCCGATTACCGGGGCGAAATAAAAGTAATCCTGATCAATCTGGGCGATCAGCCGGTCATGCTGTCGCGGGCCGAACGCATTGCGCAAATGGTGATCGCGCCGGTAACGCGGACCCGTTTGCACGAAGTCGAGACGCTGGAAAACAGCGCACGGGGAAGCGGCGGGTTCGGCTCGACCGGAATTAAAAGCTAAGCAGGGGGAATGCGCGGCGATGTTACGTATCACCAAGAAAATGCTGTTCGCCATCGAGGCGGTCCTCGATATCGCCTACCACGCCGGGTCCGAACCGGTGCAGAGCCGCGAGATCACGCGCCGCCAGGGCATTCCGCAACGCTACCTTGAACAGGCGCTGCAGCATCTCGTGCGCGACGACATCCTGGTCGGCGTCAGGGGGCCGCGCGGCGGCTACCGGCTGGCCCGCGAACGCAGGCGTATCTGCCTCGGCGACATCGTCCGCTCGGTGCGCAAGATGGAAACCGCCGAAGACCCCCTGCTGAACGAAGACGGTTCCGATCTCGGCCAGAAAGTGGTGCGCCCGCTTTGGTCGCTTATACAGGACGACGTCATGAAACGCCTCGATTCGACAACCATCGACGATCTTTGTAACAGCGCGATAGACGCAGGCATTGAAAGTGAAGGCCGTAAGAACCTAGATTTCATCATATGACAAGAAAGCTCAGAGGAACGCCGAACCATGAATGACAGTACAGCGCATCCACACGAAAGCCGCGGCAAGATTTACGACAGCATCGTCGATACCATCGGCGCCACGCCGCTGGTCCGCCTGAGCCGTCTGATGAAGGACAGCAATGTCGAAGGCGTCATTCTCGGCAAATGCGAATATTTCAATCCGCTGGCCTCGGTGAAGGACCGGATCGGCCTGGCGATGATCGAGGCCGCCGAACGCGACGGCCGCATCAAGGAAGGTGCGACCCTGATCGAACCGACATCGGGCAACACCGGCATTGCGCTGGCGTTCGTCTGTGCGGCCAAGGGCTACCGCCTGATCCTGACGATGCCGGAAAGCATGTCCGTCGAACGCCGCAAGATGCTCTTGCTGTTCGGGGCCGAACTGGTGCTGACACCGGCGCCGCTCGGCATGCGGGGCGCCATCGAAAAGGCCGAGGAACTGGTTTCGGAAATTCCCGGCGCGCTGATGCTGCAGCAGTTCGAAAACCCCGCCAACCCTGAAATCCACCGCCGCACCACGGCCGAGGAAATCTGGGCCGATACCGCCGGCAAGGTCGACTGTATCGTTTCCGGCGTCGGCACCGGCGGCACCATCACCGGCTGCGCCGAAGTATTGAAAAAGCGCAATCCCGACCTGAAGGTGGTCGCGGTCGAACCGGAAGACAGCCCGATCCTGTCGGGCGGCGCGCCTGGGCCGCACAAGATCCAGGGCATCGGCGCCGGTTTTGTGCCGGGGATTCTGGATCGCGGGCTGATCGACGAGGTTCTGCAGATCGGCAATGAAACCGCCTTCACCATGGCCCGCAAAGCGGCCAAGCTGGAAGGTCTGGCCGTCGGCATTTCATCGGGCGCCGCCCTCGCCGCCGCCGTCGAGGTTGCCGAGCGGGCGGACATGGCCGGCAAGAACATTGTCGTGATCCTGCCGTCGTTTGCGGAACGTTACCTGTCCACGGCCCTGTTCGAGGGCCTTGAGTAAACATGACCGACTTCACCGACGCCCAGGTCGAGCGCTATGCGCGGCACATCCTTTTGAAGGAAGT
Source organism: Thalassospiraceae bacterium LMO-JJ14 (assembly GCA_021555105.2). Lineage (NCBI taxonomy): Bacteria > Pseudomonadati > Pseudomonadota > Alphaproteobacteria > Rhodospirillales > Thalassospiraceae > Thalassospiraceae bacterium LMO-JJ14. The sequence continues at coordinate 189,792 of CP134604.1, forward strand.
CGGCGGCATAGGGCAGGCCAAACTGATGGATGCAAAAGTCCTGGTCGTCGGTGCCGGGGGACTTGGTTCGCCTGCCATTCTTTATCTGGCGGCGGCGGGCGTCGGGACCATTGGCATCATCGACGCCGATACGGTCGATCTGTCCAACCTGCAGCGCCAGGTCGCGCACACCACGGACCGCATCGGCATGGCCAAGGTGGAAAGCGCCGCCATGACCGCCAACGCCATCAACCCGGACGTTAGAATCGTCCCGATCGAAGCCCGCCTCGACGCAACGAACGCGCTGGATATCATTTCCGACTACGACATCGTCGCCGACGGCTCGGACAATTTCGAAACCCGCTTCCTGATCAACGATGCCTGTTATCTCGCGGGCAAGACGCTGGTGTCCGCCGCGATCCTGCGCTTCGACGGACAGATCGCCACCTACAAGGCGCACATTCATGACGAAGACGGCACACACGGCCCCTGTTATCGGTGCATTTTCCGCGAAGCCCCGCCACCGGGCCAGGTCGCGAGTTGCGCCGAAGCAGGCGTGCTGGGCGCCATGTGCGGCATGATGGGCTCGCTGCAATCGACCGAAGTGCTGAAGGAGATCATGGGGATCGGCGACAGCCTGTCGGGCTCGTTGATCGTTGTCGACGGCCTGACCTCCGATTTCCGCAAGATCAAGGTAAAGGCCGATCCGGGGTGCCCGCTATGCGGCGACAACCCGGAAATCACCGATCTTTCGGCGCACCTGGATACGGCGCCTGCCGGATGTGCCGCCCATGGTTGAGGAAAAACCGCAAATCTCGAAATTATCCCTGGTCGTCGCATCCAACACCTATGAAAAGGTGCACTATGCGTTCGTCATGGCCGCCGGCGCGGCGGCAACCGGCATTCCCGTCACCATGTTCTTCACCATGGGCGCGTGCATTGCCGTTCTCGACGGTGCCGGCTGGCACGAGCTGGTTTCGGAAGTCACCGGCATGAGCGCCAAGCACCGCGACGAGGATTTCGCCGAAAAAGGCGTCGCCACCATGGATGAACTGATCGACGCCTGCGTCGAGCTGGGCGTTAGCTTCATGGTCTGTGAAATGGGCCTGCGCGCCGAGGGTCAGGATCAGCGCGGCGCGCGCAAGGGCCTCGACCTCGGACACAACGGCGTCGTCACGTTCCTGAACGACGCAGAACCGACCGGCTCGATCGTTTATATCTGAGCTGCGTACGTCATTCCGGCGCAGGCCGGAATCCAGAGCACGGGCAAAGCCTCAATCGGCAAGTCATCATCGCGCATCCCTGGTCCCCGGCCTTCGCCGGGGTGACGGTGACAGGAACCCTACCCCTGCACCCAGGGCAGGCCGCGCACCTTCCAGCCGTTGACGGTGCCGCGATGGTTATCGGCGTTCTTGTCGCCCTCGAAACCTTCAGCGATGTTGTAGCACTGCGTATAGCCGAGCGCGGTCATCGCCTTTGCCGCCGAGGCCGAGCGGACGCCTGAGCGGCACAGGAACAGGATCGGCGTTTCCTTGCCCGGCGCGGCATCGCGGACCGCGTCCTCGAAATGCGGATTGCGTTTCATGTCCGGAAACAAAACCCACGACACCTTGTGAAACGGGTTTTTGACCGCTTTCGGATCGGGTCCGCCGACATAGGCGAACTCGGCATCGGTGCGGACATCGACCAGAACGGCGGACGGGTCGCGTTGCAAAAGCTCCCATGCATCTTCCGGTGCAAGATCGCCCGCGTATTCGCTATCGCTCATGAATCCCGCCCTTCCAGATGGTCGATCATATCGTCAATCGCCGTAAATTTGCGACGCGGCTGCGGCTGTTCGGCGCGCGCGATCTCTTCTTGCTCGATTCGCTGCCAGTCTTCGAAATGAACCACGCGCACTTTGCGTTCCTTCAGCAAAGCTTCGAGTTTTACCCGCCCCGGCTTCAGCCCGCCATCGGGAAAGTCGGCGGCAATATGCTCGGCAACCTCGACGCCGTCGGGACGGCTTGAGGATATCACCCCGCTCGGTCCCCGCTTGATCCAGCCGACGGCATACAGCCCGTCGCCGATCTTGCCCCGGTCGTTGGGAATAATACCGAGCGCGTCGTCATACGGCAGCCCCGGGATCGGATCGGCGCGATAGCCGATCGCGGCGACAACCAGCCCGCAGGGAATGTCGTACGTCTCGCCCGTGCCGCTCGCCCTGCCGTTCTCGACACGGGTTCGTTCCATCCGGATGCCGGTCACATGCGAATCACCTAGGATCTCAACGGGCTGCGCATAAAAGCCGAAATGCGCGCGCTTCGGCATCGATTGCGGATCACGTTCGGAAAACGCGCGAAGCGTTTCGAGATTCTTTTCCGCCAGTCGCCGCGCGCGGTTTTCCATGTCATCGGGCACGCTCGCGGGCAGGTCGGCGGCGTCGACGACTGGCGCGCATTCGCTCAAATCCAGCATCTCACGCAATTCGACATTGGTGAACTTGGCCTCCAGCGGGCCGCGCCGCCCCAACACGTATACATCCTTGATCGGCGATGCGTCGATCGCCGCGCGGGCATAGAGTGGCAGATCGGTTTTCGCGCGGCCCGATTTCGAACGCACGAGTACCCGCGCAATATCCAGGGCGACGTTGCCGTTGCCGATGACGACCGCCGTCTCGACGTTCAGGTCCAACTCCAGTTCAACGAAATCCGGGTGGCCGTTGTACCAGCCGACGAACGCCGCAGAGCCGTGTACGCCGATCTTGTCGGCGCCCGGGACCGTCAGCACCCGGTCCGCCGGCGCGCCGATTGCCAGAATGACGACGTCGTACATGTCGCGAAGTTCGCCGAGTGTGACGTCGCGGCCGACCTCGACATTGCCGAAATAGCGCATGCCGCCCAGAAGCGCGGTTTTTTCGAACTTCTTGGTGACTTTCTTGGTCGTCTGGTGATCCGGGGCGACGCCGCCACGGATCAGCCCATACGGCGTCGGCAGACGTTCGATGATGTCGATTTCAGCGTCATCGTTGCTTTTCTGGATGGCGTCCGCCGCATAAAAGCCAGCCGGGCCCGAGCCGATGATTGCGACTGTTATTGCCATCCTGCTCCCCTGCTTTTCATTGGCGTCGGCAATGTCATTTTAGCGGCAATTTTTCAGTCTGAAACCGTCCAGGTATGTCCGCCATGCATGATGGATTTCAAATCCGCGTCCTTTGCCCTTTTTCTGGCTTCTTCCTTCATGTGCGCCACCCCTTCGCCATAGCTGAGGCCCGGCTCACAGTAGATCACGCCGACGGCGACCGGCAAAGCATGGTCATCCATGGCGGCCAGCATACCGGCCAGGGTGCGGTTGGTTTCATCGTGCACCAGAACACCGGCGGCTTCCGGTCCGTCCTCGCCGACCGCGACGACGTCGAGCGACAATGTCGCCGGGTTCAGCTTCAGGCCCTTGTCCGCGTCCTTGCCGAAGACAAGCGGTTCGCCATGCCGGCACACCACCTGACGGTCGGCGGCAACGGCTTTTTCGGTGATGTCGGCAAACACACCGTCATTGTAGACGATGCAGTTCTGCAGGATCTCGACGAAGCTGGCACCCTTGTGTTCGTGCGCACGCTTGAGGATTCCCGGCAGGTCTTTCTGCTGCGCATCGATGCCGCGCGCGACGAATTTCGCACCGGCGCCCAGAACGAACACGCATGCCGAAACCGGATTATCGACCGATCCCAGCGGTGTCGACGGCGAGCGTGTTCCGGCGCGCGATGTCGGCGACGCCTGGCCTTTGGTCAGGCCGTAGATTTCGTTGTTGAACAGCAAGACCTGTACGTCGACGTTGCGCCGGATCACGTGCATCAGATGATTGCCGCCGATCGACAGCATGTCGCCGTCGCCGCCGATGACCCAGACGTCCAGTTCCGGATTGGCCAGCTTGATGCCGGTCGCAAACGCCGGTGCGCGACCGTGGATCGTATGGAAACCGTACGTTTCGACATAATACGGGAAGCGCGCCGCGCAGCCGATGCCGGACACGAAAACCGTGTTCGCCGGATCGGCCTCGATATCGGCAAGCGTGTTGAGGACGGCGCGCAGGATCGCATAATCGCCGCAACCGGGGCACCAGCGAACTTCCTGATCGGTTGCGAAGTCCTTGGCGGTACGTTTCGCGGGTGGGGTCAGTTCGTTCATCTCTCAACCCTCCAGAATGTCGAGGATCGCGTCCTCGATTTCGCTGATCCGGAACGGCTGGCCGGAAATCTTGTTCAATGGTTTGGCGTCGAGCAAATACTCGGCCTTCAGAAGCGTGATCAGCTGGCCATTGTTCATCTCCGGCACCAGGACCGTGTCGTAGCCCGCAAGCAGGTCGCCGAGATTCGCCGGCAGCGGCCAGATATGCGTCAGATGCACGTGCGCGACATCCTTGCCGCGGCGGATCAAGTTGTCGACGGCGCGGTTGATCGGGCCGTATGTCGACCCCCAGCCGACGACGCAAAGCTTGCCGGATGTGTTGCCGAGTTCGACATCCTGCGCCGGAATGTCCCCCGCGATGCCGTCGATCTTGGCGGCGCGGACCTTGGTCATCCGGTGGTGGTTGTCCGGGTCGTAGGAAATATGCCCGGTGTCGTAGCTGCGCTCGATGCCGCCGATGCGATGCATCATGTCGGGCGTGCCGGGCTTGGCCCAGACCCGGGCCAGCGTTTCCTCGTCGCGCAGGAACGGATGGAAGCCTTCCGGCTCGGTGTGGAACGTCACCGGGAACGCTTCGTACGCATCCAGGTCCGGCAGCTTCCACGGTTCGGCGGCGTTGGCGATATAGCCGTCGGTCAACAGCATCACCGGGGTCATGTATTTGGTCGCGAGGCGGACCGCCTCGATCCCGACCTCGAAGCAATCGGACGCCGAGCGTGTCGAAAGGACGACCAGCGGCGAATCGCCGTTGCGCCCGTAGACCGCCTGATACAGATCCGACTGTTCGGTCTTGGTCGGCAGCCCCGTCGACGGGCCGCCCCGCTGCGAATTGACGATGATCATGGGAAGCTCGGCGGACAACGCCAGACCGATGGCTTCGCCCTTCAGCGCGATGCCAGGCCCGGAACTGGATGTGATGCCGAGCGCACCGGCGTAGCTGCCGCCGATAGCGGCGCAGGCGGCGGCGATTTCGTCCTCGGCCTGAAACGTCGTCACGCCGAGATGTTGCATCTTCGCCAGCGAATGCAGAAGCGGCGACGCCGGGGTGATCGGATAGGACGCAAAGAGGATTTCCAGCGCCGCCAGCTCGGCCCCCTTGACCAGCCCCCAGGCCAGCGCCTCGGTGCCGGTGACGGTCCGGTAAAGGCCCGGCGCGATATCGGCGGGGGCAATGTGGAAACCGTGAATGCCGTCCGGCAGTTCCGCGGTTTCGCCCATGGCGTGGCCGGCGTTCATCGCCGCGATGTTGGCATTGGCGATTTCCGGACGCGCGGCGAACTTGCCGGTGAGCCAGTCCTGCGTCGTCTGACGCGAGCGCCCGAACAGCCAGTAAACGAAGCCGAGCGCCCACATGTTCTTGCAGCGTAGCGCGTCTTTCTTGGAAAGCCCGAATTCCTTCACCGCTTCCAGCGTCATGGCGGAAACGTCGATGGCGACGACCCGGTACGGATCGAGCGTGCCGTCGTCGAGCGGCGATGCATCGTATCCGGCCTTGGTCAGGTTTCGCTCGTTGAAGGTGCCGGTATCTAGGATCACCAGACCGCCCTTGCGCAACCGTGACAGTTCGACCTTGAGCGCCGCCGGGTTCATGGCAACCAGCACATCGAAATCGTCGCCCGATGTCATGATCCTGCGCGCGCCGAAATTGATCTGGAACGAACTGACGCCGAACGTGGTGCCGACCGGGGCCCTGATTTCCGCCGGGAAGTCCGGGAACGTCGCAAGATCGTTGCCGGCAAGCGCCGTCGCTTCGGTGAACTGCCCGCCCGTCAACTGCATGCCGTCGCCGCTGTCGCCGGCGAAACGGACAACGGCGGCTTCCAGCTCGTCTCTGCTTGAGGCATCGGCTGGGGCGTTCATAACCTGATCTATTTTTGTCATGTGTACTTCTATCAATGGCGTCCGCACGGGGACATTCTGACGACACGTAATTTTGCGCTGCAAAACGCAAGATCGTGAAAAACAGGGGAAATATAAGCCGGAGTTGCGATGCCGACAACCCAAGGCATCTTAGGGTTTTTCGGCATGCGGGTCTGGCAAATTTCTTCGCCAACGCCGATATTAGGCGAAGCGTTTCAAAAAGGAGTCCTCGATGTCATCCCTGCCCGCCGATCCCGCCGGAATTCTTGACGATTTACTTGCCCGCGCCAAGGCCAAGGGTGCCGATGCCGCGGACGCCTTACTGGTGGAAGGCACGTCTTCGAGCCTGTCGTGCCGGCTGGGCGAGCCCGAGGATCTGGAACGTTCGGAAGGCTTCGATCTCGGGCTCCGCGTGCTGATCGGCAAGCGCCAGGCCGTCGTCTCGTCGTCGGATCTGTCGCACCAGGCCCTGGATGAATTGCTTGAGCGCGCCGTCACCATGGCCCGCGCCGTGCCCGAAGATGCCTACGCCGGACTCGCCGACCCCGATCAGCTGGCTACCGAGATCCCCGACCTCGACGAGTTCGACCCCGCCGAGCCGAGCGCCGAACAGATGATCGACATGGCCCGCGCCTGCGAGGATGCGGCGCGCGCCGTCAAAGGTATCACCAATTCCGAAGGCGCCGGCGTCAGCTTCGGCAAATCGACGGTGTACCTCGCCGCGACCAACGGCTTCAATGGCACGCGCCAGGGCTCCAGGTTTTCCGTCAGCGTCAGCGTCGTCGCCGGCGAAGGCACGAAGATGGAACGCGATTACGAATATTCCTCGGCGGTGTGGCTCAGCGATCTCGAAGACCCGGCCCAGGTCGGCACGAAAGCGGGCGAGAACACCATCCGCCGGCTGAACCCGAAAAAGGCCGAAAGCGCGCAAGTGCCGATCGTTTACGATCCGCGCGTCGCCTCATCGCTGGTCGGTCACTTCTGCGGCGCTATTAACGGCCAGTCGGTGGCGCGCGGCACCACGTTTCTCGCCGGCAAGATGGGCGAGAAGATTTTCGCCGACGGCATCGTCATCGTCGACGATCCGCTCAGGAAACGCGGACTGCGCTCCAAGCCCTTCGACGGCGAAGGCGTGCAGACGAAAACCCGCAACGTCATCGACGACGGCGTGCTGACGACCTGGATTCTCGATCTCGCCACATCGCGGCAACTGGGGCTCGAAACCACCGGCCACGCGTCTCGCGGCACCGGCGGCCCGCCCAGCCCGTCCGTCACCAACGTGCATCTGGCGCCAGGCAGCGTCAGCAAAAAGGACCTGATCGGCGCCATCGACAACGGTTTCTACGTGACCGAGCTGATCGGCATGGGCGTCAATAACGTGACCGGCGATTACTCGCGGGGTGCCGGCGGCTTCTGGATCGAGAACGGCGAGATCGCCTATCCGGTCAACGAGATCACCATCGCCGGAAATCTCAAGGACATGTTCCTCAACATGAGCGCGGCGGATGACCTGGAATTCAAGCGCGCGACGAACGCGCCGACCGTGCGCGTCGATGGCATGACCATCGCGGGACGATAAACGCTCCCCTCTCCCGGCGCGCAGGCGCGCCACCCTCTCCCCGGGGAGAGGGGTTTGCCGGTCACCGGGCGGAAGTTCCACCCCTCTCCCTAGGGAGAGGGGACTCACCCCGGCATCAAAAGCGCCAGCGCGGCGGGGGCCAGCGTGATGCGGGCCGGCAGACTGGCGAGGATATCGCCGTCGCCCTGTACCGGTTCCGCGTCGACGCGTTCGACGACGATGTCGGTCGCCGGGACGATTTTCACGTCCGGCAATTCGTGCAGCCGCCCGAGCGCCATCCATACGGCGTAGCGCATGGTCCGGAGCGCACCCGGTTTCATGAACAGCACGACGTGCAGCGTCGGGTCCTGCAGCCGCGCATCGGGTGCGCAGACGAACGTGCCGCCGTAAAAATGACCGTTCGCAATCACCGCCGAGGCGACGTCGAAACGCGCGCCGTCGACGATGACCCGGTATTTCGGAAACTTGAAACAGACCAGCGCCTTCAGGGTCGAGATCACGTAAGCCACCTTGCCGAACAGCTTCTTGATCATCGGTTTGACCTCGGCAACGACATGCGCATCGAAGCCGAAACCGGCCATCATCACGAAGCGCCGCCCGTTGACGATGCCGACCGATATCGGCTGCGCGACGCCGTGGGCGATCGTCTCGGCGATCTCGCGGGGGGAACCGCCGAGGCCGATTTCATGGGCCAGCACATTGGCGGTGCCGAGCGGAATGATCGCCAGCGGCAGTTTCTTGTCACCGAGCCCGTTGACCGCCTCGTTGATCGTGCCGTCGCCGCCGGCCACCGCGATCACGTCGTGCTGCGTGGGATCGGCGGCGCGCGCGAAAGCTTCGGCGTCGCCGCGCCTTGTCGTCGGGCGCACGTCGACGTCGACACCCTCGGCGATCAGGGCGCTGAGGATCCGCTCGAAGCGGCGGCGCCGACGCCAGCCGGCGGTCGGGTTATGAATAACAAGGACGCGCCGGTGCGGGCGCCCAGCCAGCTCGCTTTCCGGCAGCTCGTCGGGACTGGTCACAGGAAAATCTCCGAATTACCCGGGGGCTAATACCTAACTCATAACCAACATCAAAAATATATGTAAGTCATGTGACAAAACGGTGAAGGTTTTTAATCGTCACAAAAGTAAAATATGCATCCGTTATTGTCCAACCACTAAATAACGTGGTTCTGGACAATAATACTGGGCAGAGATCTGAGACTGTGAACGAGCTCTCCAAAAAGCAACATCGTTACCGCAGCATATGGATCTCGGATGTCCATCTCGGCACGCCGGGCTGTCAGGCGGAAATGCTGCTGGACTTCCTGAAGAACACCGAAAGCAAGTACCTGTACCTGGTCGGCGACATCATCGACGGCTGGCGCATGAAGCGGTCCTGGTACTGGCGCCAGGCGCATAACGACGTGATCCAGAAAATCCTCAGAAAGGCGCGCAAGGGCACGCGGGTCATCTACATCCCCGGCAACCATGACGAAAGCTTCCGCGACTTCACCAACCATCGCTTCGGCCGCGTCGCCGTGCTGTACGAGACCGTGCACACCATGGCCGGCGGCAAGCGGTATCTGGTGCTGCACGGCGACCGCTTCGACGGCGTCATCAAGTACGCCAAATGGCTGGCATTCCTGGGTGACCATGCCTACGCCGCGGCGATCGCCGTGAACCTGTGGTTCAATCTTGTTCGCCGCAAGTTCGGCCTGCCGTACTGGTCGCTGTCGGCGTTTCTCAAGCACAAGGTCAAGAACGCCGTCGAATACATTTCCAAGTTCGAGGACGCCGTCGTCGAGGAAGCGCACCGGCGCGGCACCGACGGGGTCATCTGCGGGCACATCCATTCCGCCGAAATCCGCGACATCGACGGCATCAGATACTGCAACGACGGCGACTGGGTCGAAAGCTGCACGGCGCTGGTCGAGCACGAAGACGGCCGGCTTGAAATTCTCCACTGGGCCGAGATGCAAGGGCTCTCGCTGTTAGGGAAAGACACATGCGACTCCTCATCGTCAGCGACGCCTGGCTTCCTCAGGTCAATGGCGTTGTCCGTTCGCTCGATACTGTAAGGCAGGGCCTGTGCGAGCGCGGCCATACGCTTGAGATGGTCACGCCGGATCGCTTCAACACCATTCCGTGTCCGACCTATCCGGAAATCCGCCTCGCCGTTCTGCCGGGCGCCAAGACCGCGTCCCTGATCGAAAACTTCCGCCCCGACGCCATCCACATCGCCACCGAAGGCCCGCTCGGCCAGGCCGCACGCAAGCACTGCCTGGCGCGCGGTTATCCGTTCACCACCGCGTATCACACGCGCTTTCCGGAATACATTCATGCCCGCTGCCGGTTTCCGCTGAGCTGGAGCTATGCGCATCTCAGGAAATTTCACAATGCCGGCAAGCGGATCATGGTGGCGACGCAGACCATCGAGGACGATCTGGCGGCGCGCGGCTTCAACAACATCGTGCGCTGGACACGCGGCGTCGACACCGAGCTGTTTCACCCCCGCAGCGAACCGTTTCTGGATTTTCCACGCCCGATCAGTGTCTACGTCGGCCGTGTCGCCGTCGAAAAGAACATCGAGGCGTTTCTGAAGCTCGACATCCCCGGCACCAAGATGATCGTCGGCGACGGCCCGGCCCGCCGCGAACTCGAAACCCGATACCCCGACGCCAAATTCGTCGGTGCGCGCGAAGGTACGGATCTGGCGCGGCATTTCGCGGCCAGCGATGTGTTCGTGTTCCCGAGCCGCACCGATACCTTCGGCCTTGTGCTTCTGGAGGCACTGGCGTCGGGCCTGCCGGTCGCGGCCTATCCCGTCCCCGGGCCGCTCGACGTCATCGGCACGGCCCCGGTCGGCGTGCTCAGCGAAAACCTCGAAGCTGCCGTCAAAAAGGCGCTGGTCATCGATCCCGTGCTGTGCCGCCAACATGCGGAAGGGTTTTCATGGGATAAGTCCATCGACCAGTTTTTCACCAATCTCTATCCGTTCCGGGGTGAAGGCGCGTTCGGCAACGCCGCCGCCTGATCTCCGCAAACCCCCTCTCCCGGCGCTTCGCGCCACCCTCTCCCAAGGGAGAGGGGTTTGTCTATCACCGGGCGGTCGTTCCACCCCTCTCCCTTGGGAGAGGGTGGCGAACGAAGTGAGCCGGGAGAGGGGGCTCAGCAGGAACATAATCCTCATTCAGAAAGGCCCATTCGCATTGGCCACCGCGTTTCCGCGTGGTAATGTCCGGGCGTTCGCAACAACGGTCGCCAAGCCTTGGAAAATACAGACAAAAATAAACCCGGTGCGCATCTGTCGACGAGTGTTCTCGTGCGCCGTCTGGCACGCGAGAACCTGCGCCATTACATCAAGCAGCTGATCCTGGCGGTTCTGTGCATGGCGGTTTTCGCCGCCATGACGACGTTGTCTGCATATCTTATGAAGCCCATCGTCAACGAGGTTTTCATCGATAAAAACGAGGCCAGGCTGTGGTGGGTGGCGGGCGCGGTGGTTACGGCGTTCCTCGTCAAGGGGTTGGCCAACTACGGGCAGTCGATGCTGATGTCCTTCATCGGTTTGCGCATCATCGCCGACAACCAGACCCGGCTGTACCGCCATCTGATCGGCATGGATATCGGCTTCTTCAATTCCATGCCGACCGGGCGTCTGGTCTCGCGCTTCCTGATCGATATCAACCACATGCGGGTCGCCGTCTCGAACGCGATCACCGGCTTCGGCAAGGATCTGCTGTCCCTGATCGGGCTGGTCGGGCTGATGTTCTATAACGACTGGCAGCTCGCCTCGCTTGCCTTTTTCGTGTTCCCGGCCGCCGTTTATCCGATTTCCCGGCTTGGCCGGCGCATGCGCAAGGTCACCGCCAACACCCAGAACGAAATGGGACTGTTCACCGCCATCCTGGACCAGAGCTTCGCCGGCATCCGCGTCGTCAAGGCCTATGGGATGGAGAAGTACGAGACCTCGCGCGTTTCGGGGCTGGTCGAACGAATCTTCAAGCTGAACCTGAAATCGGCGAGTACCCGCGCCCTGTCGAGCCCGATCATGGAAACCCTCGGCGGCTTCGCCGTCGCCATCGTGATTGTTTACGGGGGCTACCGGGTGATCCATCAGAATCTCGATCCGGGCTCGTTCTTTTCGTTCATCACGGCGCTGATCATGGCCTATGAGCCGATGAAGCGGCTCGCCAACCTGAATGCCAGCCTTCAGGAAGGCCTGGCCGGCGCGCAACGCCTGTTCGATCTTCTCGACACCGCACCCGGTATCACCGACCGCGCGGACGCCAAACCGCTCGGCATGCCGGTCATCGGCGAGATCGCACTTTCGGATGTCAATTTTTCGTACGGCAGCAACCAGCCCGCGCTGAAAGACGTCAACATGTCGATCCCGGCCGGCAAGACGGTGGCGCTGGTCGGCCCGTCGGGCGCCGGCAAATCGACGATCCTCAATCTCATTCCGCGTTTCTATGACATCAACGAAGGCACCATCACCATCGACGGCATGGACGTGCGCGACGCCACGCTGGAAAGCCTGTACGCCAACATCTCGCTGGTCAGCCAGGAAGTGACCCTGTTCGACGACACGGTCCGCGCCAACATCGCTTACGGGCGGCCCGGTGCCACGGAAGCGGAAATCGAGGACGCGGCCCGGCATGCCGCGGCGCTCGAGTTTATCCGCGAACTCCCCGAAGGCTTCGAGACCCAGGTCGGCGAACGCGGCGTGAAGCTTTCCGGCGGGCAGCGTCAGCGCCTCGCCATTGCCCGCGCCATTTTGAAGAACGCGCCGATCCTGTTGCTCGACGAAGCGACGTCGTCGCTGGATACGGAAAGCGAACGGCACGTGCAAAAAGCCCTCGACCATCTGATGCAGGGCCGCACCACGCTGGTCATCGCACACCGGCTGTCGACCATCGTCGACGCCGACCTGATCTATGTGATCCAGAACGGCCGCATCGTCGAGACCGGCGCGCACAATGAGCTGGTCGCCAAGGGCGGTGCTTACGAAAAGCTCTATGCCCTGCAATTTGCCTCGGAAGCGGAACAGCTCGCCCGCGCCGGGCAAAGCTGAGTTGGCATTGTCGTGCTGAAGACGCTTTCCAAGAAAATCGTCAAGAGCACGCCGGTGCGCATGGCCGTGTGCTGGCTTACCGCGCAATACATCCGAATAGTCTGGATGACGAGCCGGTGGGAGCGGATCGGCACCGAGCATTTCGACGCGCTGTATGACAGCGGCCAGCCGGCGATCCTGTGTTTCTGGCACGGCCGTCTGCTGATGGCGCCCTATACCTGGCGGAAACCGCACCCTTTCAAGATGCTGATCAGTGCGCACCGCGACGGAGAACTGATCGCCAACACGGTGGCGCATTTCGGCATCGACTGGGTCAAGGGGTCGTCGTCAAAGGGCGGCGCCGGGGCCTTGCGCGCCATGGTCAAGGCGCTCAGGGCCGGCGAGTGGGTCGGCATCACGCCGGACGGGCCGCGCGGGCCGCGGATGCGGGTGTCCGACGGCATCATCAATCTGGCCAAGCTGTCCGGTGTGCCGATCCTGCCCGTGACCTACGGCATCAAGCGCGGCATAAACCTCGGCTCGTGGGACCGCTTTCTGGCCGCGCTGCCGTTTTCAAGCGGGGTCCTGATCTGGGGCGAGGCGCTTTCGGTGCCGCGTGATGCCGATGATGCGGCCCTCGCCGGGTTGCGCCGGGAACTTGAACAGCGGCTGAATACAATCACCGAGCAGGCCGACCGGCTGACACACAGAACGCCCGTTGAACCGGCCCAGGCGACGGACGGACTCGCGGCATGATTCTGACCCTTTACCGTGTAGTGACATCCATCGGCGCACCGTTGATTTCCGCTTATCTGAAGAAACGCCTGCGCCGCGGCAAGGAAGACCCGCAGCGTTTCAACGAGCGTCTGGGCCGACCCGACGTCCCGCGCCCGCAAGGACAGCTGATCTGGATGCATGGCGCCAGCGTCGGTGAATCCCTGTCGATGCTGCCGGTGATCGAGGAAATCGTGGCGCGCGCCAATGCGCCGACGGTCCTGATCACGACCGGCACCGTGACCTCGGCGCGGCTGATGAGCGAACGCCTGCCGGAAGGGGCGATCCATCAGTTCGTCCCGGTCGACAGGCTGCCGTACGTCAACGGCTTCCTGGATCACTGGAAACCCGATATCGCGTTGTGGTGGGAATCCGAACTGTGGCCGAACCTGATCGCGGAAACGCATTACCGCCGCATCCCGATGGTCCTCGTCAACGCCCGCATGTCGCCGCCGTCGTTCCTGCGCTGGCAGCGCTGGAAAAGCCTCGCCCGCTCGCTGCTCGGCTGCTTCGATCTGGTGCTCGCACAATCCGGGACCGACGCCGAGAGATTCCGCACACTGGGCGCGAAAAAGGTTCTGCGCATGGGCAACATGAAGTTTGCCGTCCCTGCGCTGCCGTGTGACGAAGGTACACTGGCGGAAATCCGCGCCCGTACGGGCCTGCGCCCGATGTGGCTGGCGGCGAGCACGCATGACGGCGAGGAAGAAGCCGCCTGGCACGTGCACCAAAAAGTCCGCGCCAAACACCCTGACCTGCTGACGATCATCGTTCCCCGCCATCCCGAACGCGGCGGCGACATCGCCCGCATGCTGCGCGACAGCGGCGCCGTTGTCGCCGTCCGCTCGAACAGCGAACCGGTCACGGCGGAAACCGATATCTATCTCGCCGACACGCTCGGTGAACTGGGACTGATTTTCCGTCTCGCGCCGATCGTCTTCATGGGCAAATCGCTGGTGCCGGCCGGCGGGCAGAACAGCATCGAGCCGGCACGCCTCGGCGCGGCGGTCATCACCGGTCCGCATTATTGGAACTTCGATGAAATCACCCGGGCGATGAATGCGGCCGGCGGGCTGAAGATCGTACAGGATGCCGACGAACTTGCGGCCGTCGTCGAACGGGACCTGAGCGAACCGGCCCAGGCACAGGCCCGCGCCAAGGCGGCGTACGACTATGTCGAACGTGAATCCCGGGTGCTCGAAGTTTTCATGGATCATGTGTCGCCGTTGCTGGACAGCACCGCGGAGAAAAGCCGTGCGCGCGCCTGATTTCTGGGCCGCCGCACCGGACGCCGCGCTGGATAAGTTTCTGGCCGCCGCCCTTTCTCCGCTCGGCAACATATATGGCGCCGTCACCACCGCCAGAGCAAACCGCAAGCCGTTGTGGCAGGCGCCGGTACCGGTCATCTGCGTCGGCAACGCGGTCATGGGCGGCGCCGGCAAGACCCAGGTCTGTCTCGATCTGGCCCGCCGACTATCAGACGGCAACCGCGCCGTTCATGTCCTGTCGCGGGGATACGGCGGGCGGCTCGCCGGTCCGGTTCGTGTCGATGCGGCATTTCACCGCGCCGGGGATGTCGGCGACGAAGCCCTTGTCCTGGCCCGCCATGCACCGACCTGGGTCGGCGCCGAGCGGACCCAAACCGCCCGCGCGGCAACGGATGCCGGCGCCGGTCTGCTGATCATGGATGACGGGTTTCAGAATCCGGCACTGCACAAGGACCTGAACCTTCTGGTCATCGACGGCGGATACGGCTTCGGCAACGGCCGTGTATGCCCGGCCGGGCCGCTCCGCGAACGCGCCGAAAGCGCCTTTGCGCGCAGCGACGCGGTCTGCATCATCGGCACCCCCGGTCCCGCCGTGCCGGCAATCCCCGAAGACCTGCCGGTGTTTCAGGCCCGCATCATGCCCGATCCCCGCATGGCGTCCGTGAAGGGCAAAAAGGTCATCGCTTTCGCCGGGATCGGCCGGCCGGAAAAATTCTTCGATACCCTGCTCGAGGCCGGTGCCGAGATCCGAAAGACGCTCGGCTATCCCGATCACTATCAGTTTCTTGACCGCGAACTGGATTTCCTGTTGCAGAGCGCCGAAGACAGCGGGGCTGAGGTCGTTACCACGGAAAAGGACCATGCGCGGCTCAGCGATGCCTACAAGTCCCGCATCGTCCCGTTTCCGGTGCAGCTTGAATGGGAAGACGCGCCCGCGCTGGAAAACTTTCTTCTCGAGCGCATCGGCCTAAACTGACGCCATGCTCAGGCCAGAGACCCCGTTCGAAAAATACCTCCGCCATCCGCTGGAAGCCCTGGCGGCAACCGTCGTCTGGGGCATCTTCCGCATCCTCCCCGTCGACGCGGCATCGGCCGTGGGCGGCTGGCTGGCAAGAACCATCGGCCCGTCATTGAAGCTGTCGCAGCGCGCCCGCGCCAATATCCGGCGCGCCTTTCCGGACATCGAGGACGCCGCCTGCGAACGTATCGTCATCGACATGTGGGACAATCTGGGCCGCACCGTCGCAGAGTTTCCGCACATCGGTGCGTTTCGCTTCGACGGCGACAACCCCCGCGTGCGCATCAACGGCCTGCAGCATCTGATCGATTTCCGCGACGACGGGCAGCCAGGCTTTTATCTCAGCGCGCATCTCGGCAACTGGGAACTGGCGCCGATGACCGCGCACGTGCACGGCGTGCCGTCGGCCTTCGTTTACCGCGAAGCGAATAACCGGCTGGTCGAGGGGCTCTATATGAGCGGGCGCCGGCAATACCGCGACATGATGATCCCGAAGGGTGCCGAAGGGGCGAAGCAGATGATCAAGGCGCTTCGTGAAGGCAGGCATGTCGGCATCATGGCCGATCAGAAAATGAACGACGGCATTCCGGTCGCGTTCTTCGGCACCGACGCCATGACCGCGCCGGCGCTGGCGCAACTGGCGCTCAGGTTCAACTGTCCGGTGATCCCGGCCCGGGTGATCCGCGACAAGGTCAGCAATAACCGGGGCTGCCGCTTCACCGTCGAGATATCGGCGCCGATTTATGCCGAAGACACCGGCGACAAGACACAAGATGTCGCCGCGTTCATGGCGCGGGCAAATGCGATCATCGAGGACTGGGTGAAAGAAAACCCCGGCCAGTGGTTATGGCTACACAACCGATGGCCGGGGGATTCCTGAGCGTCACGGTAACAGACGGATATCAGCTACCGGACGGTTTGGATTGTTTAAGCGTGCCGTCGGCAATTTTCGTCTGCGACGGGACCGAAGCCGTTTTTGCGTGACCGGCACATTCGGCGAGTACGGGCGACGCCGCAAACGCAACAAACGCCGTCAGGGCAAGAGCCAAAAGTCCATATTTCATGGTGGTCTCCTTTTTCAAACTGCGGAGATAATAGCACGCTTTGATATTCGGATGTATCACATTTTCACGATCGCCCGGTATGCCGCGTCTCGAAGGATGCGGCCCGGCGAGATCATTCCGGCATTTGGCCCAGAACCAGCTCCGGGTCGATGGGTGTGCGGTCCAGTGTCAGACCGAAATGCAGGTGCGGTCCCGTCGCCCGGCCGGTCGCGCCGATGGCGCCGATCTTCTGTCCGGCCGCGACCGTATCGCCGGGCTTAACCGATGTCGCCGACAAATGGATATAGACGGAGCGCAATCCCAGTCCGTGATCGACCAGCACGGTCTTGCCGTTAAAGAACATCCCCGAATGCACGAACGCAACCTTGCCCGCCGCCATCGCCGCGACGGGGGTGCCTTCGGGCGCCGCGATGTCGGTACCGTAATGCGGCCTGCGCGGTTTGCCGTTGAGGATACGCTGCGCGCCGTAAACGCCGGAGATGCGCCCCCTCGCCGGCCAGTGAAATCCCGAAAGAAAATACGCTAACGGGTCGCTTTGCCGCTTTGCCTTTTCCATCTCGGCCTTCTCGCGGGTGATTCTTTGCAGCGACTTCGGGTCCGGCGTCACCTTCTTGCCGGGCAGCCCGTTGATCTTTTCGATCTTGAAATCGCGGTCGGTGACGGCGATGTCGCGGGTGGTTTTCTCCGTCCCCCGCGAAACCGTCAGGCGTTTCGTCCCGGCATCGTCGCGGCCGAACCCGAGCAGGAAATCGCCGTCCGCTGACGTTTTTACGGGATTGCCGTCGAGCGTCACCACCGCCCCCGGCACCGTCTTGCCGATCAGCAAGCCGCCTTCGGCCGCCTGACCGCTAAGCTGCAGCGCGATATCGGCGCGCGCCGCGCATGGCAGCACCGCCAGCAACGCACAAAGCAATAGCCCCCTCTCCCAACCTCTCCCCCACAAATGGGGGAGAGGGGTACGGGTGTCATCCGAACCGAGAGTCCCTCTCCCCCCCTCAGGGGGAGAGGACAGGTGAGGGGGTGAAAGCGCGTATTTCAAAGCAAGGACCCCTGCGGATCGTCTTCACCGGGCGCCGGTTTGCGGGGCTTCGGTTTTTTCTGCGCCGCGCCGCCGCCTGCGACCCGGGCCGCCGCGACCCCGTCCTTGAGGCGGATATTCACGTCATCGCCCGGCGAAAGCGCGCCGACGGATGTGATCGCCTTGCCCGCCGGCGTGGTTATCAGAGAGAACCCCCGCTCGAGCACGCGTTCGTAGGAATAGCTTTCCAGCAGTTGCCCGAGATGCGCCAGCGAGCGGCCATGCCCGGAAAGCGCGTCGGTGTAGGCGCGCCGCAGGTTGCGCGCCGATCCGTCGAAGCGTTGCGTCGCCTGTGCGAGCGCGCGCCTTGGCGGTGTCAGGCGTACCGGCAGACGCTGGCGGCGGTGCCTGATCCCGGCCTTCAAGGCATTGCCCAGTCGTTCCGACCAGTCATCCAGCCGTTGCGCCGCCGTCTCAACCGTTCTGCGCAAATTGGGCAGGCCGCGCGCCAGTGCCGCGACCTCGCGCGCCTTGGCGTCGGTCTTGCGGCGCACGGCGCGAATCAGACGGCCCTCGCAATCGGCGACCTGCGCCATCACGTCATAGCGCACGGGGACCGCCATTTCCGCCGCCGCCGTCGGTGTCGGGGCGCGCTGATCGGACGCCAGATCGATCAATGTCCAGTCGGTTTCATGCCCGACGGCGGAAATCAGCGGAATGTCGCTTTCGGCGGCGGCCCGGACCACCGCTTCCTCGTTGAACGCCCACAGGTCTTCCAGCGATCCGCCGCCGCGCGCAACGATCAGCAAATCCGGCCTCGGCACGGTGCCTGCGCCGCCGAGCGCATTAAAGCCCCGGATCGCGGCGGCCACCTGTTCGGCCGCGCCCTCGCCCTGCACCAGCACCGGCCAGACCAGCACGTGCCGCGGAAAGCGGTCGGCCAGCCGGTGCAGGATGTCTCGGATGACGGCGCCGGTCGGCGAGGTGACGACACCGATAACGTCGGGCAAAAACGGCAGGGCCTGTTTGCGGTCTTCGTCGAAAAGCCCTTCGGCGGCGAGCTTGCGCTTGCGATCCTCGAGCAACTTGAGCAGCGCGCCCTCGCCGGCCAGTTCCATGTGTTCGATGACGATCTGGTATTTCGAGCGCCCGGGATACGTCGTGATCCGTCCGGTCGCGATAATCTCCATCCCGTCTTCCGGATTGAGGCCGAGCCGGCCCGCCGTGGTGCGCCAGCAAACGCCGTCGATAACGGCGCTTTCGTCTTTCAGGGTCAAATACATGTGCCCCGACGCGGCCCGCTTGAATCCGGAGATCTCGCCACGGATGCGGACATGACTGAAGGCGCCTTCGACCGTCGATTTCACCAGACCGGACACTTCGGTCACGGAAAAGACGGGGACGTTATCTCCGCTATCGTGGCCATTATTTTGACCACGATTATGGCTAGACGGCGCGTCGCTCATAACTAGACTGTATGTCTCAAGCAGGCGGGGATGACAACCGCCGATTGCCGGGCCATGTCCCGGCGGCGATCAGGGGAGTGACTTGATGAAGGTTTTACTTGTTGGTGGCGGCGGACGCGAACACGCCCTTGCATGGGCCATGTCGAAATCGCCCAAACTGACGAAGCTATATGCCGCACCCGGCAATGCCGGCATCGCCGATTGTGCCGAGTGTCTGGCGATCGGCGCCGAAGACCTGAACGCCATATGCGCCGCTGTTCAAGAGCTTGAAATCGAATTCGTCGTGGTCGGCCCGGAAGCCCCCCTGGTTGCAGGCCTTGCCGACAGGATCGAAGCGATGGGCGTCCCCGTGTTCGGGCCGTCCGCGGCGGCGGCCGAGATCGAAGGCTCGAAGGGGATGATGAAGGACCTGCTCGCCAAGTACGGCATCCCGACCGCCGATTACCAGCGTTTCGACGAACCGGACGCCGCCAAGGAATATATCCGCATCAAGAATCATCCGGTCGTCGTCAAAGCCGACGGACTGGCCGCCGGCAAGGGCGTGATCCTCAGCCACACGATTAACGAGGCCTATGCCGCCGTCGATCAGATCATGATCGAGGAAGCGTTCGGCGATGCCGGGACCGAAATCGTCATCGAGGAATTCCTGGTCGGCGAGGAAGCGAGTTTCTTCGCGCTTTGCGACGGCACCCGCGCCATTGCGCTCGCCGGCGCACAGGACCACAAACAGGTCCACGACGGCGACCACGGCCCCAACACCGGGGGCATGGGCGCCTATACCCCGGCGCCGGTTCTCGACGACGCCATGCAAAAGCGCATCATGGACGAAATTATCACGCCGACCGTCGAAGCCATGGCCAAGGAAGGCAAACCCTACAAGGGCGTATTGTTCGCCGGGCTGATGATCGGCGCCGACGGACCCAAGGTCATCGAGTTCAACGCCCGCTTCGGCGACCCGGAATGCCAGCCGATCATGGCGCGGCTCAAATCCGATGCGCTGGAGATGCTGCTCGCCGCCGCCAGGGGGGAGCTGGATAAAATTAAACTCGACTGGGACCCGCGCGCGGCGCTGACCGTGGTGATGGCGGCGGAGGGATATCCCGGCCAATACACCAAGGGGAGCGAAATCAAGGGCGTCGCGGATGCCGATGCGCTTGACGGCGTCACCGTGTTTCATGCCGGCACGGTGCTGGGCGACGACGGTGCCCTGCTGGCCAACGGCGGGCGCGTGCTCGGTGTCACGGCGCTCGGCAAGACGGTCGAGGACGCGCAGAAACTTGCCTATCGGGCGGTCGACGCCATCGACTGGCCGAAGGGGTTCTGCAGGCGGGATATCGGCTGGCGGGCCGTGGGACGATAAGGCTGGCGGGCCGTGGGACGATAACTTTCGGAAGCTGGCAAACAACCGGCCCGGTCCCCATATCGATATCAAGACAAACAAACTTTCGAGGAAATGGTCATGGACGAAAAGACGCTTACTGAAATTCAGGCGGATGCGTTTCGCGGGCTGATCAAGCACCTACAGAAACGCACCGACGCACAGAACATCGACATCATGAACACGGCCGGGTTCTGCCGGAACTGCCTGTCGAAATGGCTGGTCGCCGCCGCCGAAGCGCGCGGTGTGGACATGTCATCGGACGAAGCGCGTGAAATGGTCTATGGCATGCCCTACGACGTCTATAAGGACAAATATCAAGAGCCCGCAACCGACGAACAGAAAGCCAGGTTCGAAGAAACCAGGCCGCTGCACGCCGAAATTTCCGGCCACAACTGAGTCTGTGCCGGGTATGCAAAACCTTCCCCCGCCGATGGCGGCGCGCCAGCCGAACTTCTGGCAGAACAGCGGTTTTTCGCTTTTGAAGCGCGATGCGCACGGCCACCTGACGGTCACCGACGATTTCCTGCGCGCCTATCTGGCGCGTCCCGAAATCGCCCCGGTCGAGGAATCCTGCGACAAGGAACGCGCACTTCACGCCGAACTTCTGGACAACCCGAAACGCCCGGTCAGCGAAGGCGACATTGCCGCGCTCGAAGACCCGGACGGGCGCGACAATTACCGTGTGCTGATCGATTTCCGCGACCGGCTGATCGATGCGGGGACCGTCGAAGGCTGCTATCTCAATTTGTTCAGGGACGGCGATGTGCGGACCGCGCCGCTGTTTCTCGATCAGATGGCGCAGGTCATCACCCGCGCCGTCCTGCAGGGCACCGACGATCCGTTCCGCGCGCGCGCCGGGGAGCTTCTGTTCCGCGAGCAGACCGTCACCGTCCACGACGGTGCGATCCTTGCCGGCGATCTTCAGACCGTCGAAATGCTGGCGCAGACCGGCGGCATGGGCGCCATCGGCGAACTTCTGGTCGAAGGCGGCATCAAGACCCGCCAGGTCGAGCTTGACGTGATGGTGGAAGAAAACGCCCACAAATACTGGCAGCGCGACGAACGCCACGACATGGTCATTGATCTTTCCTTCACGCGCCCGGGCCTGGACGCGCTTTGCCGCGTGATGGAAGGGTGGATTTCGCACTTCACCGGCGCCGAAGTGTCGATCCAGCCGGTGCAGAAAATCACCGACGAGAAATGGGTTTGGCATATCGGCCTGGATACGGATTCCAGCGCCATCCTCAACGATCTTTATGACGGCAACGATGTCGACGAGGAGCGCATGGAGCGGCTGCTGACCCTGTTCCGCATGGACTTCAAGGACCCGAGCCTGATGGCCCCGGACATCGCCGGGCGGCCCGTCTACATGGGCCTCGCCATGAACGAGAAGAAACGCCTGCGCCTGAAACCGCAGAACCTGCTGGTCAATCTTCCTTTAGCGCCGGAATCCTGAGATAAGCGCCCCCTCACCTGTCCTCTCCCCCGTTCCGGGGGAGAGGGACCCTGTCGCGACAGATCCCGTTCTCATCCCTCTCCCCCACCTGTGGGGGAGAGGTTAGGTGAGGGGGCTAAAAAAGTTGAGGGGGCTTACCGCCGTTCCCTGAAAAAATCCTTCAGCATCGCCGACGCATCGCTTTCCATCAGGCCGCCGACAACCTCCGGGCTGTGATGGCAGGTCGGATGCGAAAAGACGCGCGCGCCGTGCTCGACGCCGCCGCCTTTCGGATCGTACGCCGCGAACACGAGCCGGCGGATACGCGCCAGCGACATCGCCTGCGCGCACATGGCGCAGGGCTCAAGCGTGACGAACAGATCGCAATCGCCGAGGCGCGGCGAGCCTGTGGCGCGGGCGGCTTCGCGGATCACCAGCATTTCCGCGTGCGCGGTCGGGTCCGCGTCCGCCTCGACCCGGTTCCCGGCCTGTGCCAGGACCCGGCCGTCGGCCGACACCAGCACGGCGCCGACCGGCACCTCGCCCCGCCCGGCGGCCTTGTTCGCCTCGTCCATGGCGATGGCCATCATTTCGCTGTCCGTTCCACTCATGCCTCATTGGTGACGCCCGATCCCGCCCTGGTCAAGCACGCTTGACTTTCCGCCCGCAGCACAGCACGACAGGCATTATGGCAAAGAAACAACAAACCGCTTCCACCGGCGAACGCATCGCCAAGGTCATGGCCCGTGCCGGGTTGTGTTCCAGGCGCGAGGCCGAACGCTGGATCGAGGAAGGCCGGGTCGAGGTCAACGGTCAGAAACTGACGACCCCGGCCTGCGTCGTCGGCGAAACCGATACCATCGTCGTCGACGGCAAGACGCTGCCCACCAAGGAACCGACGCGGCTGTGGCGCTACAACAAGCCCGCCGGTCTCGTCACCTCGCACAAGGACCCGCAGGGCCGCCCCACCGTCTTCGCCGCGCTGCCTGCGCATCTGCCCAGGGTGATTTCCGTCGGCCGGCTCGATTTCAACTCGGAAGGGCTTTTGCTTTTGACCAACGACGGCGAGCTGGCGCGCAAGCTCGAGCTGCCGGAAACCGGCTGGACGCGGCGTTATCGCATTCGCGTGCACGGCAATGCCGACACCAAGCAACTGCTGTCGCTGGGTCACGGGGTCACCGTCGACGGCGTCAAGTACGGGCCGGTAACCGCCAATTTCGATTCCCGCACCGGCGCCAACGCATGGATGACGGTGACGCTCAAGGAAGGCAAGAACCGTGAAGTGCGCAAGGTCATGGAGCACATCGGGCTGACCGTGAACCGGCTGATCCGCACCGCCTATGGTCCGTTCCAGATCGGCCATCTGCCACAGGGCGAGGTCGAGGAAATCCGGCCCAAGGCGCTGCGTGAACAGGTCGGCATGCTGCTGAAATGAGGATCGCCCGGTGAGGACCGCCAAATGAGAATAGTCGGGGGAAAGTTCAAGGGCCGCCGTCTGCTCGCGCCGGAAGGCCGCGATATCCGCCCGACGTCCGACCGGGCGCGCGAAAGCATCTTCAACATCATCGAACACGCCGCGTTCGCGCCGGACATCGAAGGCGGCTCGGCGATCGACGTCTTCGCCGGCACCGGTGCCATGGGCCTTGAAGCCATGAGCCGGGGCGCCGAGCCGGTCACCTTCGTCGACATCGACGACATGGCCAGGGCATGCGTGCTGAAGAACGCCGGCACCATGGGACAGGGCCGCAACGTCACCGTGCTGCGCCTCGATGCCACGAAAATGCCGCCGCCGCCCCGCATCGCGGCGTGCCCGGCGCGTTTCGCGTTTCTGGATGCGCCGTACGATCAGGATATTTCGGGGCCGACGCTGCTGTCGTTGCTGGCGCGCGGTTGGGTCGGCGCAGGCAGCCTGTGCGTCGTCGAAACGCCGTCCGACACCGCATTCGAAGCGCCGCGCGGCTACGCTCTGGAAGATCAGCGCAAATACGGCCGCGCCATGGTCAGTTTTCTGTCCGTCGACTAGCCCCCTCACCTGTCCTCTCCCCAGGGAGAGCGGCTTAGCGCCTGCCGAACAGTTTTTCGATGTCGGCGAGCTTCAGCTCGACATAGGTCGGGCGGCCGTGGCTGCACTGGCCGGAATGGGGCGTCGCTTCCATCTCGCGGAGCAACGCATTCATTTCTTCCGCCGTCAGCCGCCGGCCGGCGCGGATCGAGCCGTGGCAGGCCATCGTGGCGCAGACCTCGTCGATGCTTTTTTCGAGCGCGATGGCGCCGTCGAATTCGGCCAGATCGTCGGCGAGATCGCGGATCAGCCCCTGCACGTTGGTTTCGCCAAGAATGGCCGGCACTTCACGGACGGCAACGGCGCCGGTGCCGAACGGCTCGATGGCGAGCCCCATCTCGGCCAGCTCATCGGCCCTGGCCAGCACCCGTTCGCAGGCACTTTCGTCCATTTCCACCACTTCCGGGATCAACAGCATCTGCCGCGGCACCTCGCCCCCGGCCATGGCCGTCTTGATCTTTTCCTGGGTCAGGCGTTCGTGCGCCGCGTGCTGATCGACGACGACGATGCCGTCCGCCGTCTGCGCGACGATGTAGGTCTGGTGAAGCTGCGCGCGCGCGACCCCAAGCGGGTGATCGCCCGGCACGTCTTGAGCGCTATCCGTTTCCGCTTCCATGCGCGCCGACGGGGCGGCATCCAGACCGTCGAGCGGGCGATAAAAATCCCGGGTCCTGTCCGCAAGCCCGGCGGACGGGGTGTCGGGCCGGTAGGCATAGCTGCCACCGCTGCCGCCAGGGCTTCCCCGGCCCGGCGGCAATCCGCCCGGCTTGAACGCGCCCAGCGCACTGTCCGCGACCGTCGTCGACGCGCGGTGACCGGCTTCCGCCAGACCGTGACGAAGTGCACCGACGATCAGGCCCCGGACCATACCGGCATCGCGAAACCGGACCTCGGTCTTCGCCGGGTGCACGTTGACGTCGACGTGCCTGGGCGGGATTTCCAGAAACAGCGCCAGCAACGGATGCCGGTCGGACGCCAGAAATTCCCGGTACGCCCCCCTGACCGCGCCGAGCAGAAGCTTGTCGCGGACCGGGCGGCCGTTGACGAACAGAAACTGCATCTGCGCATTGCCCCGGTTCAGCGTCGGCACGCCGGCATACCCGGTGAGCCGGTAGCCTTCCCGTTCGGCATCGATGGCGAAGGCGTTCTCGCGGAAATCCCGGCCCATGATCGCGCCCAGCCGCTCAAGGCGGGCATCGAACAGATCGCCGGTTTCCGGCAGCAGCTTCATCACGTCGCGGTTGCCGTCGTTCAGCGTAAAGCCGATTTCCGGATGCGCCATGGCAAGGCGCTGCATGACCTCATTGATACGCGACTGTTCGGTACGCGGTGTTTTCAGGAACTTGAGCCGCGCCGGGGTCGCATAAAACAGATCGCGGACATCGATCCGCGTGCCCTGCGACAGCGCCGCGGGTTCCGGCGGGCGGATGCGGCCGCCTTCGATGGCCAGCGACCACGCCCCGTCCGCGTCCGCGGTGCGGCTGGTAATCGTCAAGCGGCTGACGGCGCCGATCGACGGCAGCGCTTCGCCGCGAAAACCCAGCGTCGAGATCATCGTCAGATCTTCATCGGGCAGCTTCGAGGTGGCATGCCGTTCGACCGCCAACAGCAGTTCATCCGATGTCATGCCGCGCCCGTCGTCGCTCACCGTAATCGACGTCTGCCCCCCGTCGCGGGCCGCAACGTCGATGCGCGTGGCCCCGGCATCGATGGCGTTTTCCACCAGTTCCTTGACCGCCGAGGCCGGCCGTTCCACCACCTCGCCGGCGGCGATCTGGTTGACCAGCGTCTCGGGCAGCCGGCGGATCGTCATGGCAGGCGCATCCTGCGCAAAACACCCAACAGCGGGACCAGCGACGAGGGCGCGCTGTCGATCTCGTCCAGCACATGCAGGATGCTGTCGCTCAGCGCCTTGCCGAGCTCGACGCCCCACTGATCGAACGGATTGATGCCCCAGAGCGCCCCGGCGCACACGGTCTTGTGCTCATAAAGCGCAATCAGCTTGCCGAGAATACGCGGTGTCAGGTCGTTATAGACGATCAGCGTCGACGGCCGGTTGCCCGGATAATGGCGGTGCGGCTCGGCCACGTTTTCACGCCCGAACGCCAGGGCATTGGCCTGCGCAAGGGCGCCGGAAATCAGCAGATCGTGCAGCGGCTCGTCGCCCGCCGCGGATCGCGCCGGCAACAGAATATCCACCGGCGTCGGCGTCATGCCCTGGTGCAGCTGTTGAAAAAATGCGTGCTGCGCATTGACCCCGATGCTGCCGAAGACAACCGGCTGCGTGTTGTAATCGACCGCAACGCCGCCCTGGGTCACACGCTTGCCGTTACTTTCCATCTCAAGCTGCTGCAGGTGTCCGACGAGGCGCTGCAAGCGCGTATCGTACGGCACACAGGCCTCTGCCGCGAACCCCATGAAGCTGGCATTCCAGACCGTCAGCAGGGCCATCATCAAAGGCGCGTTTTCGGACACCGGCGCGCTCAGCACGTGGCGGTCCATTTCAGCGGCGCCGGCGCGGATCTCCTGAAACGCCTCCCAACCGAAGGCCAGGGCGACCGGCAGGCCGACGGCGGAACACAGCGAATAGCGCCCGCCGACCCAGTCCCACATGGGGAAGGTGCGCGCTTTTGAAATACCGAATTTTTCCACTTCGGCGAGATTGGCGCTGACGGCGGCAAAGTTTTCCGCCCAGCGCTCGCCGACCCCCTTTTGCATCCAGGCCTGCGCGCGCTCGGCGTTGGCCTGCGTTTCCATGGTCGTGAAGGATTTGGAGATCACCAGGACCAGTGTCTCGGCCGGATCGAACGCCTCGAACGCGCGCTTGAAAGCCGTGCCGTCGATGTTGCCGCAGACCCGGACATCCAGCTTCATACCAAGACTGTCGCGAAGCGCATCGAGGGCCAGTACCGGCCCCAGTTCGGAACCGCCGATGCCGATGGCGACAACGGACCGGTAAGGCGCCCCCGACGCGGAAACAATGGTGCCGTCGTGAACGCCCTGAACGAACGTCTGCAACTGCGCATCGATTTCCCGGCATGCATCGCGCACGGACGCTTCGCCGCCGGTCCCGCGCACCGCGGTATGCAGCGCGGCGCGGCCTTCGCTGATATTGACGATCCCCCCGGCCGCCATGCGTTCGAGAAAGTCACCGACGCAGGCGCTTTCGGCCAGCCCCTTGAGCCCGACAAGCGCCTCGTCCGATACCAGCTGGCGCGAGAAATCGACATACAAATCGCCCAGATCCAGGGCATGCGTTTCCGCGCGGCGGGCATCGGCCGCGAACAGATCCACGAGCGACGTTCCCCGCATCTGCTCGCGTGCGTGCAGGAGGGTTTGCCAGACGGCGGTTTCGGAAATCAGTGACATGGGCACTTGTATCAAAAGCCTGCGCCGGGTGCCACCTTGGAAATGCGCATCGGGGCCGGAGACAATCACCCACCTCCATCCTTCGAGACGCGCGTTTCACGCGCTCCTCAGGATGCGGGCGGTACGCCCAGGATGAAATGAACGCAGTTCAGTTGACGGAGGAAATACCTTCCGGTTTCCCGGCGATCGCGAAGGTCAGTTTATCCGGCTGATACAGGCGCTGTGCCACCCGCCTGGCGTCTTCCAGCGTCACCGCTTCGATATAGCCGTTGCGCTTGTCGATATAATCGATGCCGAGGCCCTCTTCCTGCATCCCCACAAGCATCCCGGCAATCGCCGACGACGAGGTAAAGCGCATCGGGAAGGCCCCGGTGAGATACGTTTTGGCGTCTTTCAGCTCTGCCGCCGTCGGCCCTTCGGCGGCAAACCGTTTCCAGACCTCGCGCACCGTCGCGACCGTCTCGGCAACGCGGGCATTGGCGGTCCCGGCCCCGCCCATGACGGCGCCGGCCGCATCGAGCGGCATCAGATAGGTATAAACGGAGTAGGCAAGACCGCGCTTTTCACGGACTTCCTCGTATAACCGCGACACGAACCCGCCACCGCCAATGACGTAGTTCAGCACATAGGCGGTGTAAAAATCCGGATCGTTCCTGAGAATGCCGGGCTGCGCGAACTGGATCGAGCTTTGCGGCACATCGACATCGATCACCTTGACGCTGCCGCTCAGCTTGGGGGTTATTTTTTCAACCTGCCAGGGCGATGCTTTTTCCGGCAGCGATCCGAATGCACGGTCCAGATAGCCCTTCAGCGTCTCCGCATCGATGTCGCCGACGACGCCGATCAAAAGATTGTTTTTTGCCAGACGCTGGCGAACGAAGCGGCGCATGTCTTCGGGCGTAATGGCGCTGACGCTTTCGGCGGTGCCGTCATTGTCGCGCGCATAGGGATGGCCCTCGAAGGCGGTCTCGAAAATCGCCCGGCTCGCCAGATTTCCGGGATCTTCATTCTGCTGCTTGATGCCGGACAGGATCTGCGCACGCATCCGCGTCAGCGGCTCGGCATCGAAACGCGGCTCGTTGAGGGCCAGGCGCAGATATTCGAACGCATCGTCGCGGTATTTGTTCAAGGTCTTGAGCGAGCCGCGAAAGGTATCGCGCCCGGCACTGAAGCGGAGCGAGATCGACCGTTCGTCGAGCGCCTCTTGAAAGGCTGCGCTGTCCATATCGCCCGCGCCCTCGTCCAGCGTCGATGCGACGAAATTGGCAAGCCCGCCCTTGCCGTCCGGATCAAGCGCGGTGCCGCCCCTGAACGACAGTTTCATGGTCGTGATCGGGTTGGAGGGATCGCGGATCAGCCAGGCCTCGATGCCGCCCGCGGAGACCACCCGCTCGACCTCGACCGCCCGGGCCGGTGCAGACGCCAGCAGAACAACAACGCAGGCGGTGGCGATCAGGGCGGAGAAGCGGGTGAATATCCGTTTCATCGGTTCAGCTTTGCGGTTTCGAAAGCAGTTCCGCGGTCACGGAATGCTTGCCCTGCAGGACATAGCGGGCCGCCGCCGCGACATCCTCGGCCGTGACGTTGCCGATGCGCTGCAACCAGTCTTCGACTTCCTCGACACTGCCACCGCTGGTCAGCGCCGCGCCGAAGATCCGCGCCGCGGTGCCGAAATCGTCTTTCGCGAAAACGGCATTGTTGCGCATCCGCTCGAGCGCGCCGTCGACTTCGGGCTTGGTGACGCCGGTTTGTAAAACCCGCTCGACTTCCATCATCACGGCGCTGTCGATCTTTGCCATGTCGACGCCCGGTTTCGGCTGGGCATAGAACCCGAACGCAGCCGGCCCCAGGTCGTCCGCGTCATAAAACGCCCCGGCGGAAAGCGCGATGGCGTCTTCCATGACCAGTTTCCTGTGCAGCCGGCTCGACGGGCCGCCGCCGATAATTTCCGCCAGCACCTGCAGGGCATAGGCGTGCTCGGACGCGCCATAGCGGTAGCTCGGCGCCAGATAACGCCTGGACCAGCTTGGCTGCGTGACCCGTTCGCTGGCCAGGGTGACCTGACGGTCGGCACGCGCCGGCGGTTCCGTGGTCCGCTCGCGGACGATGTCCGGGCCGCGCGGAATGGCGCCGTAATACTTTTCCGCCAAGGGTTTCAGTTCCTGGGCGGTGACATCGCCCTCGACGACGAGGACGGCGTTATTGGGTGCGTAGTAACGTTTATAGAAAGCGAGGATGCGATCGACATCCAGGGCGCGGATTTCGTGTTCCCAACCGATGATCGGCCGGCGGTACGGATAATTCAGATACAGCGCCGCGCTGACCTGTTCGCGCAACTGCGCGCTCGGGTTGTTGTCGGTTCTGGAGCGGCGCTCTTCGAGCACCACGTTCCGTTCCGGCGCGACCTGCGCCTCGCTGATCAACAGATTGGTCATGCGGTCGGCTTCCATGCGCATCACCATCTCCAGCCGGTCGCGGGCGATGGTCTGGAAATAGGCCGTGTAGTCATAGGATGTGAAGGCGTTTTCCTGGCCGCCGTTGCGGGCCACCTGCGCCGAGAACACACCCGGGCCGAAGTTCTTGGTTCCCTTGAACATCAGGTGTTCCAGCAAGTGTGCGATGCCGGTTTCACCCGGGGCTTCGTCGGCGGCGCCGACCTTGTACCAGACCATGTGGCGGACAACGGGCGCGCGGTGATTGGAGATCACCACGACCTGCATGCCGTTCTTGAGGGTGAATGTGTCGGGATCGAAAATCTGCGACCAGCCGCGCGTCGGCAGGAAAACGCAGAGAACCGCCACTGCGACGAAAACGCCCGTATATGACCGTAAAATCCGCATAGCACGGATATGGACGGGTTCCGCGATCAGATCAATGGAAATCGGGCCTGATCACCGAAAGGTTACAAAGATTTAAAGAAGCGGGGGTGTGACGAACTTGCGTGTTGATCCGAAATCGTCACCCCGGCGCAGGCCGGGGTCCAGGGATACGCGCCCGATTTTTCGTGACAAGACGCCACACCGCTC
This sequence comes from Thalassospiraceae bacterium LMO-JJ14, assembly GCA_021555105.2. Classification (NCBI taxonomy): domain Bacteria; kingdom Pseudomonadati; phylum Pseudomonadota; class Alphaproteobacteria; order Rhodospirillales; family Thalassospiraceae; species Thalassospiraceae bacterium LMO-JJ14. Next base: position 220,291 of record CP134604.1, read on the forward strand.
TGGATTCCGGCCTGCGCCGGAATGACGGGCGGGGCAGCCGTCACTGAACAACCAAGACCGTCATCCCAAACTTGATTTGGGATCCATAGCTTGTGGGTCCTGAACCAAGTTCAGGACAATGGTGATGAAATTCGAGTGAACGGGCGGGACGCCTCGGATGAGTAATGTTAGAACTCCAGCAGGCCCTTGGTGCCGCGCGCTTTCTTCACCTGCGGCGTTACGCCTTCGGTGATCGGTTTGCCGAGCGCCTGATTTTCACGGATGCGCTGCTGTTCCTTTTCGGCATCGACGACGGTCCCCTGATAGGGCTTGTCATCGACCCAGAAGATCATCTTGTCGGCGAGGCGCTTGTCTTCCTTGGCCAGCAGCGTGGTTTCCGCATTGACGACCTCGCGGATCGCCGGATCGGCATTGCTGGCGCCGGTCTTGGCCATGATCGCATTCAGACCGTCGGACAGGTTCGGGTCTTTTTGCTGCTGGCCCCGGATCTGCGGCTTTTGCTGCAACAGCGCGGCGCGCGCCTGATCGCTCGGCGTGATCGCCTGCGGACCGTTCTCGCCGCTGCCGGGCGGGCGCAGGGAAAATTCAGGCGGCAGGCTGAGCGGCGGGCGCTGATAGACGACGAATTCGTCCGGCGCATCCTTGGGATTGCTCAGCACTTTCTTCGCCGACTCGCACGCGCTGAGCGTGATTGCCAGGGAAGCCATCATTGCGATGCCAAGCGTGCGTCGAAACATGCCGAACTGTCCGTTTCCAGTCATTGATCACCGATCTTGCGAGTCTATGACGTTTCGCCTCGGGTAAACAAGGATTCCAATACTAAAATCACCGCGCCGACGCAAACCGCACTGTCGGCAATGTTGAAAGCCGGCCAGTGATAGCCGGCGACATGAAAATCGAGAAAATCAATGACCGCGCCGTACTGAACGCGGTCGACGACATTGCCGATGGCGCCGCCGATAATCAGGCCGAGCGCGAGGACGGACGAACGTGTCGTCGCGCGCCACAGCCAGACCGCGAGCCCGATGATGATCGCCACCGCCAGGCCGGTCAGCAGATAAGGGCCATAGTCGCTCTGCTGGTTGAACATGCCGAAGCTGACGCCGCGGTTCCAGGCCAGAACGATGTTGAAGAACGGCGTGATCTCGATCACGCGCGGCGGCTGCATCACGCTTTCGAGTATCCACAGTTTCGACGCCTGGTCGAAAACCAGCGCCAGGACGGCAACCGCCGCACCGGACTTTCGGCTGAGCGCGGCGCCGCTTTTGCTCACGCCGCCGCCGGTTTGAAGTTGCGCACCGCATCGGCGCAGCGGCCGCACACGGTCGGGTGCTCGGGATCGCTGCCGACCTCTTCCAGCACCTTCCAGCAACGCTCGCACTTTTCACCGTCGGCCTTTTCAACGACGACGGCGATGTCGGCGATATCCTCGAGCCGGTGCGCATCGGCCGGCGCGTCGCCGTCTGCGAACGTAAAGCCGGACGTGATGCAGAGTTCCGCCGGATCGAGACCGTCACAGGCGGCGCGGTATGCGTCGGCGGCATAGACCCTGGGATGCGCCTGCAGGCTGGCGCCGATGATCTTGTTCGCACGCGCCACTTCAAGCGCACCGGTGACGGCCCGGCGCAGCGTGCGCAGCCGGCCCCATTTCTCGGCCAGCGCCGGATCGGACCAGCTTGCCGGGACGTCCGGGAAGGTGCGCAGGTGCACGGAATTGCCCGCGGTCTGATCGGGGTTGCGGGTCAGCCAGGCTTCTTCCGCCGTGAAACACAGCACCGGGGCCAGCCATGCCGTCAGATGATCGAACAGGGTATCGAGCACGGTGCGCACGGCACGGCGCAGGTCGCCGTCCGGCCGGTCGCAGTAAAGCGCATCCTTGCGGATGTCGAAATAGAACGCCGAAAGATCGACGGCGCAGAACGTGTGCAGCTCGGCAAAGAACGGCTGGAAATCGAAATCATGGCAGGCCTTTCTGAGCGCCGCATCCATCTCATGGATACGGTGCAGCACCCAGCGTTCCAGTTCCGGCAGCTCGGCGGTGTTTTCGATGCGCTCGGACTCAGAGAAATCCGCCAGGTTGCCGAGCATGAAGCGGAGCGTGTTCCTGAGCCGGCGATAGATATCGGCCTGCTGCTTGATGATTTCCGGGCCGATGCGCAGGTCTTCGGAGTAATCCGAGTTGACGACCCAGATGCGCAGAATGTCGGCGCCGTACTGGTCCATCACGTCCTGCGGCGCGACGATGTTACCCAGCGACTTCGACATCTTCTGGCCGTCCTCGGCCATCACGAAGCCATGCGTCAGCACCGCTTCATAAGGGGCACGGCCGCGTGTGCCGCAGCTTTCCAGAAGCGACGAATGGAACCAGCCGCGATGCTGATCGGAGCCTTCGAGGTACAGTGATGCCGGCCACTTGAGCCCTTCCCACGGCCCGTCTTCGAGCACGAAGGCATGGGTCGAGCCGCTATCGAACCAGACATCGAGAATATCGGTGACTTGTTCAAAGTCGTCGGCGTTATAGTCGTTGCCGAGGAAGCGCGACGGATCGGATGCAAACCAGGCGTCCGCGCCCTCTTCCCTGAAGGCCGCGGTGATGCGGTCGAGCACAGCCTGATCGCGGAGCGGCTCGCCGGTCTCTTTATTCACGAACACCGTGATCGGCACGCCCCACGCGCGCTGGCGCGACACCACCCAGTCCGGGCGTTCGGCGATCATGCCGCGCAAGCGGTTCTGTCCCGATGCCGGGACGAAGCGGGTCTCGTCGATGGCCTTGAGGGCCTTGTCGCGGAGCCCGGTGGTCTCCATCGAGATGAACCACTGCGGCGTGTTGCGGAAGATCAGCGGTTTCTTGGAGCGCCACGAATGCGGATAGCGGTGTTGGAGCTTGCCCTTGCCCAACAGTCCGCCGGCGTCCTTCAGAACCTCGGCGACGTGATCGTTGCATTTATAGACATGCTCGCCGGCAAAAATCGGCACATGGTCGAAGTACGTGCCGCCCTCGCCGACCGTCTGCGGCACTTCGATGCCGTTCGACATGCCGAGCACCCAGTCGTCGGCGCCGTGACCGGGCGCGATATGGACGATGCCGGTGCCTTCCTCGGTGGTGGCGAAGTCGGCGGCCAGCGCCGGGACGTCGAATTCGTAGCCCTGCCCCCTGAGCGGGTGCGCGCAGACGGTGCCTTTCAGATCGGCGCCCTTGAACTCGGCCTGAATAACGCTCTCGGTGATGCCGCACTGTTCGGAGAACGCATCGAGCCGCGCCTTGGCGACGATCAGACGTTCGCCGACGCGCGCCAGGCTTTCGTCCGCGACCGCCTTAACCTCGATCACCACGTAATCGATCTTGTCGCCGTACGCCACGGCGCGGTTGCCGGGCATGGTCCACGGCGTCGTCGTCCAGATGACGATGGCGGCACCCTCGATGTCGGGCACCGACGCGGTAACGACCGGGAACTTGACGAAGATCGTCGTCGAGGTGTGGTCGTAATATTCGACCTCGGCCTCGGCCAGCGCGGTCTTTTCGACCGGCGACCACATCACGGGTTTCGAGCCCCGGTACAGCGATCCGTCCATCAGGAACTTGCCGATCTCGCCGGCGATGGTGGCTTCGGCGGCGAAACTCATGGTGGTGTAGGGATGATCCCAGTCGCCCATCACGCCCAGGCGCTTGAACTCTTCGCGCTGCACGTCGATCCAGTGCGTCGCGAACTCGCGGCATTCCTTGCGGAACTCGACGATCGGCACGGCGTCCTTGTCGAGCTTCTGTTCGCGGTACTTTTCCTCGATCTTCCATTCGATCGGCAGGCCGTGGCAGTCCCAGCCCGGCACGTAATAGGCATCCTTGCCGAGCATCTGCTGGGTGCGGTTGATGACGTCCTTGAGGATCTTGTTCAGCGCGTGGCCGATATGCAGGTGACCGTTGGCGTACGGCGGGCCGTCATGCAGGATGAACTTCTCGCGGCCTTTGGAAATCTCGGCGCGCTTGGCTTCGAAACCGGTCTCGGCCCAGTGCTGGAGGAGTTGCGGCTCACGCGCCGGCAAACCGGCTTTCATCGGAAAATCGGTTTTCGGCAGGAAAATCGTGGATTTGTAATCAACAGTCATCGGCTCAGGCTTCACTTTATTTGAGAATGTCGCGCGCTTTAACGCAATCGCGGGCGATTTGTGCCTTTAAAGCATCCAATCCGTCAAATTTCTTTTCCGGGCGGATCATTTCAAGCAACGCCACATCGATACGCGTATCGTATATATCTGCATCGAAATCGAATAAATGCACTTCCAGTCTCGGTGCGGTGCCGTCGAAGGTCGGGCGCATCCCGAGATTGGCGACTCCGTCGACGACATCGCCGCCGGGCAATGTCGCGCGCACCGCATAAACCCCGAATGCCGGGCGTATATAGTCGCCCAGCAACAGGTTCGCCGTCGGAAATCCGATGGTGCGACCCCGTTTGTCACCACCGCTGACCCGCCCGCAGATGCTGAAGGGCCGGCCCAGCACCGCCGCCGCGGCCGGCATGTCTCCGGCGCCGACCAGGTCGCGGGTGCGGCTGGATGAATACAGCCCGCCGCCGTCGTCCGATGCCGCGGCGACGACCGTGAAACCGAAGCCGAGCTTCTGGCCTTCGGCCAAAAGCGTTTCGCAGCTGCCCTGGCGTTTGTGGCCGAATTTGAAATCATACCCGGCAACCACGTGATGCACGTTCAGCGTCCCGACCAGATAGGTCTCGACGAAATCGGCGGCGGGCTGTTTCGAGAAATCCAGATCGAATTTCTGCGCGATCAGGAAATCCACGCCCAACTCGGCGATCCGCTCGGCCTTGGCGCGAAACGGCGTCAGGCGGAACGGCTCTACGCCGGGCTGAAAAACCTTGCGCGGATGCGGTTCCAGCGTCAGCACGCCCCACGGCAGCGATGCGGACGCGGCGATGCGCCCGGCCTCGGCAATGACCGTGCGGTGGCCCTGATGCACACCGTCGAAATTACCGACGGCAATGACCGCGCCCCGATGCTGCCGCTGCAGCGATTTCGCTTGTCTGTATATATGCATTGCGTTGGAAAGTGTCGTAAGGCTCACCGAGGGTCAAGACTGTTGCTGTGTAGCCCGCTACTGTCACCCCGGCGCAGGCCGGGGTCCAGGGCGACGGCCACCTGCTTCGATGAAGCTATCGCTAATACACTGGATTCCGGCTTTCGCCGGAATGACGTTGAATAGCCCTAAAAAGAAAAAGGGCGCAGGTCATGCCCACGCCCTTCTCCGGAATTATCGGCGCGGCGTTCAGGCCAGGCGGGACGGCACCATGATCGTCGCTTCGCCATCGACGACAACGTTGCCGGCGACCTTGCACTGGGTCAGAAGCGTGATGAATTTCTTTTCCGGGACCAGCTCGGTAATCGTGCAGTGCGCCTTGACCGTGTCACCGGCCTTGACCGGCGCCTTGAATTTCAGGCTCTGCTTGACGTAGATGCACCCCGGACCGGGCAGCTTGGTGCCGATCACGGTGGAAATAAAGCTGGACGTCAACATGCCGTGCGCGATACGACCCTTGAACATGGTGCCCATGGCGAATTCCTCGTTCAGGTGCACCGGGTTGGTGTCGCCCGACAAACCGGCGAAAATGACGATGTCCGACTCGGTGATGGTTTTCGAAAAGACGTCGGTCATGCCGACTTCAAGATCCTCGAAATAATAACCATGAAGATCGTCGGAGTGATTGGTCACTTGGTCCATAAGGAATTTCCTTTTACCATTCTTGGGCGTTTCGCGTCTGCAAAATCTATTGCAACGCAATATATAGTTCTTTGAGAGCTACAGCAAGCAAGGCTTTAGGTCCATATGCAAAGCAGCAATTCCCTCCATACAGGTATGAAAAAGCGGGCTTTTTCGCCACTGCAAAAAAATCTGTTGGCGCTCATACTCGGCCTTTTCATGCATTTTCCGGCCTGGGCGGGCGCCGAGGCACCGGTGTTTTCGCTGCCGGCGGACTGTGTGCCGGGCACGTCGTGCTGGGTGGTCAATTTCGTCGATCACGATCCCGGCCCCGGTGCGCGGGATTACCGTTGCGGCAGGCTCAGCTATGACACCCACAAGGGGACCGATATCGCCATCGCCAACGATGCCGTCATGCAAAAGGGCGTCGATGTCCTGGCCGCGGCGCCGGGCCGCGTGCTCAGGGTGCGCGACGGCGTTGCCAATTCAACGAAAGCCGATCTTGAGAGCGCCACGGCGCTGCGCGGGCGGGAATGCGGCAATGGTCTGATCATCGACCATGGCGATGATTGGTCGACGCAGTATTGCCATATGAAAGCAGGGTCTATCCGCGTGCAGCCGGGCGAGCGGGTCGAACGCGGCGCCGTCCTGGGCCGGATCGGCCGTTCCGGGCGTTCGGAATTTCCGCATATCCATCTTGCCGTCCGGCAGGGAACGCGCATCATCGATCCGTTTACCGGGGAAAGCAATATCAGCGCCTGCGCCGCCGGCGCCGCGCCGGCCGGCCTATGGGCCGCGGAAATCCACGATGCGCTCGCCTATCCGGGGCCGCAGCCGTTTCACCTTGGGTTTGCCACCGAAGCACCGAACAAAGCCGATATCGAGGCCGGACGGCTTTCAGAGACACGGTTTGCGGCCCAGGTCCCGGCGCTGGTGTTCTGGAGCGAAATCTTCAGCCTTGAAAAAGGCGACCGGATCACCCTGACGCTCACCGCACCCGACGGAAAACCCGTGGCCCATAACCGGGTGACGATCGACCGACCGCTGGCCAAATGGCACGGCTTCGCCGGGCGCAAGAAGCGCGGCGCGGCATGGGACAGCGGCACCTATACGGGCCACGTGATGATTGAACGCGGCGCGGTGCGTGTCGGAAAATCGACGGTGGCGGTGGTCGAGTAAGACCCAAGTCCGCTCTCAACCCACAAACGCCGAGGATAGATACGCGGCAAAGTTTCTGAAAATAGCCAAAACCGGACTTAAGCGGCTTATCAATCAATTGGCTATTCATCGTGATTGCCGCCATGAATTATGCGAGTATTACGCTAGGCGTGCTTGACCGCATACATCATGTCATCGGCATTAGTCGGAAACGGAATGAAAATATCCGCTTCTATTAACAGTGAAAACCAGGAACTGCTTTAGGGCAGAGTTTTCGGCAGCCTCAGCCATAACCGGACTTCCAGTTCGATTATCGCCGGGAATGCATGGTTCCCCCGTGAATAAATGGGCGCATAGTCTCACAAGGGGCATTTGATAAATTAAACTTTTGATGAAGTGTAATAATGAATTTACACGCGACCGATAAAATCAAAATTCCGGTTTATTTGCTTGAAAGTTGGCAAGTAACACTTGATCTGTTGGCCGAAACTTGTGCGGTCCCGGCCGCCCTGCTCAAGCAGGTCCACGCCAATGAAATTGAAGTCCTCGTCACAAGCCAATCTCCCGGCAATGTATATGAACAAGGCGAAAGGACAGAGCTAAATACCGGGCTCTATTGCGAAACCGTCATGGCGGCCGGCAAAGAACTTCTCGTTACGAATGCCCTGACTTCCCCCGGGTGGGAGCAAAACCCCGATATTGAATTTGGCATGATTTCTTATTGCGGATTGCCGATCCGTTGGCCCAACGGGAAAATCTTCGGAACAATCTGCGTTCTCGACAAAAAAGAGAACCACTATTCAGAACTACACAGGAAGCTCTTGAAAGAGTTTCGCAATTCGATCCAGTCCGGATTGCAAATTGCCCACGACAATCATGCCTTAAAACAAACTCAGGCAGAACTGCGTCCACTCAACAAGCATATGGACCAAAAGGTTGCGGAACGCACCGCCGGTCTGGAACGTGAAATTATCGAGCAAAAAAAGGCAAACGATACCCTTAGGGAAAGCGTCGAGCAATTCCACGCACTTTACCAATCGACAAACATGTCAGCGATTATTTCCGTCGACGACAAGGGATGCCTCACTTCGTGGAACCTTGGTGCGGAAAAGACGTTCGGCTACAGTGCAGATGACATCGTCGGTCAGCCTATAATTACTTTGATCCCGGAACGCTACCGCAAAGCCCATCAAGCCGGGTTCAAGCGCGCCTTGAAGACGAAGGCCTACCGGATAATCGGTAAGTCCGTCGAATTGCACGGGCTGCACAAGGATGGCCACGAATTCCCTGTCGAACTCTCACTCGGTGTGTGGCGTTCCGAGAATCGAACATACTTCTCGGCCATCATGAACGACATTTCCGAGCGCGATCAGGCCAAAGCGGCATCGCAGAGGAACCAGGCTTTTCTGCAAGCCGTGCTCAACACCGTGCCGGGCATGATCAGCGCCAAAGACCTGACCTCGCGTTATGTATTCATGAACAACTATCAGGCAACTCTCTACGGCACCCGCCCTGAACTGGTCTCGGGCAAGAAGGCAGGGCAACTGCTTAACCTGGAATACGGCGGAAAAACCGAAGGGTTTGACAAAGAGGTTATCAGGACGGGGGAAACCCTGGGGCCATATGAAGAAACCTATGCCGATACTAAGGGGGTCGAACATACCTGGTTAACAACCAAGTCACCTGTAAAAAATGAACATGGTCAGGTTACATATATTGTGTCTTCCGCCATCGACATCACGAGTCTCAAACAGGCGGAGGAGGCACTTAAATCTGCGCTGGAGGATGCCGAGAAAGCCAGTCGGTCCAAGTCGGCCTTTTTGGCCTCAATGAGCCATGATCTGAGGACCCCGCTCAATTCAATCCTTGGGTTCATACAGCTAATGGAGGAAGAAATTCACGGCCCGGTCGGGAACGAGAAGTACCGCGAATATCATGAAATAATTCATGGCAGCGCCACGCATTTGTTGTGGCTGGTTAATGAAATTCTCGATCTGAGCCAGCTTGAGGCAAACAAGTTCGAAGTGAACCTGGAAATCTATGATCCACTTGAGCATACGGCGAGTTTGATCAAGACGTTCGATCCGATCGTTCGGGAAAACGACATTTCAATTGAATTTTCTTATTCTGAAAACATGCCCTCGGTTATTCGAGCGGATAAGAAAGTGGCAATGCAAATCCAAAGCAATCTGATTTCCAACGCAATACGCTTTTCCCCCGAAGGAACTGTCATAAAGGTCCGGTGGTCGCTTACAGATGAGGATCGTTTTGTTTTTGAGGTGAGGGATTGTGGCGAAGGTTTTTCCGATTCCATTCTCGAAAATTATGGACAACCCTTTCTCGTTTCAGACCCTGTGCATTCATCAGGCGCCAAGAAAAGCTTTGGTCTCGGGTTATACATTTGCAAGCGCTACATCGAGGCCAGAGGCGGCACCTTAACCCTGACGAACATTCCGGGGGGCGGGGCTTCGGTTGTTGCTTCATGGCCGGCAGATCTCTTGAGAGCACCGGCCGTCGATCTCTGATTTCACCGGCATGCCGGCTTGCGTCAAACGGAGACGAATTTCCAACACGTCAAACACGGCTGCTGTCAGCCAAAGTGGACGCGGCAGTATCCAAAAAGTGAAGTACGACACATAACATTTGGCGGTTAGTTTTCTAAGCTAAGGTATTTGGAGGCTAATAAACATGAAGCGGCAACTTGTGTTGAACGGCAACCCTATGGAAGAAATTGTCGGATTTGCGAGAGCTGTTCGGGTTGGTCCCTATATTACAATTGGTGGAACGGCACCTGTTGATCACGAGGGCAAAACAGTCGGTATCGGTGATGCCGGACGCCAGGCGGAGCGAATATTCGAAATCATCGGGGATGCTTTGGAACGCGCTGGGTCAAGTTGGAAGGATGTTGTACGGACACGCATTATCCTTACGGATATTGACGACTGGAAATCCGTGATTGATGTTCGAGCAAAGTTTTGCCGTGAACCAAAACCAGTCGATACAATCATGCAAATAACCCGGTTCGTGAACCCGGAATGGCTGGTGGAAGTTGAAGCCGACGCCGTCGTAGCGGACGATTGAGTGGTCTCAGTTAGCCCCGATGAAATCGATTTCCTCTCGTCACCGATTGAGCAACTCAGTTTTAAACCAGATGTGCCGATGTATGAATTATCGGTTCAATCGGGGTTCCGTCGTTCTCGGCAGCATGGCGATTGAAGGTCTTAAAATCAGGAGGAAGGATCGTTCCAGGACGCGCTTCGGAGACAAAGATGTGTTTACTGTTTTCGGGCGTAGCCGAAATTGATGTCGGATCATTAAGAGTGCCGATATAAATGCCAAGGCGATCCGGCCAACGTTCGAAAGTCAAAGCGAGCTTGGTTCCACATCTAGAACAAAAATGAACGTGTACGTCTTTTCCACTTCCTTCCGAGGGCGTTGTGAACTTAGCTGGATCGCCCTGGGTGAACGTAAAGGTCTCGCTTTCGAATATGGGCTCTATCATTCGATCCGAACCGGTAGCTCGCTGGCAGAACCGGCAGTAACACACCGTCACCCAAAGTGGTTCGCTCCCAGTATCGTACTCGACGTCTCCGCATAGACAGCGGCCTTTATGCCCAACTGACATAAACTATTTCCCATCTTAATTGTTACGAGAAGCCTAGCATGGTCCAACTTAACTTTTGGATCAATGAGAATGGCGACAACGACGAAGAGATGATTTACGCCTGTCTTGTGTCATATGCGGACGGCCGCAGGGCCCGAAGCGGACGTCTGCTTCCGGTTGAATGGCAATCCTCATGCTGAGGAGGCCGCAAGGCCGTCTCGAAGCATCGGACCGGATAAACCTAAACCCGTTTCCGCCTGACCAGTTTCGGCGTCACCCGCAACGCGCGGCTTTTCGCTTTGGTTTTGCCGGTCGCCCGGGTGCGGGGTTTTTTCGGCGGTTTGTCGTCGAGGAAATCTTCCGCCTGGAACAGCGGCGGCACGGGCGGCTTTTTCTTAGCCTTTTCCTGGGCGCGTTTTTTCGCCTCGGCGCGGCGGCGAACGGCATCGAGCATGCGCTGTACCGAGGGTTCGCGGTCGGGCCGCGTGCGGCGCTTTTCGAAATGCATCTGGCCGATCTGATCGATGTGACGCTTGAGCGCGTCGAACCGCATCGAGCCTTCGAGCACGCGGATGTAAGCGGCCAGCGTCCACGGGTTGGCGGGCGCGGATGTCAGGCCGCGGTCGTCACACCACGCGCTGAAGGCTTCCCAGCTTCGGATTTTGCCCAGTGCGGCCACGTAATCCACCCTTTCAAAGCGGCGCCCGGCCCCATATTAAAGAGGTCCGTATTTGCACAACCGCCGTCACGACAAGGAACGAGAATACCATGAGCAAGCGCGTCATCAACATCGCCGCCATTCCGGGTGACGGCATCGGCCCCGAAGTCATCGATGCCGGGATGGAAGTCCTGCATGCCGTCGCCAAGCGTGACGGCGGTTTCGAGATCAAATCCGAACGCTTTGACTGGGGGTCCGAACGCTACCTGAAAAAAGGCGATTTCATGCCCGACAACGGGCTTGAGACGCTGCGCGCCTTCGACGCCATTCTGTTCGGCTCGGCCGGCGACCCGCGCGTGCCCGACCACATCACGCTGTGGGGGCTGCGCCTGAAAATCTGCCAGACGCTGGACCAGTACGCCAACGTGCGGCCGTCCAGGCTTTTGCCCGGCATCGAAGGGCCGCTCAAGGGCGTCACCGCCAAGGAGCTGGACTGGGTCATCGTCCGCGAAAATTCCGAGGGCGAGTACGCCGGGGTCGGCGGCCGCGTGCACCAGAGCCTGGCGGAAGAAGTCGGCATGGACGTTGCCGTGTTCACCCGCACCGGCGTCGAGCGCATCCAGCGCTTCGCCTTCGAGTTGGCCCGCTCGCGCCCGCGCAAGCTGTTGACGCTGGTCACGAAATCGAATGCGCAACGTCACGGCATGGTGTTCTGGGATGCGGTGTTCGAAGAGATCAAGGGCGATTATCCCGACGTTACCACCGACAAGATGCTGGTCGATGCCATGACGACGCGCATGGTCCTGAAACCTGAAACCATCGACACCGTGGTCGCCACCAACCTGCACGCCGACGTGCTGTCCGATCTGGCGGCCGCGCTTTCCGGTTCGCTCGGCATCGCACCGACCGGCAACCTGCGCCCCGAAGGCGATGCGCCGTCGATGTTCGAGCCGATCCACGGCTCGGCCTTCGACATCATGGGCAAGGGCATCGCCAACCCGCTCGGCACGTTCTGGTCCGGCGCCATGTTGCTTGAACAGCAGGGCGAGGTCGCCGCCGCACAGCGTCTGATGAAAGCCATCGAACGGGTCACCGGCGAAGGCACCCACCTGCCCCGCGATCTCGGCGGCACGGCAACGTCGCGCGAGGTCACCGATGCGATCCTTGAAGCGATCAAACAGGACAACGCGTGATCCTCACCGGCGTGTGATTTGCGCCGGCAACGAAAACCGATCTCACAAAACCGACGGCGACGACCGTACCCTGTCGATCTACGTCGCCTTCCCGGACGGCTCTATGGCGTCGCACCTCAAGGCCATGGTGTCGACGCTGGCCGCCGATTGCCGCCGCGCCTTCGGCACCGCGCCGCCGGGCGTGGCCTATATCGGCCTGTCCGGTGACTCGGATGATCTGGGGATGACGTCCAGAGGATTGATCCGGAACATCGTTCTGCGGTAACGGCCGGCGTCATTTATGCGCGACGCCGTTCAGCGACCAGTCGTAATCGTAATCATCAATGTACGTCGCCGATTCCAGCGCCGCTTTTCTGTCCCCCGTCACGTACTGCATCAGATGTGCGATGACGCCTTCTTCGCTGCCGCCGAAGTCTTCTTGAAACCAGTCATAGATTTTCGAAACCGTGATGCCGCCGTCGGCGATCTTCACGCCGCGCGGACTGTTCACATAGGTGACGGCGTTCGCGCTCAAAAGCCTGTCCATGTCGGCCGCCGTATAGGCGCGCGCGATCAGATCGGGACACCCGACCGAGGCGCAGTTGACGGCATAGTGCAGACGCGGGTCGTTCCAGATCGGTCGCAGGATGCGGTGTTCGATGTCATCCAGACTGACCTCTTCGCCCTCGATCTTTATCAGCTTCTTCGCCCATGGCCCGTCGCTGAACAGCCCCGGCGAGATGTCGATGTCGCGGATCGATTTGACCGGATAATGATCGACGATCACCTGCACCGTCAGCGCATTGTAGAGGTTGATCCAGTAGGCCTGCTGCTCGCCCCGGTTCAGGGTGGAGACCGGCGTCGCAGCCAGCCCGTCCAGATACGATGACAGGGCCCGTTTGTCCTCAGCCGTCACCCCCGCATAGTCGACCCTGTTCAGTCCCGCCGGATCGTCTTTGACGTACGTCTTTAAAAACCGCTGCCAGATGCCGTGATCCAGCGAAATCGCGGAATCGGGGTTGTTTTGCCTCCATTTCGGCCAAAGTTCCTTAACGGGCGCGGCGGAAACCGGAAATGCTGCACACAGAAACAGAAAAATGCAGACCCGGACGTATAGACGATTCAAGCGGGCAATCCTTCACAAGGGCTTCACCGGGCCGGCGATCGGCAACGCGGTACGATACACGACCTGCTTCAGCGCAAAGCTCGACTTGATGGAACTGACCCCCGGAAACTTGGTCAGCTGATGCATCAGAAACCGCTCATACGCTTGCAGGTCGCGGGTTACGACGCGCAGTAAATAGTCGCTGTCGCCGGTCATCAAATAACACTCCATCACTTCCGGGAGAGCGCGCACCCGCTCTTCGAATATCTCCAGCGCTTGTTCCACCTGACGCTCCAGACTGACCATGACGAAGACACTGACCGGCAAGCCCACCGCCTCCTGATCGACCAGCGCCGCGTATCCCTTGATGACGCCCTCGTCTTCCAGCGCCCTTACCCGGCGGAGGCATGGCGATGGCGACAATCCGGCACTGTTCGCCAGCTCGACATTACTCAGCCGGGCGTTTGCCTGCAGTGCGGCGAGTATTTTCTGATCAATCTCATCCAAGGCATTTTGTGGCATATTCTGTCCTGTTATGGTGGTTATATTCCCGAATATTGCTAAAAATACCGTAAAACAGCTACACATCGCAATGACCTGTTTTCACGTTTGAGCTATATTGCCGTCATAGGAGAACATCAATGGCACCCTTTGACGAACCGGCAATAGACGACCCTGCACACAAATTGCAGTGCATGGAGGATCTGGCGCAGAAAATCCTCTGGCTTTCGACATGGACCATTCACCATGCGAATGCCATCCGCGAGAAAAAGGACGGCTTGAAGGTCGGTGGTCATCAGGCATCGTGCGCCTCGTCGGTGGCGATTTTGAGTGCGCTGTATCTGTCGGCGTTGCGGCCCGAGGACAGGGTTGCCGTCAAGCCGCATGCCAGCCCGGTATTCCATGCCATCCAGTATCTGCTGGGGCATCAGACGCGCGAGAATCTGGAAAATTTCCGCGCCTACGGCGGCGCGCAGAGCTATCCGTCGCGCACCAAGGACGCCGACGATGTCGATATCTCGACCGGGTCCGTCGGCATGGGTCCCGCCATGACGTCATTTCTGTCGATGACGCAGGACTATGTGCGGCGCCATTTCGACAGCGTCGCCGAGAAAGAGCCCGGCCGCATGGTGGCGCTGGTCGGCGACGCCGAAATGGACGAAGGCAACATGTACGAGGCGCTGTGGGAGGGCTGGAAACACGGCCTTCGCAATTGCTGGTGGGTTGTCGATTACAATCGTCAAAGCCTTGACGGCGTCGTCCCCGATCAGATGTTCCGCCTGATCGACCGCGTTTTCCGCACCACGGGCTGGAACGTCATCACCATCAAATACGGAAAACGCATGATGGAAGCGTTCGAGCGCCCGGGCGGCAAAACGCTCAGGCGCTGGATCAACGACTGTCCCAACGATCTTTATGCGGCCCTCACCTTCCGGGGCGGCGCCGCGTGGCGCGTTCAGCTGAATAAGGACTTCAACGGCAATAACGATGCGCTCAGGCTGATCGAAAGCTATGACGACGACGCGCTGCAGAACCTGATGACCAACCTGGGCGGTCATTGCCTGGAAACCCTGATGGAAGCATTTGACGAAGCCTCCAAAGATGAGACGCCGACCTGCTTCATCGCCTATACCATCAAGGGCTGGGGACTGCCGCTGGCGGGCCACAAGGATAACCATGCCGGAATCCTGAACGCCGAACAGGTCGAGGGATTCCGTGCCAAGCTTGGCATCAAAGAAGGCGATGAGTGGGAACCGTTCGCCGGTATCGAGGACCGCGCCGATGATTTACAGGATTTCCTGGGCCAGGTGCCGTTCAACCGTGACGGACGCCGGCGCTTCGAGGCCGACAGGATCGCGGTGCCGAAAACCCTCGCCTGCCCGGTAAAGGATACCGCTTCGACCCAGGAAGCCTTCGGCAAGATCCTCTACGAACTGGCCGGCGACAAGAACTCGAAGCTGGCGTCCAGGATCGTCACCACCTCGCCCGATGTCACGCAATCCACCAACCTCGGCGGCTGGGTTAACCGGCGCGGTTTGTTTGCACGTGAGGACCGGGCCGATACCTTCCGCGCCCAGCAGGTGCCTTCGGCGCAAAAATGGGAATTCAATTCGGCGGGCCAGCATATCGAACTCGGCATCGCCGAAAACAACCTGTTCGTGATGCTGGCCGCCCTCGGTCTGTCGCATTCGATTTTCGGCGAGCGGCTTCTGCCCATCGGCACGCTCTATGATCCGTTCATCGCACGCGGTCTCGATGCGCTGAATTACGCCTGCTATCAGGATGCCCGCTTCATGGTCGTGGCAACCCCGGCCGGGATCACGCTGGCCCCCGAGGGCGGCGCGCACCAGAGCATCTCAACACCGCTGATCGGCATGGGCCAGCCGGGCCTGACATCGTTCGAGCCGGCCTATGCCGACGAGTTGGCCGAGATCATGGCCTGGGGTTTCGAGCACATGCAGGCCGACGATGGCGGATCGGTGTATCTGCGGCTATCGACCCGGCCTTTGGGCCAGCCGAAACGCAAGATGACACCGGATCTGAGCGCAGCGATCCGCAAAGGCGCCTATTGGCGGCAAAAACCGGCGGGCAAAAACGCCCCCGTGATCGTCTATGCCGGCGCCATCGCCCCCGAAGCGGAAACCGCGGCTGCGGCCATCAAGGGCGCCGGGCTGCTTGCCATCACGTCGGCCGATCGCCTGTTCGCTGACTGGCGCACGCACGGGGACAAGGCGTGGATTGCCGAGCTTCTGGCCGATGCGCCGAAGGGCGAGCCGTTGGTCACGGTGCTGGACGGACACCCCGCCACGCTGGCTTGGCTGGGCTCGGTCGACGGCCGCCGTGTCGAGCCGCTCGGTGTCGACGCGTTCGGGCAATGCGGCGATCTGCCGGCACTTTACGAACGCTATGGCATCGATGCGAAAACCATTTCACAAGCGGCAAAATAACCTACGGCGGCGGTACGGCGGTCACTTCGATCCGCTCTTTACCGCCGCCGATGTTCTTGCGCTTCAGTGATATCGTGCCGATCTCGCCGGTGCGCTTCAGGTGTGTGCCGCCGCACGGCACCTCGCCAAAACCTGGAATTTTCCAGTACCGGCGTCCGGAATCCTTATCGCTGAAGGCGCTTTCAATGGGCAAGTCTGCGCAAACAATCGCATTGGCTTCGCGGGTAAGAACATCGAAGTGCGTCGAGATATTCTCATCGAGGGCAAAATCGATGCGGGCTTTGTCCTCGGCGATGTGCGCACCGATCCGCTCGATTTGACCCAAATTTTTGTAGACCAGCTCGAGCACGACTTCGGCCGCAAAGTGCAGCCGCATCAAACGGTAGCGGCGAGGCCAGTCAATTTCGACATGCACACCTTGCCCCGCTTGAAGGCCATGTCCATGCGCCAAGGTATAGACGATATCGGCGTCACGGACCGATGCATCGACAACCGCGCACCCGCCGATACGCCCGGTGTCGCTTTCCTGACCGCCGGAGAATGCGAAAAAAATTGTTTCTGAAAGGGTGACGCAATCACCATCAACGCCGGCAATGTGCGTATCCAGTTCCGTCAGATATGGGTCGTCCCAGAAAACCTTACGGAGCATCGCACCTCCGATGCGCTCAGCCGTCCCAGTCGAGCGACGTTTCGAGCCGTGCGTGCAGCGTCTGCCAGATTTCGACTTCGTCAGGATCGGCGTCAGGGTCGTTGTCTTCGATCAGCCCCTGTTCGTGGGCGATATGATCGCTGACGAGGACGAGAACTTCCTGAATGTGTTCTTTCGGCACATCCTCGATCTTTACCTTGCCGTCAAAAAGCATGTCGGCGCGGTCCATCATGTCGAGCTTTTCCAGTTCCTTATCCAGGTCCTGGTAACGCTTCTTCCACTTGTGCCAGACCGAGGTATCGGGCACGCCGTCACCGTCGCGGACGCGCTCGTTCAAAATCCCCATCAGGGTGACGAATTCGTGGACGGTAAACTGAATGGTATCCATGATCGCGCTCGCTCTCGGTTCGAATTGCCGCCCTTATAAAAGAATAGTCCGGCCGGATCAAACGCTGGCGCGGTCACGGACATAAGCGGCAATGACGTCATCCAGATCCGCGACAACCGCCGCTGTTTCCGGATAAAGACCATTTTTGGTGATCGCCTTTTCATCCATATATAGACGCCGGTTGATTTCGATCTGCAAACTGTGCCGGTTTTCCGCAGGGCGGCCGTGCTTGCGTACCAGTTCAACCCCCTTCATGGGCCAGTTGACGGCAACACTATAACCGCGCCCGGCCAGGAAATCGCGAACGATCTCGGTATAGGCAGCTTCGCAAGTCGTACCGTCACGATCCCCCAGCACGAAATCCGCACGGACTTCTGGGCCGTCTTCGGTATGCACGTTGCCGCGCTCGGGCATGGAATGGCAGTTGATATGCCAGACGCCGCCGAAGTCGCCATGCAACCGGTCCAGTTCGATCCGCAGCGTATCGTGATACGGCCGCCAATAGTCCTCAATGCGCGTGCGTACTTCGGCAACAGTCAGCTTGCGGTCATAGATGCTCTCTTCACCGTGGACCTTGGTGTAAATCAGGCCCGCGCCACGTTTGGTCTTGATCGAATTGTTGACCGGGTCAGGCCACTCGCCGTCGATCGCTGCGGTTTCGACATCCTCGGTCGAGCGGTTCGGGTCGATGTATGTACGCGGGAATGTCGCCTTGATCAGGACTGCGCCCAACACCGTCACATGCCCGAACAGGGCATCGACGAATGCATCTTCGTTCTGGCGCAGGATATCGAGCGAGATCGCCGGCTTCATGTCGGCGGGGAATTCATACCCGCTGTGCGGGCTGTCGAAGACCAGCGGCAGGGGCGTCGTGCCGACTGCAGGCCGGGCGACGATAACAGGTTCGCTCATTCTCAGGTTCCGTCGTTAAGGTGGCAGGCCGACCAGCGTTTCGGCGCAATCTCGCGCAGCACGGGCCGTTCCTGCATGCAACGATCCGTCGCATGCGGACAACGCGGATGAAAATGACATCCGCCGGGCGGATCGAGCGGCGAGGGAATCTCACCCTCGACCGGTTTGTAATCCAGTCCGCGCTGATCGACGCGCGGGACTTCGTTCAACAGCGCAAATGTATAGGGGTGGTTCGGCGCATCGAACAATTCGTCGGTTTCGGCAATTTCGACGATCCGGCCCAGATACATGATCACGACGCGATCAGAAATATGCTCAACCACCGACAAGTCGTGACTGATGAACAGATACGTCAGGTCCAGATCTTCACGCAGGTCCATGAACAGATTGATCACCTGCGCCTGAATGGAAACATCGAGCGCGGCAATCGCCTCGTCGCATACAAGAAACTCCGGCTTTACAGCGAGCGCGCGGGCGATGCCGATACGTTGCCGCTGACCGCCGGAAAACTGATGCGGGAAGCGGCGGCGGTATTCCGGGTCCAGCCCGACCCGCTGCATCACGTCCGAGACGTATTCTTGGATTTCGGAAGCCTTGCAGAACCCGTGCGCGACCGGCGCCTCGCCGATGATGTCGACAACGCGCATGCGCGGGTTGAGGCTGGCGAACGGATCCTGAAAGATCATCTGGATTTCCAGCGCCGCGCGCTTCGCTTCGGCGATGTTCATATCGGTGAGCGCTACATCCTTGTAAACGATCCGCCCCGACGTCGGCGGCAGGATACCGGCAATCATCCGGCCCAGCGTCGACTTCCCGCATCCCGACTCGCCGACGAGACCGACCACACCGCCCTTTTCGATGGAGAACGTCACCCCGTCAACGGCATGCACGACTTCCTCGCGAATATCTGCGCCGAGCTTTTGCGCCAACCGTCCGGCGAGATCGAGCTTCTTGACGAAGTTCCGCGTCAGGTTGTCGATTTGAAGCATGCTGCCGCTCATGCGCCGATTTCCTCGCCCTGTTGGAGATGCGGATGGAAACAACGTACGGCACGATTTGGCACCGGCGCCGTTATTTCGGGCTCAACATGGCAGGCTTCATCGGCGCGCGGACAACGGCTCTGGAAAGCACAGCCTTTGGGCAGACTGAGCAGCGACGGCGCCATACCAGGAATCTGATACAATCGGTGGCCGCGCGTGTTATGCCCGGGCACGGACCCCAGAAGCCCGCGAGTGTAAGGGTGCACGGGATGATCAAGAACATCGTCGATAGTCCCCTGCTCGACGATGCGCCCGCCGTACATGACGCAGATTTTATCGGCCAGTCCGGCAACAACCGCCAGATCGTGGGTGATCCAGATCATCGACGTGCCGGTTTCACGGCAGAGCTTTTGTGCTTCATAGAGGATCTGTCCCTGGATCGTCACGTCCAACGCCGTCGTCGGCTCGTCGGCGATAATCAGGTCCGGCTTGTTCAAAAGCGCGATGGCAATCGCGACGCGCTGGCGCATCCCCCCGGAAAACTGGTGCGGATAGGACCGCAGCCGTTCGTCCGGCGCCGGGATACCGACCTGACCCAAGGCATCGCGCGCACGGGCCAGGGCATCACGTTTGCTGACCGATGCGTCATGCGCCCGGATGGTCTCAACCATTTGCGTATCGACGCGCAACACGGGATTGAGCGTCATCATCGGGTCCTGGAAGATCATCGCGATGCGGTTTCCGCGCAATTTACGCATTTCCTCCGCATCAAGGCCGATCAGGTTCTGCCCCTTGAACATCACCTCGCCCGACACCACCCGGCCCGGCGGATCGACCAGACCGATAATTGAAAATCCGGTCACCGACTTGCCCGATCCGGATTCCCCGACTAGGCCCACGACCTCGCCCTTGCCGACGGTGAAATCGACGCCATCCACCGCGCGCGCCACACCGGCCTTGGTGAAGAAGTGCGTCTTCAGCCCACGCACATCGAGCGTTGGTGTGCCGCCGGTCATTTCTGCAACCTCGGATTCAGGACATCGCGAAGCTGATCGCCGACAAGGTTGATCGAGACAATGGTGATCAGCAGCGCAATCCCGGGGAAGAAACTGACCCAGTACAAACCGCTCAGCATGACCTCGAATCCGTTGGCAATCAGGAGCCCCAGGGACGGCTCGGTGATCGGCAGCCCGACACCGAGAAAGCTCAGGGTCGCTTCAAGTGAAATCGCGTGCGCCGTCTGCACGGTGCCGACGACGATCAGCGGCGGCAGACAGTTCGGCAAAAGATGGCGGAAGACGATCCGGTTGTTGCTCAAGGCAAGGCAACTTGCGGCTTCGATGTATTCCTTGTTGCGCTCGACAAGGGCCGAGCCGCGCACGGTGCGTGCGTAATACGCCCACTGCACGAGAACCAGGGCGATGATGACCTTGTCGACGCCCTTGCCCAGAACCGAAATCAAGATCAAGGCCACCAGGATCGCCGGAAAGGAGAGTTGGATGTCGACGATCCTCATGATCAGCGTGTCGACCTTGCCCCCGTAGAAAGCCGCGGTCAGACCAATGGCGCTACCGATGCACAGCGCGATGACGCCGGACATGACGCCGACACCGAGACTGATGCGCAGCCCATAGAAGATCGAGCTGAGCAGATCGCGGCCGGCGCTGTCCGTGCCGAGCCAAAAGGTCACGCCGTCCAGGCTTTTGGTGCCGGGTTCGAGGCGGCTGTCGAAAATACTGACCTTGGCGAGATCGTAGGGATTCGTCGGTGAGATCCAGTGCGCGAAAACCGCGATGAAAATGATGGCGACCAGCATCACGAAGGCGCCGACAGCGATCTTGTTCTCGCAATAATCGGAGATAAAGCGCTGTAGCGGCGTTTCGACCTTCAGCGGCGCATCTGTGATTTGTTCCATGGCTTCGCTCATTGTCCGGCATCCTTGAGACGCACCCGGGGATCGAGCACGGAATAGAGAACATCGACGAGAAGATTGATGATCACGAAGACCAGCACGATGATCATCAGGTAGGCGACGATAATCGGCCGGTCGAGATTATGCAGCGAGTCGATCAAAAGCTTGCCCATGCCGGGCCAGGCAAAAACCGTCTCGGTGACCACCGAAAACGCGATCAGGCTGCCGAACTCCAGACCGAGAACCGTGACCACCGGAATCATGATATTCTTCAAAACATGCACCATGATCACGCGCGTTTCGGTCAAGCCTTTGGCGCGGGCGAATTTGACATAATCCTGATGCATGGCTTCGCGCGTGCCGGCGCGCGCCAAACGGATGACCAGTGAAATTTTAAGCAGCGCCAGATTGAGTGCCGGCATCAGCAGGTGCGACAGGCCGTCGGCGGTCAGGAAACTGAGTTCGACACCGAAGACCGCAACCGTATCGCCTCGCCCGGTGGACGGCAGCCAGCCGAGCATCACGGCGAAGACCATGATCATCATCAAGCCGACCCAGAACGTCGGCAGCGAGAAGCCGAGGATCGACCCGGCCATGATGGTTCTGGACGAAAGCGCGTTCGGCCGCATACCGGCATACACACCAAAAGGCACACCGATAAAAACCGCCATAACAAGCGCTGTCAATGCCAGCTCGAAGGTCGCCGGAATGCGCTGGACAATCAGTTTCAGCGCCGATTCCCCGAAAATAAACGACTTTCCGAGGTCGCCCTGAAAGGCATTTTTGACAAAAAACAGATATTGCTCGTGCAACGGACGATCGAGACCCAGATCGCGGATGACACGGGCGATTTCCGCCTGGTCCGCTTCCGGGTTGATCAGCATGTCAACGGGATCGCCGACCACGTTGACACCGACGAAAACAATCAACGACATGACCGCAACCACGATCACGCTCTGAAGCAAGCGCCGAATGATGAATACGGACACTGCGGTCCTCCTACACGTCAGAGATACTGCCGGGACGGTGTTGCCGCCCCGGCAGCTTCATGAACAGACGTTATCTGGAGACAATGCCCATTGCGTAGGTGCGTTCATCCGTACGGGCGTTGTACTTAAGCCCTTTTTTCGCCGCCCAGGTGTTGACCTGGTAATGCAGCGGGATGATGCCCTGGTCCTGGCCGATGCCGATATCGGTCGCTTTGGCGAGCAAAGCGGCACGCTTTTCGTCATCGACGGTCGCCAGCGCTTCATCCAAGACCTTGTCCATTTCCGGGTTGGAATGGCGGCCACGGTTGGATGCGCCCATACCCCTGTCCTTGTTGTAGGTTGCAAGCAGGGATTTGAGCGGCGAAGACGCTTCACCGGTCCCCGAGCCCCAACCGACCAGCACGAAGCTGAATTCCGGGGACTTGTCCGGACCGCCGCGCGATGCGCGTTTGAAGAACACGGACTTGGTCATGGTCTCAACGGAGGTTTCGATCCCGATACGCGAGAACATCTGCGCCACGGCTTCGAGGATCTTGGCGTCGTTGATGTAGCGGTCGTTCGGGCCGTGAACCTTCATCTTGAAGCCATCCGGATAGCCGGCGTCGGCGAGCATCTTCTTGGCGCCTTCGGGGTCGTATGCTTCCGGCTTCAGGTTCGGGCTGACGCCGAAGAAACCTTCGGGCAGCAACTGACCGGCGGGGATCGCAACGCCTTCCATCACACGTTCGACGATCAGATCGCGGCTGATCGCTTTCGACAACGCCTTGCGGACGTTCGCATCAAGAAGCGGGTTTTTGATTTTCGAGCCATCCTTTGCGGTGATGTCCGGGCTGTCTTCGCGGAACTGATCCATGTGCAGATAAATCACGCGGTTGGAAATACCCTGGCTGAGCGACAGGTTGGGTTCTTTCTCAAGACGCTTGATGTCGATCGTCGGCACGTTATCGATAAAGTCGACGTCACCCGCCAACAGCGCCGCGACGCGAGACGGACCGGACTTGATCGGCTTGTAGATCACTTTGTCCCATTCCGGCTTGGCACCGTAAAATGCTTCGTTCCGTTCCAACACCAGGCGGTCGCCCGGCACCCACTCAACGAACTTGTACGGCCCCGTACCGGCCGTTGCCTTGCCGGAATTGAACTCTTCGGTCGTCGCGTCGACGGCTTTGTCCGAGATGATGTGAATGGTCGACACGTCAACCGGCATCAGCGGATAGGGATTCTCGGTTTTGATGTGAATTGTGTAGTCGTCGATTTTTTCGAACGTCTTGCCCTTGATATAGAGTGCGAAGCTCGACGGTGAGTTCGGCACGTTCGGCGCCCGCTTGACACTGGCCATGACATCATCGGCGTTGAAATCGGAACCGTCATGGAACTTCACGCCCTTGCGGAGCTTGAATTCCCACGTCAGATCGTCGATCGCTTTCCAGGACGTCGCCAGCCCCGGAGTCAGGCGCTGCTTTTCATCCTGTTCGATCAGACGTGAAAAGATGTGCGCAGCCAGCGAGTTGTTCGGCGTCAAATTGTGATAGTGCGGGTCAATGGCCGACGGCTCCGAACCGGAACCGATGGTCAACGATTCAGCATGCGCCGCCAAGGGCATGCTGAGCAGGGCAGAAACCGCGCCTGCGACAAGTGCTTTTCTAAAATGCATAATTTGTAGCTCCCTGAATTGATGTCGTGAGGGCATGCGGACCTATCCAGCGCACCCCCGGTATCCCGTCTCGGCTTGTTGCCGATTTCACCGGGGATGATGACACGTTCATCAAAGATGACAAATAGTGATCCGCATGCACAATTAGTATAATAGTATACGTATTATAAATATTGAGACCAGCATGCTTGAACTACCATCTTTACGAGAGCTTGAAGTTTTCCGCGCAACGATATCCGCCGGGTCCGCGACGTCGGCCGCGCAAAGGCTCGGTATCTCGCAGCCCTCCGTCAGCCGTGCCCTGGCACAAATCGAGCAGCGCATGGGCATGATATTGTTTTTGCGCCAGAACGGGCGTCTGGTCCCGACCGCGGAAGCGCTCGCCCTCAATAACGAGTTGGAGGACGTCTTTGAAAGCCTGGACCGGGTCCGGCATTTTGCCGACGAGGCCGATGCCTTGCGTGGCGGCCGGCTGCGTGTGCTGGCGCCGCCGAGCTTCTGCAGTTATTTCGTCACACCGACAATCGTTGAATTCAAGCGCGCGCATCCGCAGGTCCTGATTGAGTTCCGCGTCGTCTCCAGTCAGGAAGCGGTGAACAAAATCACCTCGTTCGAAGCCGACATTGCCGTAACGACCAACCGCATCGCACAACCCGGTGTGCGTATGGAGGCCATCCTTCAAACCCAATCCGTATGCGTCATGCCCGTCGGTCACCGTCTGGCGTCGCAGCAAACCGTCTATGCAAAGGACCTGGAAGGTGAGGCGTTCATCGCCTTGACGAGCAATCTCAAGGCCCGGCGCGGTGTCGACCGTATTTTCGAAAAGGGCGGCATTTCCAGAGATATTATAGTCGAGACCACGACCAATCACGCCGCCTGTGAATGCGTCGCTTCCGGCCTTGGGGTCACGGTTATCAATCCGTTCCCGGTGATATCGAACTTCAAGGGACAGGTCGTTGTACGCCCGTTCCTGCCGAAGTTCGAGCATAGTGTATATGCGGTTTTCCCGTCAGAAACTGCACCCAACTGGCTTGGCCGTGCCTTTATGTCTTATCTGAAACGAAATGCCGCCACATGGCGCGCCGAATGAGCGTCGAGGCGTCGTCATATGTAACGGGAGGAAGTGACGTGCTTGACTTGCCGCAATGCAGAGTCAAATTTCCCTGTCATTATTTTTTAGGAGTGCGCCGTGACCGAACGCGTTGAGAACGAATATCCGATCGAGCTATCTGCCCCCGATATTTCTGCCTACAAGGCAGGAAACACGGGACTCGACTACGTTACGACTTTCGATTCCGGCGCGCCCGGGCCGCATGCGATGGTCACAGCCGTTGTGCACGGCAACGAAATCTGCGGCGCCCTGGCGCTGGATTACTTTTTCAAGACCGACCTGCGCCCCAGAGCCGGCAAGCTGACGCTGGCATTCTGCAACGTCGAAGCCTATCTGAGCTTCGATCCGGCCGATCCGACCGTGTCCAGGTTTATCGACGAGGATTTCAACCGCGTATGGTCCGAGGACGTTCTGGACGGCCCGCGTCAGTCACGGGAATTGACGCGTGCACGCGCTTTCCGTCCGTTCGTCGCCGCCGCCGACTTCCTGCTCGACATTCACTCGATGCAAAAGAAAACCGAAGCCCTCGTCCTGTCCGGGCCACTCGCCAAAGGCCGCGTTCTCGCCCGCGGCACCGGCGTTCCCAAGATCGTGGTTTCGGATCACGGTCACGCGGCGGGGAAACGCATGCGCGACTATGGCGATTTCATCAACCCGGACAGTCCGAAAAACTCATTGCTGGTGGAATGCGGCCAGCACTGGGAAAAGGCTAGCGAAACCGTCGCCCGGGAATCGCTTTTCCGGTTCCTGCTGCATACCGGCACACTCAGCGCCGACGATGTCGCTGCGCACATCGGCCCGGACCCCGAACCGCAACAGTTTATCGAAGTCTCCGGACCGGTCACCATCAAGACCGACAATTTCCGCTTCGTTGAGGAATTTCAGGGCTTTGAGGTCATCGAGAAAGCCGGCTCCGTGCTTGGCTATGACGGCGACGAAGCGGTCGTCACGCCTTATGACAACTGTGTTCTGATCATGCCGTCGAAACGCCTCGGCCCCGGCGGCTCGGCGGTCCGGCTGGGACGCTTCATCGATGGCTGATCGGGTCCCGCCGGCCCGCAAAAGACCGCTTATTGGCATTGGCATCGATTGGCGCGGCCCTGTATGATGCCCGGCAAATCGCAGGGCATCGCAGACGGAGTACACGATGGACGACGAAACAATCGAAGTTGAGGCCATGACGGTGGCATGTGACGGCGGCAACGGACCGCTCGGACATCCGAACGTCTATCTCCATCTCGACGAGGATACGCTCGATGTGGTCTGCCCGTATTGCTCGAAGCGTTTCGTTCTGAAAGAAGGCGCCGATGTCGCCGCCGGCCATTGATCGGTAACGGCTGACGTGGCGGAACCTGATCGCGAGCACGTATTCCTGATCGATGGATCCGGCTTTATCTTCCGCGCCTATTTTGCCGGGATGGCGAACCGCCGCGGACAGATGACCCGTTCCGACGGCACCCCGACCAATGCCGTCTACATCTACACCCGCATGATGCTGAAACTCATCGACGATACCGAGGCTGATTACGTCGCGGTCATTTTCGACAAGGCCCGCAAGACGTTCCGCAACGATATCTATCCCGAATACAAGGCGCACCGCCCCGACCCGCCGGAGGACCTGATCCCGCAATTCGCGCTGGTCCGCGAAGCCACGGAAGCGATGAACGTGCCCGCCGTGCAGATGGAAAACTACGAAGCCGACGACCTGATCGCGACCTATGCCGAACAGGCCGCCGAACAGGGCATGGACGTTACCATCGTTTCTTCCGACAAAGACCTGATGCAGTTGGTCAATGACCGGGTCACGCTGTGGGACGGCATGAAGGACAAGTCCATCGGCGCCGCCGAGGTGGTCGAGAAATTCGGCGTCGGGCCAGACAAGGTGATCGAGGTTCAGGCGCTGGCCGGCGACAGCACCGACAACGTGCCCGGCGTGCAGGGCATCGGCATCAAGACCGCAGCCGAACTGATCAACCAGTACGGCGATCTGGAAACGCTGCTGGCGAAAGCCGACGAAATCAAACAGCCGAAACGCCGCGAAAAACTGATCGAACAGGCCGATCTGGCACGCATTTCGAAACAGCTTGTGACGCTTAAAACCGATGTCCCCATCGACATTACCCTTGCCGACTTCAGAAAGCGCCAGCCCGATCCGGAAAAGCTGCTGGCGTTCCTGAAGGAACAGGAATTCAAGACCCTTGTCTCCTCGATCTCCGCCAAGCACGGAATCTCCGCCGACGACCCGGGGGTGCTGGAAGAGGAAAAACAGGCGCAGGACACCGAATACACGCTGGTCCAGAAGATCGATGACCTGAAGCCGTGGATAACCGCCGCCATGAAGGCCGGGATCGTCGCCGTCGACACTGAAACGGACGCGCTATCCAGCATGCAGGCGGGGCTGGTCGGTGTCTCGCTCAGTATCGAGCCGGGCAAGGCCTGTTATATCCCGCTGGCACATGTCGGTGCCGGCGCGCAGGGCGCTTTCGATCTTGGCGACAGCGACGGCACGCACGAGGCCGATGCGCCGGAACAGATTCCCATGCGCGAAGCTCTCGACGCGCTGAAACCGCTCCTCGAAGACCCGTCTATCCTGAAAGTCGGCCAGAACATCAAGTACGACATGCAGGTGCTGGCGCGATACGGCATCGATGTCGGCCCGGTCGACGACACGATGCTGCTGTCCTATGTGCTCGAAGGCGGCCTGCACGGTCACGGCATGGACGAACTTGCACTGCGGTTCCTGGAGATCGAAACCATCAAGTTCAAGGACGTGGCGGGCTCGGGCAAAAGCGCCATCAGCTTCGATAAGGTGCCACTGGATACCGCCGGCCCCTATGCCGCCGAGGATGCCGACGTGACGCTCAGGCTGCACCGGATGATGAAGCCGCGCCTGACCCGCGAACACATGGTCGGCGTCTATGAGCGCCTTGAGCGTCCGTTGATATACATTCTCGAGCGCATGGAGCGGACCGGCATCAAGGTCGATGCCCAGAAACTCAAGGCATTCTCCGCCGACTTCGAGAAACGCATGGGCGAGCTTGAAATCCATGCGCACAAGCTGGCAGGGCGCGAATTCAACGTCGGCTCGCCGAAGCAGGTCGGCGAAATCCTGTTCGATGAAATGTCGCTGGAAGGCGGCAAGAAGGGCAAGACCGGCGCCTATTCGACCAGCGCCGATGTCCTTGAGGACCTCGTCATTCAGGGTCATGAACTGCCCAGGACGATCCTCGACTGGCGGCAACTGCAGAAGCTGAAAAGCACCTACACCGACGCACTTGTCGAAACCATCAACCCCGATACGGGGCGCGTGCATACCTCGTTCAGCCAGGCCGTGACATCGACCGGGCGGTTGTCGTCGAACGATCCGAACCTGCAGAACATTCCGATCCGGTCCGATGAAGGCCGGAAAATCCGCCAGGCCTTCATCGCCGACAAGGGCCATGTGCTGATGTCGGCCGACTATTCGCAGATCGAACTCAGGCTGCTGGCCCACGTCGCCGATATCGATGTCCTGAAACAGGCCTTCGCGGACGGGCAGGATATCCATGCCATTACCGCGTCCCAGGTCTTCGGCGTGCCGATCGACGGCATGGACCCGATGGTCCGCCGCCAGGCCAAGGCCATCAACTTCGGCATCATCTACGGCATTTCCGGGTTCGGCCTGGCGCGCCAGCTCGGCATTCCCAGGGGCGAGGCGCAGCGCTACATCGATGCCTATTTCGAGCGTTATCCGGGCATCAAGGACTACATGGATAAGACCAAGCAACTGGCGCACGATCAGGGTTATGTCGAAACGCCGTTCGGGCGCAAATGCCATATGCGGGGCATCAATGAAAAGAACCAGGCACTCAGGGGCAACGCTGAACGCGCCGCCATCAACGCCCCGATTCAGGGCGGGGCGGCCGATATCATCAAGCTCGCCATGACCCGCGTACCGGCCGCTCTTGAAGACGCAAAGCTAAGCGCGCGCATGCTTTTGCAGGTGCACGATGAACTGATCTTCGAAGTGCCGGAAGGCGAAGTCGAAAAAACCCGCGCGCTGGTCAAGGACGTGATGGAAAGCGCCGCGCAACTCAACGTGCCGCTGGAAGTCGACATCGGCACCGGCGACAACTGGGACGAGGCGCACTAGGCCGCGCGGAGCTTCCGCTTCAACGGCTCTACGGCGCGCATCATCATCAGCGAAGCGAAGATCGCACCATAGACCAGCGGTTCATACTGCAAGCCCTTGCGCATCATGAAGAAATGCAGGCACGCCGCCGCACCGGCGACATAGACGGCCTTGTGCAGTTTGTTCCAGTTCCTGCCGCCGATCCGCTTGATCCAGCCCTTGGTCGAGGTAACGGCAAGCGGGATCAGGCACACAAGCGCCAGCATGCCGACCGTGATGTACCAGCGCTTGACGATATCTTCCCAGATCGCCGTCCAATTGAAGAACTGGTCAAGCACGACATAGTTGGATACATGCAGCACCACATAAAAGAACGCGAACAGACCTAGAAGCCGGCGCAGACGCACGACCTGCTTCCAGCCGCTGAGAATGCGCAGCGGCGTCACCGCAAGCCCGATCAGCAAGAAGCGGAGCGCCCAGTCACCGAGATAGCGGTTGATGAATTCGACCGGGTTCGCCGTCAGGCCACGGCCGCCGAGAAGGACCGCGTCGGCGACCAGCCAGCCGAGCCACGCCAGCGGTGCCAGACACAAAACCCAGACCGCAGGCTTGATGACCCAGACCATCGGATCGCGGCGCTTTGCATGTGCGCGATGGACTGTTTCAGCGGAAGCACCGGCATTCATCATTGTGTCGGATGTCGTCATGCGCCAGGGCGGTACTTTGGGGCGGCTCTTAATGCCATTTGCGCAAATCCATGTCCGTGTACAGACCGGCGACCTCTTCTTCATAGCCGTTGAACATCAGCGTCTTGCGTTTGAAGATTTCACCGATCCTGCGTTCCGAAGCCTGTGACCAGCGCGGGTGACTGACGGCCGGATTGACGTTGGAGTAAAATCCGTATTCCCGCGCCGCCGCTTCGTTCCAGCTGGTCGGCGGCATGGCGCTCTGGAACTTGATTTTAACGATCGACTTGATCGATTTGTAGCCGTACTTCCACGGCACAACGAGCCGCACCGGCGCCCCGTTCTGGTTCGGCAGAACTTCGCCGTACAGACCGACCGACAGAAAAGACAACGGGTTCATCGCCTCGTCGATCCTGAGCCCTTCCTTATAAGGCCATTTCAGAACCGGATAGCGCTGCCCCGGCATTTGTTCCGGATCGAGCAGTGTTTCGAAGTAAACATACTTGGCGTCGGACGTCGGCTCGAAGCGCTTGAGGACATCCGCGAGCGGAATACCGACCCACGGCACCACCATCGACCACGCTTCGACGCAACGGAAACGATAAACCCGCTCTTCCAGCGTATGCGGTTTGATCAGGTCTTCGAACGAGATTTTGCCGGGCTTGGCGCATGCCCCTTCGACGGCGATGGACCAGGGCTCCGGCTTGAAGTCCTGGGCGTTCGCCTTGGGGTCGCGCTTGCCTGTGCCGAATTCATAAAAATTGTTGTAGCCCGTGATGTCTTCGTAATCGTTAACCGGATCGTTTTCCGGCAGGCTATCCGCCGACCATCTGGTTTTCTTCACGCCCGAAAGCGGCGTGCGTGCCGCCAATGCCGGCAAGGACGGCAGCGCACCCGCCGCCAGTCCGACACCCGCCAGTGCCGCCGTTTTGAGAAAGGCGCGGCGGTTGTCGAAGACGGATTTCGGCGTTATTTCCGAGCCGAGTACGTCCGAGGCCTTGCGGTTTTTGATTAGCATTGAACTCTCCTGTTCACGCGAATTTCCAGTATTGTCATGCCCGCCGGTATAAACGGCAAGCAGCGGACGGTTGCCATCTGTCCCTTAGATAGCGTATTCGATGGTTTGGGCGCCACTAACGACCGTTCACAATTTCGCCAGCAGGCGTTATCAGTAACACGTTCCCCGGGCGCCGGTCGTCGGAAGTATCATATGCGCGTTCTTTATCACCTCTGGCTTTCGCCCTTTTCCAGAAAAGTCCGTATCGTTCTGGGCGAGAAGCGGATCGACTTCGAGATGAAAGCCGAGAATGTCTGGCGCCGACGCGAGGAGTTCCTGGCGATCAATCCGATGGGCGAAGTCCCGGTCCTGGTCGAACCGGACGGCACAGCGCTTTCCGGCTCGCAGGTGATTTCTGAATTCCTCGACGAAATGCATCCCGACCCGCCGCTGCTGGGCCGCCAGCCTTTTCAGCGTGCCGAGGTGCGGCGCCTCGTCGACTGGTTCGACCGTAAATTCAATACCGAGGTCACCGAGAAACTCGTCGGTGAAAAATTCATGAAACGGTTTCTCGGCCTGGGTGAGCCGGACTCGGCACAGGTCCGCGCCGGTCACAGCAACGTCCACACGCACATGGAATACATTTCCTATCTGGTCGAGCGCCGTAAATGGCTGGCCGGTGATGAACTGTCACTGGCCGACATCACCGCCGCCGCGCATCTCTCGACCCTGGATTACATCGGCGACGTGCCGTGGAGCGCGCATGAAAGCGCCAAGGACTGGTATGCGCGGATCAAGTCACGGCCGAGCTTCCGGCCGTTGCTGTCGGACCGCATTCCGAGCGCCCCGCCGCCCAAGCATTACGCCGATCTGGATTTCTGAGATCGTCCACGCATGCTTCGAGACGGCGTCTCGAAGGATGGGGCAGTTCAGTCGGTCTTAACGTCCATCTTTTCGATGTTGATGCGGGCCAGTCGCCCGGCCTCGCCGTCGGGATCAAGTTCAAGCACCCTGAGCCAGTCGGCGCGCGCGGCCTCATCGTTACCGCCAAGCCGGAACAGGATACCGCGTTCCAGCAACGCCGGCGGATCGTCCGGCGTCAAAAGCAGGGCCGTCTCTATATCCGCTTTGGCCTTCCCGAGTTCATCCAGATACCTGTAGGCGCTGGCGCGGAAGGTATAGGCCTCGGCGAATTTCGGATCCGCGGAAATTGCGTTGGTCAGATCCTCGACCGCGCCTTTGTAGTCCGCCATGGCGGCACGGGCCTGGGCCCGGTCAGCCAATACCTCCGGGCGGCCCCGAAGCAGCTTGACCGCTTCGCTGAGCGCCGCTTCGGCACGCGGCGCATCGCCCTCTAAAAGCCAGGCCTGCCCGGCCTGGGCAAGAATCTGCCCCTTGAATTCAGGCTCGGCGACAATGGTTTCAGCCAGCACTTCGAGCCTGCGGGCGGCATACTCCGGCTGCCCCGAATACAACAACGCGACCGCGGCGCAGTGCTCGGCGGCAGCCCCACCCCCCAGGGCTTTCCAAGCCGTCGCCATCTCGAACGCGCCATTCGGCTTGGACGGTGCAAGCGCCATGCACTTGGCGTATTCCCGGGCATGATCGATTTCGTCCGCACGGGCGGATAGCGGCACACACAAGGCCGCCATGCAAATAATCACCTGCAGACGAAGACTGGTCATCGCCCTGCCCTGCCTTTGAGGTTATAATTCCGATAAAGCATATCCAGGCTTCTACGGCGCTCCGCCGGCTCCGGCAAGTCCGCAGAAGAAACCCTGAGAAATATGTGCAAGGAGTGTATCGGTGACAAGACGCGGCGGCCCCCGGCTATTCTGTTTCGGCATCGGCTATTCCGCCGAGGCCCTGATCCGGCAGCTTTCGGTTGCCGACTGGACCGTGTGCGGGACCGCCCGCGACCCGGACAAGGTGCGGCGCCTGATCGCCAGCGGCGTTGATACGCATCTTTGGAGTGGGGAAGTTCTCAGCAGCACCATCCGGGACAGGTTGAATGCATCGAGCCATGTTCTTGTTTCCGTCCCGCCGGATGAAAAAGGCGACCCGGTCCTGAACGCCGCCCAGGAAGCCATTCAGGCCATGCCATCGCTGAATTGGCTCGGCTATCTTTCAACGACAGGGGTTTACGGCGACACGGGCGGTGCCTGGGTCAAGGAAGACGCCGCGGTGAATCCGTCCAGTGCGCGTTCGATACGGCGGGTCGATGCGGAACAGGGCTGGCTTGCCCTGCAGCGCGATCATGGTGTCCCTGTGCATGTTTTCCGTCTGGCGGGGATTTACGGGCCGGGCCGCTCCGTCTTCGACCAGATCCGTGCCGGACGCGCCAAAAGAATAAACAAACCCGGCCATGCTTTTTCACGTATTCACGTCGATGATATTGCCCGTGTCCTGGCCGCATCCATCGCCAAGCCCAATCCGGGCGCAATCTACAATGTCTGCGACAACGAACCGGCCCCACCCGCCGAGGTAACGGCATATGCCGCGCACCTGCTCGGAAAAGACCCGCCGCCGCTGGAGGAATTCGACACCGTCAAGGAACGCATGAGCCCGATGGCGCTCAGTTTCTGGAACGACAACCGGCGTGTCGACAACGCCCGTATCCGCAAAGAACTGGGCGTGCGGCTTAAATATCCCGATTACCGCTCAGGTCTGCAGCATATCCTGATTGAGGAAGGCTGATCAGTGAACCGGCTCGAAACCGCCGCTTTTTGAATCGTAGATTTCCAGCTGTGCGGTTTCGATGTCGAAGAACCAGCCATGCAGTTTTAACGATTTTTCCGCGATGCGCTCGCGTATCCAGGGGAAAGTGGTCAGGTTTTCAAGCGACACCAGAACCGAATTTCGTTCGCACGCACGCTGCGTTTCCTCAGGCGTCGCATCCGGCATGGTCGCCAGCACGCGGCGATGTGCAGATGACAGCATGGAAACCCATGCCGGGACGAAATGATAACCGTCCTTGACGATTTCCTTACCCCGGATCATGGCTTCGATGCCGCCGCAATGTGCATGGCCGAGAACGATGATGTTCGGCACGTCGAGACCCAGAACGGCGAATTCCAGGGCCGCGCTGGTGCCGTGAAAAGTGCCTTCCTCTTCCATCGGGGGTACCAGATTGGCGACGTTGCGGATCATGAAGATGTCGCCGGGCTCGGCACGGAACACCAAGGCCGGGTCGACCCGGGAATCCGAGCATGCAATGACGGCGGCCTGCGGCTTCTGACCGGCCTCGACCAACTGGCGCAGGCGGATTTCGTGATCTTCGGGCATGCCGTTGCGAAATGCGCGATACCCGCTCAGCATCCGTTCGATTGCATCCATAGTTATGCTTTCTCCAACAGTGTCGCGACCGTCCGTGTCAGGCGATCCAGATCCTGCGGTTCTGATAGTCTGTGATCACCGGCTTTGACAAACTGAATTTCCACATCCGCGCTTTTGATCTGCTGCATGATCTTCAAAGCCGTCTGCCAGGGGACATCGGCATCTTCGATCCCGTGGATCAGGCGCACGGGCATGTCGAGGTCGATTTCACGGTTGAGCAGCAGATGGTTATCCCCCTCATCCAGCAAGGATTTGCGGATTCTGTAAGGTTCCTGATCGTCATAGCAGTTGGGAATATCGCAATACCCCTGACGATCCATTTGTGACAGTTGATCCGGGGTCAGCGCCGGCGGGATCAGATCTCGGGTAAAATCCGGCGCCGCGGCGATCCCGACAAGACCGGCGACCCGATCCGGCCGTTCAAGCGCACACAGCAGCATGATCCAGCCGCCCATCGACGAGCCGACAAGGATCTGCGGCCCTTCGGCAACGTTATCAAGGACATGCACCGCATCGTCGGCCCAACGGCCGATGGTCCCGTCCTCGAACGCGCCGGAAGATTCACCGTGACCGAAATAGTCGAAGCGTGTAAAGGCATGCCCCCGGGATATACAGAATTTCTCTAGAGCAATTGCCTTACCGCCCTGCATATCGGATTTGAACCCGGTCAGGAACATCACACCCGGCGACTTGCCAGCGGTGTGGCGGTAGGCAATCATCGAACCATCCTCACGGGTAAGGATTTCTGGGGCTTTTGTTTGATCGGACATGCAGGCTCCCGTATTAAACTGTAATGGTCATGAAAGACAGCGCACACCTTAACATCGACGACGACGAGATGGCACGTCCTGAAGGCCGGCCGCCGACGGTTCTGCAGATTCTGCCCGCCCTGGGCGGTAGCGGCGGCGTCGAGCGCGGCACCGTCGAAATCGCCGGCGCAATCAACGCCGCGGGCGGGCGGGCGATTGTCGCATCGGAGGGCGGATTGCTGGTGCACGACCTGTCGCGCGTCAACGCCGAACACGTTATCCTGCCGGTTGCCTCAAAAAATCCCGTTGTCATGTACCGCAACGTCCAGCGCCTCATCGACCTGATCCGCCAAGAGCACGTCGACGTGGTACATGTGCGATCGCGCGCCCCGGCATGGAGTGCGTATTTCGCCTGCCAACGGACGAAAGTGCCGCTGGTGACCACGTTTCACGGCACCTATTCGATCGGCAACTGGATCAAACGCAAATATAACGCGGTGATGACGTTCGGCGACCGGGTCATTGCCATTTCCTCATTTATCGGCGGCCATGTGCGCCGCCACTATGGCGTGCCTGTAGATAAAATCCGCGTCATTCACCGCGGCGTCGATCTGGAACGATTCGATCCGGAAAAAATATCCGCCGAACGGGTCATCAAGCTGTCGACGGACTGGCGGCTGCCGGACGGTGTGCCCATCATCATGCTGCCGGGCCGACTGACACGCTGGAAAGGCCAGTTGGTCGTCATCGACGCCATCGCCAGGATGGCGCGCAAGGATATCCGCTGCCTTTTGGTCGGCAGCGATCAGGGGCGCGAGGAATACCGCCGTGAACTGGAAAACCGCATCGTGCAGCACGGCCTTGAGGAAGTGGTACGGATCGTCGATCACTGCGATGACATGCCGGCAGCCTATAAACTGACCGATCTCGTTATTTCTGCCTCGACCGATCCGGAAGCCTTCGGGCGCATCGTCTGCGAGGCCCAGGCCATGGGCCGGCCCGTCATCGCCACGGATCATGGCGGCGCCAGGGAAACCGTTATACCCGAGGTCACGGGCTGGCTGACGCCGCCCGGCGATTCCGACGCCCTGGCCAAGGCCATCGAAACCGGTCTGTCGCTGGACAGCGCCGCGCGCAACAAGCTCGCCGACACGGCCATTGCTCACGTCCGCAAAAACTTCTCGAAAACCCAGATGTGCGACAAAACGCTCGATGTCTATAACGAGGTGCTGGCGGACCGGGGCCGCGCCTGATCGCGATGACGGACAACGGATCAGCGCGCAAAAACATCCTCGTCATTAAATTGGGCGCGCTCGGCGACGTTATTCAGGCATTGGGGCCTATGGCGGCGATTCGCCGCCGGCATGGCGCCGATCATATTACAGTGCTGACGACCGAGCCCTATGGCGAGCTCATCAAGGCCGCCGGTGTCTGCGATGAGGTGATCATCGATACGCGGCCGAAGTTCGCGGACATCTGCAAATGGCTGTCGCTCAGGAAAACCCTGCGTTCAGGGGATTTTTCGCGGGTCTACGATCTGCAGACCTCGGATCGCTCCAGCAGTTATTTCAGGTTGTTCTGGCCCGGACCGCGCCCGGCGTGGTCCGGCATCGCCGCCGGATGCGCGTTCCGCCACGACAATCCAAAGCGCGATTTCATGCATACCGTCGAACGCCAGGCCGAGCAGCTTGCCAAGGCAGGTATAGAAGACGTTGCGCTCACCGATCTGGGGCCTGTCGTCAGTGATATATCGCACCTCAAACTGCCGGAAAAATATTGCCTGATCGTGCCCGGCGGGGCCGAACACCGCCCCGCCAAACGCTGGCCCCGGGAGAGTTATCGTGCCCTTATCCAAAAGCTGGACGGCGCAGACATCACCCCCGTGCTCTGCGGCACGGCATCCGAACGGCCGCTCTGCGCTGCCGTGATCGAAGGCTCGATCACGGCCCGGAACATTGCCGGAGAGACATCGCTGGTCGACCTTGTCACGGTTGCCAAGCGCGCCGCCTTTGCCGTCGGCAATGACAACGGCACGATGCACATTACAGCGTTTGCCGGCATCCCGTCGGTCGTTCTTTATTCGCATGCCTCCGACCCGGCGCTCTGTGCGCAGCGGGGCGCCAATGTGACGATCCTGCGCCGTCAGCCGCTCAGCGCAATCGGTGTCGAAGAAGTTTACGCGGCACTGCCTGTTGAAGGCGGTTCTTGACGCCTTGCGCGGCGCGCTTTAACTACGCCCTGAAACTTGTTGCTACGTTTGAATTTTAAGGCATTCGATCCATGGTTGCGATCACCCTCCCGGACGGTTCCGTCCGCAATTACGACAACCCGGTCTCCGGTGCGGAAGTTGCCGCGTCGATCGGCCCCGGCCTTGCCAAGGCGGCGATGGTCGTCAAGGTCGACGGTGAATTGTGGGATCTCGACCGCACCATCGAACGCGATGCCAACGTCGCCATCATCACCGACAAGCAGGAAGACGACGCCCTTGAAGTGCTGCGCCACGACTGCGCGCACCTGTTGGCCATGGCCGTGCAGGAGCTTTACCCGGGAACGCAGATCACCTTCGGTCCGGCGACCGATGAAGGCTTCTATTACGATTTCTTTCGTGACGAGCCGTTCTCGACCGAGGACTTCGAGGCCATCGAAGAGCGTATGGGCGAGATCGTCGACCGCGACATTCCGATTGTCCGCGAGGTCTGGGACCGCGATGCTGTCGCCGCCTTCTTCAAGGAAAAGGGCGAAACGTTCAAAGCAGAGTGGGTCATGGAACTGCCCGAGGGCGAAGACATCACCATGTACCGCCAGGGTGAGTGGGTCGATCTCTGCCGCGGACCGCATCTGGCAACGACGGGACGGATCGGCAAGGCCTTCAAGCTGATGAAGCTGGCCGGCGCATACTGGCGCGGCGACGCCAGAAACCCGCAGTTACAGCGTATCTACGGCACCTGCTGGCGCAACGACAAGGAACTGAAGGCGTACCTGACGCGGATCGAGGAAGCCGAAAAGCGCGACCACCGCAGGCTCGGCAAGGAAATGGACCTGTTCCATATCCAGGAAGAAGCGCGCGGTTCCGTATTCTGGCATCCGAAGGGCTGGTCACTTTACCGGACCTGCGAAAAATACATGCGCCAGCGTCTCGATGAAGCCGGCTATGTCGAGGTGAAAACGCCGCAACTGGTGGACCGCGCACTCTGGGAGCGTTCCGGCCACTGGGAGAAATTCCGCGAACATATGTTCATCGCCGAGGTGGACGAAGGCGCTGATCATGCGCACGACCATGATCACGAAGCACCGCTTTCAGACGATGCCGCCGCTTCGGTGCATCATCTGGCGCTGAAACCGATGAACTGCCCGTGTCACGTGCAGATTTTTCGCCAGGGCATCAAAAGCTACCGCGATCTGCCGCTGCGCATGGCCGAGTTCGGTTCGTGTCACCGCTATGAGCCGTCCGGCGCCTTGCACGGGCTGATGCGGGTACGTGCCTTTACCCAGGACGATGCGCATATTTTCTGCACCGAGGACCAGATCGAAAGTGAAACGAAAATTTTCATCGATCTGCTGGCCTCAATCTACAAGGACTTCGGATTCGATGAATTCGTCGTCAAGTTTTCCGACCGCCCGGATGTCCGCGCCGGTTCCGACGAAACATGGGACAAGGCCGAGGCGGCGCTGCTCGACGCCACGAAAGCCGCCGGCACCGATCTGATCATGAACCCCGGCGAAGGGGCGTTCTATGGTCCCAAACTCGAGTTCGTGCTCAGGGACGCCATCGGCCGCGACTGGCAGTGCGGCACCCTGCAGGTCGATTTCGTGCTCCCCGAACGCCTTGATGCGGAATATGTCGGGGAAGACGGCAACAAGCACCGTCCGGTTATGCTGCATCGGGCTATTCTGGGCTCATTCGAGCGTTTCATCGGCATCCTGATCGAAAACTTCGCCGGTCGTCTGCCGATGTGGCTGTCGCCGGTACAAGCCGTGGTCGCGCCGATCACCAATGATGTCGACGGCTACGCCGAAGAGGTCGTCGCCACGCTCAGGGCCGCCGGTGTCAGGGTTGAAGCCGACCTCAGGAATGAAAAAATCAATTACAAGATTCGCGAACATTCCCATGCCAAGGTCCCGGCCATCATCGTCGTTGGCGCCCGCGAGGCGGAAAGCCGCGCCGTGGCGCTGCGTACCCTCGGCGGCAAGGATCAAGAAATTCTTGCGCTGCAAGAGGCAGTCGATAGACTTAGCCTGGAAGCGCTTGGTCCACTTGGTGGATAAGCCTTTTACGTTTCATTTTGAAATCATGCCCGCCCATGCGGGTCTTTGGTGTAACTGATACAGGAGATATTTCCATAGCTCGTAGACCCGGCCTACCGGCGCCGCCGTCCAAGGATGGACCCCGCGCCAACGAAGAAATTCAAGCTGACCCCGTTCGTCTCGTAGACGCTGACGGAGAAATGGTCGGCGTTATTGGTCTCCAGGAAGCAATCGACATGGCGGTTGAGGTCGGATTGGACCTCGTCGAAGTTTCGCCGAATGCCGATCCGCCCGTCTGTAAAATTCTCGATTACGGGAAATACAAGTACGAGGCGCAGAAAAAGGCCAACGAAGCCCGTAAAAAACAGAAAATCATCGAAGTTAAGGAAATCAAGATGCGCCCCGGCATCGACGACCACGATTACGAGGTCAAGATGAAGGCTGTGCGCCGGTTCCTCGATGACGGCGACAAGGTCAAGATGACGATCCGTTTCCGCGGCCGTGAAATGGCGCACCAGGAACTGGGTCTGAAGGTCCTGGAGCGCGTTCGCGAGGAAGTCGGCGAGATCGCCAAGGTCGAACAGCATCCGCGCCCCGAAGGCCGGCTCATGACCATGGTCATCGCACCGCGCTGAGAAATTCTCATTTCGCACGGCAAAAGCCATTCCCGGTCCCCCGGGAGTGGCTTTTTTCCTATATGGGCCGTCACCCGGCAGCGGATCACCCCCCTTGCAAAGCAGAACCGGGAAGGCTATAACCCGCGCGCCGTCACACGTTGACGGACGAGCGGTATGGCTAAAAGGGCATGCCTCGCCGCTTGAACCCCCAAGCCTGCAGCGCCGGATCGTTCAAGGCGCTCAGCGTTTGAGAGAGCAATAACTTGGCGCACCGCGCCACAGAGATGAAGGAAGAGGGAAATGCCCAAACTGAAGACCAAGTCGAGCGCCAAAAAGCGCTTCAAGCTGACGGGTACCGGCAAGGTGCGCGCGGCCGCCGCATTCAAGCGGCACAATCTCCGCAAACGATCCAATAAGATGAAGCGTAACTCCCGCGGGTTAATGACCCTGTCGGCGCCAGACGCACGGATCGTTAAATCCTACATGCCGAACGCCTGAGCGGAGGAGATTAGTCATGGCACGTGTATCACGCGGCAAAACGTCGCACGCCCGTCACAAAAAGGTCCTGAAACTCGCCAAGGGTTATCGGGGTCGTAACAGCACCAATTTCCGCATCGCCATTGAACGCGTCGAGAAGGGCCTGCAGTACGCCTATCGCGACCGCCGCCAGAAGAAACGGCAGTTCCGTCGCCTCTGGATCCAGCGTATCAATGCCGGTGCACGCGAAAACGGCGTCACCTATTCGGTGTTCATGAACGGCCTGATGAAGGCCGGGGTCGAGCTTGACCGCAAGGTCCTCGCCGATCTCGCCATGAACGAGCCGGAAACGTTTAAAGCGTTGGTGGAACAGGCCCAGGCCGCTCTCAGCCAGAACGCTTAATTCCCGAGTATCGGGAGCATCCGAGTTTTGGAACGGGAGTAGCGCCCAGGGCTTATACTGGGCCGTTGCTCCCGTTCTTTTGTTTAGAAGGCAGTGCAACGATGGAAAATCCGGACCAGCTTCGCGACGCCATCATGAAGGACGTCGACGCCGCAAACAGTGTCGATGCGCTGGAAGATATCCGTGTTTCGGTTCTCGGCAAGAAGGGCCGTATCACCGACATGATGAAGGGCCTCGGGCAGATGGCGCCGGAAGAGCGGAAAGCCGCAGGTCAGGCGCTGAACGCACTGAAGGACGAAATCGCCGCCGCGCTGGACCACAAGAAGACCGCGCTTGCCGACGCCGATCTCGACCGCCGCCTGATGACGGAAAAAATCGACGTCACCCTGCCCCCCGCACCCGAAGCGCAGGGCGCCGTCCACCCCATCAGCCAGACCATCGACGAGATCACCGCGATATTCGGCGAAATGGGCTTCACCGTTGCCGAAGGCCCGGATATCGAGGACGACTGGCACAACTTCACGGCATTGAACATTCCCGCCGATCACCCGGCCCGCCAGGAGCATGACACGTTCTATCTGCCGGGCGAGCATGGCGAGCGCAAGGTGCTGCGCACCCACACCAGTCCGGTACAGATCCGCACCATGACGGCCGGCACGCCACCGATCCGCATCATCACGCCCGGCCGCACGTATCGCTCGGATTACGACGCCACGCATTCGCCGATGTTCCATCAGGTCGAAGGCCTGGTGATCGACAAGACCTCGCACATGGGTCACCTGAAGGGCTGCCTGATCGAATTTTGCAGCGCGTTCTTTGAAGTCGACGACCTGCCCGTCCGCTTTCGCCCCAGCTATTTCCCGTTCACCGAACCGAGCGCCGAAGTCGATATCGGCTGCACGCGCGAAGGTGGCGAATTCCGCATCGGTCACGGTGACGACTGGTTGGAAATTCTCGGCTCCGGCATGGTCAATCCGAACGTGCTTTCCAACTGCGGGATCGACCCGAGCGAATATCAGGGCTTTGCCTTCGGCATTGGCATCGAACGGCTGGCGATGCTGAAATACGGCATTCCCGATCTCAGGACATTCTTCGAGAGCGACCTGCGCTGGCTCCGTCACTACGGATTCCGCTCGCTCGAAGTGCCCGGTATGGTGGGGGGGCTGGTCCGATGAAATTCACCCTGGGATGGCTCAAGGAACACCTGGACACCACAGCCTCGCTGAAGGAAATAACCGATGGCCTGACGATGGTCGGCCTCGAACTTGAAGGCGTCGAGGATCGCGCCAAGGGGCTCGAGACATTCGTCACCGCACGCGTTGTCGAAGCCAGGCAGCACCCCG
Organism: Thalassospiraceae bacterium LMO-JJ14; assembly: GCA_021555105.2. Classification (NCBI taxonomy): domain Bacteria; kingdom Pseudomonadati; phylum Pseudomonadota; class Alphaproteobacteria; order Rhodospirillales; family Thalassospiraceae; species Thalassospiraceae bacterium LMO-JJ14. Next base: position 262,202 of record CP134604.1, read on the forward strand.
ATGCGGACCGGCTTCGTGTCTGCACCGTCGACCCGGGCAACGGTGAGACGGTCGAGCTCGTGTGCGGCGCACCGAACGCGCGCACCGGCATGATTGGTGTCTTTGCGCCCGGCGGATCGTATATTCCCGGCATCGACGTGACCCTGAAGCCGACGGAAATCCGCGGTGTCATGTCGAACGGCATGCTGCTGTCGGAACGCGAAATGGGCATTTCCGACGAGCATGACGGGATTGTCGATCTACCCGAAGACACCCCGGTCGGGCAGGCGGCCATCGACGTCATGGGCCTGAACGATCCGATCATCGACATTGCCATCACGCCGAACCGGGGCGATTGCCTGGGCGTGCGCGGCGTTGCCCGCGATCTGGCCGCCGCCGGTCTGGGCTCGCTGAAACCGCTGGCCAACGGCCCGGTGCCCGGCAGTTTCGAAAGCCCGATCAAGGTGCATCTGGAATTCGAAGACGCGGACAACAAGCCGTGCCCGTATTTCGTCGGCCGTTACGTCAAGGGCATCACCAACGGCGAAAGTCCGGCATGGCTCAAGGAACGCCTTCTTGCCATCGGGCTTCGGCCGATTTCGGCGCTGGTCGACATCACCAACCTGATGACGTTCGATCTGAACCGTCCCCTGCACGTTTTCGATGCCGACAAGGTCAAGGGCGACATTCGCGTCCGTCTCTCGAAGCCGGGCGAAACGCTGCTGGCGCTGAACGACAAGGAATACACGCTCGACGGTGAGATGACGGCGATCTGTGACGACAACGGGCCGGAAGGGCTCGGCGGCGTCATGGGCGGCGAGGTTTCCGGAGTAACGGCCGAAACCGTCAACGTCTTCATCGAAAGCGCATATTTCGATCCTGTGCGGACCGCCATGACCGGACGTAAGCTCAACCTGCAATCCGATGCGCGCTATCGGTTCGAACGCGGGATCGATCCGGCGTTCCTGGAAACCGGCATGGAAATCGCGACCCGCCTGGTGATGGATCTATGCGGCGGCGAGCCGTCCGAAGTCGTCGTGGCCGGCGCCAATCCGGACCCCGGCCGCAGTCTCGATTTCCGCCCCAACCGCGTCAGGGAACTGACCGGCGTCGAGGTCACGCGCGATGAAATCCAACGCATCCTTGCCGTGCTCGGCTTCGACATCTCCGGTGACGGCGATACGTGGCAGGTAAAAATACCGACCTGGCGCAGCGATATCGTTCATGAGGCATGCCTGGTCGAGGAAGTCATCCGCATCAACGGCTTCGATTCAATCCCCGCCACGCCTTTGCCGCGCGAAAGCTCGCTGCCGAAACCGGCATTGAGTGCAGAACAAAAACGCCGCGTCATTGCCCGCCGGACCCTCGCTGCGCGTGGGCTGACGGAAGCGGTCACATATTCGTTCATGGGCGAAAAGGAAGCGGCGCTGTTCGCCGATATTCCCGACAGCATCAAGATCGGCAACCCGATCAGTTCCGAACTGTCGGTGATGCGCCCGAGCGCGCTCGCCAACCTGATCCAGGCCGCCGGGCGAAACGCCGCACGCGGCTTCGCCAATGCCGACCTGTTCGAGGTTGGACCGGAATACCACGGTGACGGCCCTGACGATCAGCGCATCGCCGCCAGCGGCATCCGCACCGGTCTGACGGGTACCAAGCATTGGTCGGTGCCGGCGCAGGCGGTCGACGCCTATATGGCAAAAGCGGATGCCATGGCCGTGTTGGGCGCACTCGGTGCACCGGTCGACAAGTTGCAGGTCTTCACCGACGTCGCGTCCTACTATCATCCGGGCCGCGCCGGGGAACTGCGCCTCGGCCCGAAGAACACGCTGGCCCGCTTCGGTGAAATCAATCCGAAGGTGCTCCGTGAACTGGACGTCAAAGGCCCGGTCGTTGCTTTCGAGATTTATCCGGATGCCGTGCCGTACCCGAAATCGAAATCGGCGGCACGGCCGTTGCTGACGCTGTCGGCTTTCCAGCCGATCGAGCGCGATTTTGCTTTCGTTGTCGATACAGATGTCGAGGCGGCGAAAGTCGTACAAGCGGCACGCAGCGCGGAGAAAAACCTGATCAACGACGTTCGCGTGTTCGACGTGTTCGAAGGGGCGTCATTAGGCGAAGGCAAAAAATCGCTGGCCATTACGGTCGTGCTGCAACCGACCGAAAACACCCTGACCGACGAAGAGATCGAGGCGATCTCGCAGAAGATCGTACAGGCGGTCGAGAAGGTGACGGGCGGGACACTCAGGGCCTGAGGCAATAGCGACGTCGTCTCCCCGCGGCGAAGGCCGGGGCCCAGGGCATCAGATTCGATTTCACCGATGATCGTTTACATTGAAATACCGGATTCCGGCCTTTGCCGGAATGACGGCGGCATGTCCTTTACGCCGGCGCATACACCTTCACCGGCTGTGTCCGTCCCTTGACCGGCGTTTCGCAGATCAGTTTGCACGGGTAATCCGTGTGCACCGCCATATGCATCGCCTCGTCCATCATGGCGCTGGTGTTATGCTATACTTAATCACTGGTTTTTCAGGCCCCTGCAACACAGATGAGGGACCACGAACCAAGACGTTGCATTGCAACAACCCCTACAAGCTTACCCGTTTAAGGAGACAAATAAAGAATCGATGGTTATTATGACGTGTTCGACCGGTCATAATCTTGGAGGCAGGGCAAATGGCGAATTTTTGGCGCGACGGCAGACACAAAATAGCGTGGGCAACTACCATCATTGCCGTCATCCTTTTTCAACTTACTTTGACCACGATCCAAACCATCGATAGAGGCGAGTTCCGTACGTTAAATCTCGAAGATTTTTTTATTTCAACCGTTATACTTATGCCGTCGGTGTTTGTAATTATTGCTATTTTCCAATGGCTTGGAAACCGCTTCGGGGAGTCAAAGTCATATGAGACCCCAGGGCTGTCGCTTAAAGAGACGACCAATATCGAAGGGCTTACAAATAACGGCATTGTCGCGCTCGGCGAGTTCAAGCAACGTTCTCAACGGTTAATGCGCTCTGCCAACGGTGTTCTCATCATTATCGTGTTAGTACTCGTCCTGTCGGCTTTGTTTATCGTATTCGCCGGTTATATCTCCCGGCTCGGCGCGCAAGGCCTGACCACGATCAACAACCTGACTAACGAGCGTTCGAATATAGAAACAGAGCTGACCCGCCTTGATGAAGACATGGAACTCGCAGCCGGCGATATTAAGCGCATTGAGGGAATCTTGGCACGAACTTCAGAACGTAATACCGATCGTTTGGATTCCACATTGAATTCCAGAGATGACGACATCCTGCGAGAAATCCTTTCACGGCATAGGTCAAACCGCTTTGGCGCTGTGGGCCGTGAGCCAGGGACAGAGCGACCTCTCACATCGATTGATGCCATCGCACTGAAAGAAAGGCTGGCCACGCGACTGGACAATTTTAAGTCACTAAAGAAACGCAAAGAAACGGATTTAACCGGCGTCAATGCGCTTTTGACCGCGCATCGCTCGGTTGGTGCAGAAGATGGGGATGCGGGAAACGGAAATGGCCAGCAAGGAGACTCCGGGACCGGCGTGACGGTGAATGGGCTAACGTCTATTCTCGTTGCCGAGGGGATTACACGGTTCGGCGTGCTCGCCATCGCGATTTACTTGGTGCAAATCCTGATCAACCTATACCGCTACAACACACGGTTATCGGCCTACTACCTTGCCCATTATGATTCGCTGCTACTCGACGGCGCGGAACCTGATAAAATCGAAAACATTCATGCAGTCCTGTGGCCCGACCTTCATTTTGGCAAGCAACCAACCACGATCCCGAACAAGATTGTCGATGCCTTCAGTACACATTTGTCAAAATTAGGAGAAATTCTGTCTCGCCGAGGGAAAGACAATTCTCCGGGCGAAGTTACTTCGGAAGACACAACCGGCGACAGGCCCGACAAATCGAAAACAAAGACACAAAAATAAATCAAGCCCGTTCAGCAGGAGCATACACCTTCACCGGCTGTGTCCTTCCCTTGACCGGCGCCTCGCAGATCAGCTTGCACGGGTAATCCGTGTGCACCGCCAGATGCGTCGCTTCGCCCATCATGATGTAGGTGCCGTACTGCTTGTTCAGTTGCTCGAGACGGGCGGCGATGTTGACGTTGTCGCCATGCACCGTGAACACAAGCCTGTCCTGCGCACCGACGGCGCCGACATTGATTTCACCGGTGTTGATGCCGCAGCGGGTTTTCAGAACCGCCCCGTTAAAGGTTCGCGTGCGGGCGACCTCTTCTATTTCCAGCGCCGTGCGGATGGCATTCAGTGCATGATCCGGATCGTCCTTAATGGCGTTGAACGTGATCAGCATCAGATCGCCCTCGAACAGAGTGATCACGCCGCCGTGGCGATCGATCACTTCGCCCATGGCGCCGAAATATTCATTCAGGGTCTTGGCCAGTTCCGGCGCCGTCATGTTTTCGGAAACACCCGAGAACCCCTCGATATCGGTGAAGATGATCGTCGCTTCGCGGCACTCGCCGTCGCCGGGCTGGATTTGGCGATCCGATGACGTGATACGCGCCGCGACTTCCTTTGAGACGAAGCGCGACAGATCTTCCGCCGCGGTCTGCTCAAGTACGGCCCGGAAAAATGCGCGCCGGGCGCGGACGACGACAATGCAAAGGACGACCGTGACCAGAAAAATCGACACCATCTTGTCTATTTCGGCACCGACCAGGATCGCGTTGGATGTCAGATAGGTGATGTAGTTGCGCGTGATCATCGGATTGCCCGCTTCGGCGACCATGACATACCCCACCAGCACGCCCCATCCGGCAATCGCCGCGAGACCGGTGATCATGATGTATCTCGGCTCGAAGCGGAGTGCGCGAAGGGCAATGAAGATGAAAACATACATGATCGTCGGCGCCTTCAGATAGAAGCTTGCCGGCTGCTCGTACTGGATATGGAAACTCCAGATCAAAAGCATCAACAGCGCGATATCCATCAACACCGATAGCGTCAGCAACCAATGCGGCAATGCGATCCGGTATGAAAGGACAAGACGTGTCATCGTGAAAACGAAATATGCGGCCAAGGCGAACGGCACGACCTGAAACGCGGTGTCGTTCATATTCACCTGCTGCGAGGCAACCCAGAGTGCGCCGAACAGCACGATCAGGATGAACTGAACCCACGAGATCAGCCGTTCGCTGACACATTGACGCGTCTCGATTTGCTGAATGACCCGGGCCGGCATTTCCTGACGGACCGGCTCACCAAAAATGAAATCGGATAGTTTCTGCCACATGGCAGGCATCTTAGCCGCAACCGCCTATCAGGCCAGTCACTAAATGGAGAGGGATGCGTGACTTCAGCGCGCCGATGGCGGAATACGGAAAACGACCGGGCGGGAATGACGCCTGAACCCCAAAAGCCGGGCAACGCCACGGAAAAAGATCACGGTGTTTTGGTGGCTCTGTTTGAAATCGATCTGCGTTAACATCGTCGTGGTCCCAGGCTTGGTGTTCATCATTCATTACTAAGCCCAGTTCAGCCTGTTGGCTGTGATCGTGATCACGTGTAAATGGTTAATATCCCTTTTAGTCGTAAGCGACCCCAGGGCCATGCGCCTCTCCGGCGCCTTCGCGGATCGCCTGCTTGACGGTTTCGCGCTTGTTCTCCAGATGGCGGCTCAACACTTCGGAAAGTTTCCGGCCATCGCGCGCTTCGAGCGCGGCGAGCATTTCCTCGTGCTCGCGCATCGCCTGATCCCAACGGGCATCTGTCATGTTCGCGCGGAACCGCGCCAAACGGATGCGCCCGGCGAGCGCAGTATACTGGGCTTCCAGCGTCGGGTTCTTCGCCGCTTTCAGGATCGTTTCGTGGATCTGCTGATTGACGCGAAAATAATCGCGCAGCTCACGACGCGTATGGTGCAACGCCATCTGGTAATGCAGGGCCTTGATCTCGGCCAGCTCGTCGTCGCCGAGGCGCGCACAAGCCAATTCGCCGGACAACGCTTCAAGCGCGCCCATCACCGGAAAGATTTCGTCGATGTCGTCTTCGCTGAGCGTTGCCACGCGCGCGCCCCGGTTCGGGAGGAGTTCGAGCAGCCCTTCATTGCCGAGCACCTTGAGCGCTTCGCGAAGCGGGGTGCGGGAAATGCCCAGCATGTCGCAAAGGCGCTGTTCAGGCACCCGGTCGCCGCCTTTCAGTTCGCCGGAAAAAATCATGCCCCGAAGCCGCTCCACCAGTTCTTCGTGCAACGTTGTGCGGGGGGCGGGCTCGGCGATCTGGTTCATGATACGCCTTCTCGTTCGCCCAGGGCTATCTCGAGGACCCGCGCGACATGCATCGCATTGCGGGCCGCGCCGTCGGCAATCTGGTGGCGGCAGCTCGTACCGTCGGCAACGATGATGGTCCCCGCATCGGCTTCGCGGACTTTCGGCAGCAGGCTCAACTCGGCCATCTTGATCGACGTCTCATAGTTCGCCGCCTCGTATCCGAACGCGCCGGCCATGCCGCAGCAACTGCTCTCGATGGTCTCAACGTTGAGACCGGGGACAAACCGCAGGGTTTTCTCGACCGCCCCCATGGCGGCAAAGGCCTTCTGGTGGCAATGCCCGTGCAGCAACGCCTTGCTCTCTTTGATGGGCTGCAGATCAAGCTTGAACGTCCCCGCATCGATCTCGTGGGCGATAAACTCCTCAAACAGCATGGCATGTGCGGCGATCGTCTCGGCCTCGTCTTTTGCCAGCAAAGAGCTGAATTCGTCCTTCAGGGTAAACAGGCACGACGGCTCCAGCCCGATGATCGGCACACCGGCGCGGACGAACGGCAGTACCGCATCTGCCATCCGCCGGGCTTCGGCGCGCGCTTGGTCGACCAGTCCCGCCGCCAGGAATGTCCTGCCGCAACAAAGCGGGCGCTCGCCTTTCGGTGGCCGGGCAACGACGACACGGTAGCCGGCGGCGTCCAGTACACGTTTGGCGGCATGCAGATTTTCCGGCTCGAAGTATGTCGAGAATGTATCGGCGAACAGCACCACCGCCTGGCCCACAGGGCAGCTATTCGGATGCACGCCGGCAGCGCCTGTATCGAAAACATCCCAGCGCCATTGCGGCAACGTGCGTTTCGCCGAGAACCCGAGCAGCCACTCCGACAGCAGCGCCAGCCCCGGTACCTTGTCGCGAAGATTGAGCAGACCCGCCATTTTCGATGCCATCGGCGCATAGCGCGGCAGATAGGCGATCAGTTTGTCCTTCAGTGAAACCCCGTGGCGCTTGTTGTAGTGATACAGAAACTCCGTCTTCATTTTCGCCATGTCGACGCCGGTCGGACACTCGCGTTTGCAGCCCTTGCAGCCGACGCAGAGCTGCATGGTGTCCTTCATGGCATCCGAGGTGAAGGCATCCATGCCAAGCTGGCCGGAAATCGCCAGGCGCAGGGTATTGGCGCGGCCCCGCGTCAAATGTTGTTCTTCGCCGGTAACCCTGAACGACGGGCACATCACGCCCGGATCGGATTTGCGGCATGCGCCGTTGTTGTTGCACATCTCGATGGCGCCCGAAAACCCGCCCCAATCCGACCAGTCCATCGCCGTTTCGATTTCGAGCGGCTTGTAGCCCGGCTTGAAACGAAACAGCGATCGGTCGTCCATTTTCGGCGGATCGACGATCTTGCCCGGATTGAACAAACCATCTGCGTCGAAGGCCTGTTTGACGTTACGGAACGCCTGCGTCATTTCCGGCCCGAACATGGCTTCGTGGAATTCGGAGCGCACCAGCCCGTCGCCGTGCTCGCCGGAGTGTGAGCCTTTGTATTCACGCACCATCTCGAACGCTTCCTCGGCGATGGCGCGCATTTGTTGGGCACCCAGTTCCTGCTTCAGGTTGATCACCGGGCGCACATGCAGCGTGCCGACCGAGGCGTGGGCATACCAGGTGCCTTCGGTGTTGCGTTTGTGAAACACCTGCGTCAAGCGGTCGGTGTATTCGGCAAGGTCTTCCAGCCGTACCGCGCAATCCTCAACAAAGGAAATCGGTTTCCCGTCCCCCTTCATCGACATCATGATGTTGAGGCCGGATTTGCGAACTTCCCACACCGCTTTCTGGAATTCCGGATCGACGGCCTCGACCACGGCGTCGGGAAAGCCGAGATCCCCCATCATTTCGCCGAGTTGCTTCAGGCGTTTGAGATTTTCTTCCGGGTCCGGCTCGGCGAACTCGACCAAAAGGATCGCGTCCGGCTCGCCCTTGACGAACCGGTTCACGGTATCGGTAAACATCGGGATCGCGCGGCTCAGGCCGATCATCGTGCGGTCGACCAGTTCGACGGCAACCGGGCCAAGCTTGACGAGATGCTGCGCCGCGTCCATGGCGTCATAAAATTTCGGGAAATGACAGACGCCGAGGGCCTTGTTGGTCGGCAGCGGCTGCAGATCGACATCGACGGAGGTCGTGAAGGCCAGCGTGCCTTCCGAGCCGATCAAAAGGTGTGCAAGGTTCGGATGCGCAGGCGTGTTGTGCACCGTCTGGTTGTCCCAGCCGCCACGCGCCGGACCGGCGGGCATCAGGGCATCGATGTTGTAGCCGCCGACACGGCGCATCAGATCCGGAAACTTCGCCTTGATCAGTTCTTCGTTATCGCGGCCGATCCCCAGCAGCCCGGCGACCAGATCGCGTTGCGTGTCGTTCAGGTGCGCCATGGTCATGTTGTCGCTGACCTCGCCGAAATGCATGGCGGATCCGTCCGCCAGGATGGCGTCCACGGCGCGCACATTATCGCGCATGGTGCCGTAACGGATCGATCGCGATCCGCATGAGTTATTGCCGGTCATGCCGCCGATGGTGGCGCGGCTGGACGTCGACACGTCGACCGGAAACCACAGGCCGTGCGGCTTGAGGAAGGCATTCAGATGATCGAGCACAATCCCCGGCTCGACACGCGCCGTCCGCGACCCGGCGTCGAACTCAAGCACTTTGTTCATGTACTTGGAAACGTCGACGACAATGGCCTCGCCGACCGTCTGGCCGCATTGCGACGTGCCGCCGCCACGGGGCAGAACGGGCATGCCTTCATCGCGGGCGATATCGATGACGGCGTGCACGTCATCAGCGCTTTGCGGGACGACAACGCCGACAGGCTCGATCTGATAAATCGACGCGTCCGTGGAATACCGGCCGCGCGTGAACGGATCGAACATGACGTTGCCGCCGGTGGCATTTGCGATGCGCTTTGCCAGTTTTTCGTCACCAATCCGCCCGGTCGGGCGCAGGCCAAAGTTCTCACGCGGCATCGTCTTCTCCTGTTGTGCCATGCGATGCTACTATATTGTATGCAAAATGCAATAATGAAAAACAATTGGCGGAAATTAGGGCTTGCGTGCCGATTAAATTGTATTCATTATCGGCACAATCAAAAACTCACGGACTATTCTGCCGCCGACGGAGGACCATCATGGCTTATAAAAGCGGACGACATTTCTTGCAGATTCCGGGCCCGAGCCCGGTCCCCGACCGCATTCTCAGGGCCATGGACATGCCGGTGATCGATCATCGAGGCCCAGAATTCGGCGAGATGGGCGTGCGCGTCCTGGAAAAACTGAAGGGCGTGTTCAAGACCGAAAGCCCGGTCATCGTCTTCCCGGCGTCGGGCACCGGCGCATGGGAAGCGGCGCTGGTCAACGTGCTCAGCCCCGGCGACAAGGTTCTGATGTATGAAACAGGGCAGTTCGCGACACTGTGGCACGAACTGGCGACGCGCATTGGTCTCGAGCCGGAATTCATTGCCGGCGACTGGCGTCACGGCGTCGATCCGGAGAAAGTTGCGGCGCGACTGAAGGAAGACACCGATCACGAAATCAAGGCGGTCTGCTGTGTCCACAACGAAACGTCGACCGGCGTCACGTCCAGGATCGGCGAAGTGCGTAAGGCCATCGACGCGACCGGGCATCCGGCACTGTTCATGGTCGACACCATTTCCGGGCTGGCCTCCGCCGATTATCGCCATGATGAATGGGGTGTCGACGTGACGATTTCCGGCTCGCAGAAAGGCCTGATGCTGCCGCCGGGGATCAGCTTCAACTGTGTGTCGCGCAAGGCGCTCGATGCCCACGAGAACAGCGGCTTCAAGAAATCCTACTGGGACTGGGGCCCGATGCTCGGCAACAACGCCAGCGGCTTCTTCCCCTACACGCCGGCAACAAACATTTTGTACGGCCTCGAAGAGGCGCTCAAAATGCTGCTCGACGAGGAAGGCCTGGAGCACGTATTCACCCGCCACCAGCGCCATGCCAAGGCCTGCCGCATCGCCGTCGAGGCCTGGGGCCTTGAAACCCTGTGTCAGGTGGAGGAGGAACATTCCCCGGTGCTGACAGGCGTCCTTCTGCCCGACGGCCATGATGCCGATGCGGTCCGCGCGCTGATCCTTGACAAGTTCGACATGTCGCTCGGCACCGGTCTCGGCAAGGTCAAAGGCAAGGTCTTCCGTATCGGACATCTGGGCCACTTCAACGATCTGACGTTGATGGGGACGCTCAGCGGCGTCGAGATGGGCCTCGCGCTTGCCGGTGTGCCGATCAAGAAGGGCGGCTGTCAGGCGGCCATGGATTTCCTCGCCGAGACCGCGGACTGACCCATGAGCGATGATCATATTCTGGTTAGCCGTGACGACGCCGATATCGTCACGATCACGCTCAACCGCCCGGAAAAACTCAATGCCCTGACCAAGACCATGTGGGGCGCACTTGGCGATACCTTCACCGCGCTTGCCAAGGACGACACCGTTCGGTGCATCGTGCTGAGCGGTGCCGGCGGCAAGGCGTTCAGTCCCGGCAACGATATTTCCGAGTTTGAGACCGATCGTTCGAACTCGGAACAGGCCGCCGCTTACGGTGCATTGATGGCAAAGAACATCGATGCCATGCGCGCCTGCCCACATCCGACGGTCGCCGCCATTCGCGGCATCTGCGTCGGCGGCGGCATGGAAATCGCCGGCCTTTGCGATGTCCGCATCTGCGGCGAAAGCGCACGCTTCGGCGCGCCGATCTCGAAGCTCGGTCTTGTCATGGGCTATCACGAAATCGGCGCTTTGAAATCTCTGGTCGGCGCCGGACCGGCACTGGAAATCCTGCTCGAGGGCCGCATCTTCGACGCCGAAGAGGCGCTTCGCCTAGGTGTCGTCTCGCGCGTCATGCCCGATGACGGCGTCATGGATGAAGCAATGGCCGCAGCCGCTCGCATCGCCGCCGGCGCACCGTTGGTGCACCGCTGGCATCGGAAATTCCTGCAGCGCCTTGAAGATCCTACACCCCTGAGCGACGATGAAATCGCCGAAGGTTTCGCCTGCTACGACACCGAGGATTTTCAAACCGGCTACAAAGCCTTTCTGGAAAAAAAGACGCCGAAATTCAATGGGCGCTGAGACGAAGAGGAAACACCGATGACAAAACCGTTCGGCCCGCTCGCCGGCATGAAAGTAATCGAACTGGCGCACATCATGGCCGGACCCGTATGCGGGCTGATGCTCGCCGATCTTGGCGCAGACGTCATCAAGGTCGAAAAGATACCAGGCGGCGACGATTCCCGGCGTTTTCTGCCGCCCGACATAGACGGCGAGTCCGCGGCCTACATGATGATGAACCGCAATAAGCGCGGCATCGCCCTCGACCTCAAGACCGAAAACGGCAAGAACGTGCTGCGCAAGCTTTTAGCCGATGCGGATGTAGTCACGGAGAATTACCGTCATGACACTATGCAAAAACTGGGGTTCGGGTATGAAGACCTGAAGAAGGTCAATCCGGGTCTGATCTATTGTGCCATTTCCGGCTTCGGGCGCTCGGGCCCGTATGCGGAACGCGGCGGTTTCGACCTGATTGCCCAAGGCATGAGCGGGTTGATGTCGTTCACCGGCGAAGGCCCGGGGCGGCCGCCGTGCAAGGTCGGCGCACCGGTCACGGACATCACGGCCGGCATCCTGGCCGCGCTCGGCGTTGTCTCTGCCTATGTTCACAAGCTCAAAACCGGTGAAGGTCAGGTCGTCGACACCTCGCTGTTCGAAGCCGGCATCGTGCAAACCTATTGGCAAAGCGCGATTGCGCTTGCAACCGGCATTGCCCCCGGCCCGATGGGATCGGCGCATCCATTGAATGGACCATATCAGGCATTCGAAACCAAGGACGGATGGATCACCATCGGCGCCGCCAACCAGCGCAACTGGGAACGCTTGCTGGATGTGATGGAAGTGCCGGAGATCGCCGCCGATCCGCGCTTTGCGACAAATTCCGATCGTATGTCACATCTGAAAGAACTCGAAGCGGTTCTGACCCCCGTATTCAAGAGCCGCAGTAAATCCGAGTGGCTGTCCAGACTGGAAGCCGCCGGTGTCCCGGCCGGGCCGGTGATGGACGTCTGTGAAATGTTCGAAGACCCGCACGCCCAGGCCCGCGACATGATCCCGACGGTCGAGCATGCACGGCTGGGACCGGTACGCACCCTCGGCCTGCCGATCAAGCTTTCCGAAACACCGGGCAAGGTCGCCAGCGCCGCACCCGTTTTCGGACAGCACACCGAAGAAATTCTCAAGGAATACGGTTTTACCGGCGACGACGTGGCGGCATTTGCCGAAGAGGGCGCCGTCAGCGTTTCCTAGGCGGTCGATCCGTCAGGCCAGCGCCGCTTCGACGGCGTCGAGCTGTGAGCGCACATCGATATCAACAATCGATACGACTTCAAGCGAACGGTCATCATGCACGTGCGTGCCGGCGTCTGAAGGCTGATGGGATTTCAGGATATCGTCCCGGGCATGCAGCAAGGCCTCGATGGTCGGACGATAAAGCACCAGCAGATGGCTGATCCATTCGTTCACGGTCTCCGACGGCGCATCGTGGCCGATATGAAAATGCGGCAATAGCTGGCACACGACAGATGCGTCGAACCAGGCCTCGCCGGTAACCCAGCGGTTCGTGGTGAACAGCCGTGTTGCCCGGGCGTTGTAATCCATCGAAACCGCGACAAGATGCGCCGGTGCATCATCGCCAGAAGTACCTTCGATATTTTCCGGGAAACCGTAAGGGCGCAAAAAAGTATGAAAATGACCATGCTCGTCGCCCCACGCATTGCCGCGTTCGGTGGGCGGGTGCGCGTGATAGTAATACTGCGCATGGCTGTTGGTGCAGTAAACATCGCCATCCGGATAATGATCCCACTCGTAGAACGACTTTGTGGGGCGCAATATTTCACTCACAACATTGCTGCCGGCTTCGGTCAGTTCATGCTCGGATGCCAGGACACGTCGACCGGCGGCCCGCATCTCTTCGAGCGTTGCTTTTGGCAGCGCTGAAATGAGCGGAATGTCCGCAGGGCAGAGCGTGCGCATTACGATGCCGTGAGCGGTAACTTTATTTCTCGCAACCCGCTTCCCCTGCGTACCCTGAGTGTGAGCGTATCCCCCGGCCGCTTCATAAACATCGTCAACTCGAGCATATGCATTGTGGCGATCGCTTTGCCGTCGATATGCGTCACCACATCCCCGGCATCCAGGCCCGCCTTGAACGCCGGGCCGTCAATGGCAACGCTCTCGATCAACGCTCCGCTTTCAACTGCGGCCTTAGCCTGGGGCAATGGCCCTGCCCTGAAACCCGCAACGCCACGAACCACACGGCCATGTGCTTTCAGATCCGTCACGACGCGCATCAGTAAAGGTACGGAAGTGGCGAAATTGACGCCGATATCAGCGTCACTCTGTTTGGTGAAAATCGCCGACACCATGCCGACGAGACGGGCCTTGGCGTCGATCAGCGCGCCGCCTGACCCGCCGGGGTTCACCGCTGCATCCGTTTGAATGAAGTCCTCGACAGGGTTGAAGCCCACGCCCGAGCGATGCACAGCGGACACGACTCCGCAGGTCACCGAAAGACCAAGACCGAACTGATTGCCGATAGCGCACACAGGTGCGGCCAATTGCGGTTGCGGGGCCATCTCAAGGACCGGAATTTCAACCGGGATTTTCAACAAGGCAATATCGGTCATTGTATCGCGGCCGATGATCTCGGCTTTCAGTGCCCTGCCATCCTCAAGCAAAACGTCGACATTTTCCGCCTGACCGAGAACGTGAACGTTAGTGGCGACATAGCCCCCCGGCAGCACGGCAACGCCGGTGCCTTGCGGGTCGCGCGGTGCGTTGGCGGCATCACGCCCTCTTGCAACCAAGGGCCAGTCCGGTTTAACCCGGACAACGGACTGCAGGACCGCCGGGTCCAACGCAAAAGCCGGCAGGGGTGCTGTCATCAGCACGCCAACCGCAATCATCAGCAGGACTTTCCCAAGTGCCTTCATAAGAAACAGGATGACGCGTCGGCACAGGTCAGTAAACTGAAACCGGGGAGAACACGAATGTCACGATTAACCGATGATCCTGTAAACGCGTTCGCGCGGGCAGAGCTCGCGTTTGCGCCGACGCCATTACTCGCACTTGATAATATCGCGCGCCAATCCGGACATCCCCGGCTTTTTGTCAAACGTGACGATGCAACCGGGCTTGCCATGGGCGGCAACAAGGCCCGCCAGCTTGAGTATTACTTCGGCGAAGCGCTCGCCAAGGGTGCCGATACGGTGCTGATCACCGGCGCTGTTCAGTCCAATTTCGTCCGCCAATGCGCGGCGGCGGCTCGGAAGCTGAATCTCAATTGCGAAATCCAGCTCGAGGATCGGGTGCAAGGCATGCCGCCAGGACAGGAACAGACCGGTAATTTGCTCCTCGATCGCATTCTCGGCATTCCCATTCACCGCTTTCCCGTCGGTGAAGACGAGAGCGCGGCAGATAACAACCTGGAAAAAATCGCCGATGACGTCCGCGCGCGGGGCGGCAAGCCTTACGTTATTCATTTAGGCGCGGATCACCCGCCGCTGGGCGCGCTCGGGTATGTCGATTGCGCACGCGAAATCCTCGAACAAATCGATGCACTTGGACTGACGCTCGGCGCGGTCGTTGTCGCCAGCGGCAGCGCCGCATCGCATGCCGGCGTTATCACCGGGCTTCGCCACTACGGATCGGCCGCGAAAGTTCACGGCATCTGCGTTCGCCGTACGGCCGATCTTCAACATACCCGCGTCCTTAAGCGAAGCTGCGATCTGGGCCGCATGCTCGGTAAACCGGACCTGGTTTCAGAGGCAGACATCATCACCACCGACGCCTTTCTGGGCGAAGGATACGGCAAACCGACACCGGGTACGATGGCCGCCATTGAGCGCGGTGCACGCGAAGAAACGCTCTTACTGGATCCTGTCTACAGCGGCAAGGCATTCGATGGGTTCCTGAGCCTGTTGCAAGATGGGCAGTTGTCTCCGGACAGCGCGTCAGTATTCATTCATACCGGCGGCACGCCCGGCATTTTCGCCTATGCGCATCTTTGGCAAACAGCGCGGGCTTCATGAAACTGCCCCGCACCATACGCCTTGATCCTTCCGACACGCATGTTTTCCAGATCGCGGCGGAACCCGGCGAGTGGGCGGTTACCGGGACTTTCGCCTTCGTCGATTGTCAACCCGCCGAGATGGACAACAAGTCCCAGCTCGCGTTCAAATCTGGCTGGCTCGGCCTCTCCAGCTTCGGCTTCTCGACCCTTGTGCAGGTTTCGGTTGTCCCCGAAGGAGAGGACGAAGCTGCCGCCCGCGCACTGGCGTCGCATCTTTTCGAGACATACGGCGCCCCGGATATGTTGATGGCGCTGACTGCGGCAAAAAGCGAAATCGCCTATTCTGCATCTCTTTGCGATCAGCCTGCCGGCACTCTGCTGGCCATCGAACGCGACATGACCGAAGACGGTATCGCAGAGAAAATACGCGTCATGCCGCGCCCGGACGACGAAGGCGGGCATGCTCAGATATGGTCGATTTCCGAAGAGAGCTGAGCCGGGTTCTCGCGCCGAAACCTCCCGAGATAACACCTTAATTGCCATGGCGTCAGAATGTGACGTGCGCGGATTCCAAGTGTCCGTTTCACGGCCTCAACGCAGGTATAAGGCGCAATCGGCATTTCCCGCAACACCGGCGCCATGCGCTGCACGGCAATCGCGTCCAGGCCTTTGCTATTAAAGGATGCGATGAGTTCCGAGGGCGTCAATTCGCCCAGCAGGGTGATTTCGGTGCCATTGGACAAGGGGTCGAGCAGGTGCCATTGCCCGCCACCCTGTGTCGCGACCAGGCAATGCTGATATCCCGGCTTCAGGACCTGCAGATATTTCAGCGTGGAAGGACCGAAGATCACGACCGCCAGGGATTGACCGCGCGGGCGCATGCCTGCCGGGGCGCTCATTCTACGATCCCCTTGGCAATCAGGTAAGGCTCCAGCGTATCGAACGCATCGACCCAGATGACCCAATCCACCGCCTCCTCATCATCGTCGGTATAAGGATATCGATCCAGAAATCCATATTCTCCCATAACTTCCAGATGCAGATCGAACAACACGCCGTTGCGATATAACCTGGAGACGATGCTGTAGATATCATCCGGCAGACAGGGCCGCTCGTTGATCGGCTCGCGCTGTTCGGCCTTTGCCCTTTCCGCACGAGCCTTTTCACTGCGCATGAACCAGAACCATGCCTCTTCGGCAGCAAAAAATTTAAGGACCGGCTTTAAAGGGACATCCCTACGAGTGAGTACTTTTTGGTTACGCAGCATTTTTGACTTCCTTTCAGATAAGCAATCGTTTGCTGTTTTGTTAATCAAACCCAAGCACGACGGGATGCCCATGTCGGACATCCTTTTTATATATGCGTTTACTTAATTTCTATTTTAACGAGATTTTAAATCCGGCTGCTTCTTTTGACTCTTGCGCTTGAGGGTATAAAAAAGGTGCTCGGAGGATGCGCCATGGCACACAACCAAACGGGTAAAGTCTGGACCTATGCTGACGGTGAGTGGTTCGAGGGCGACAAGGCCGTGCTTGCCCCCCGCCATCAGGCATTCTGGCTGGCATCGACCGTCTTTGACGGTGCGCGCTATATGTCGGGCCGTGCCCCGGACCTCGACCGGCACGTCGAACGGCTGATGAATTCGGCCCGCATTCTGGGCCTTGCCCCGACGTTGACGCAGACGGAAATCGAAACCCTCGCCTGGGAGGGGATCCGCAAATTCGACAAGGATGCGGATCTGTATATCTGCCCCATCTTTTATGCCGAGGAAGGTGCCGTGGTGTTGCCCGACCCTGACAGCACACAGTTTACAATGGTCGTGCGTGAGGCCGCGATGCCGCCTTTCGAAGGTTTCAGCGCATGCCTCAGCAGCTTTCGCCGGCCGGCCCGCGATATGGCGCCGACGGAAGCCAAGGCTTCATGCCTGTACCCTAATGTGGCGCGCAGCGTTGGCGAAGCGCAGCAGAAAGGCTTCGATCTCGGTGTGGTGCTGGACCCGAACGGGAACGTCGCGGAATTTTCCTACGCCAATCTGTTCATGGTCTCGGATGGTGTCGTCGCCACGCCCGAGATCAACGGCACGTTTCTGAACGGCATAACGCGCCAGCGCATCATTCAATTGTTGCGTGACGACGGGCATCAGGTTGTCGAGCGAGCCATCGACTTTAATGAGGTCCTTGCAGCCGACGAGCTGTTCGCCACAGGCAACTACGCCAAGGTCAAACCGTGCACGAAAATCGAGGACCGGGAACTGCAGCCGGGTCCGGTGGCGACGCGTGCGCGGGAGCTGTATTTCGAGTTTGCAAAAACGGCATAGCCGCCGCCATCAACCGAGCAGTGTCCCGAGAAAAATTATCAACCCCACATCACGGTTCGATTTGAAGCGCGCCAGGCAGTTCACCGGGTCGTCGATGTCCAGCGTCGCCACCTGCCAGGTGAGCTGCAGGGCGGCGAGCGCAAGCATCAGAAAATAAAACCATCCCATACCGGCAGAAACTCCGGCAGCAGACAGCAGGACGACGGCGATTGTATAAAAAATACTGACGACCGGGCGGGTGTTGCGGCCCAGCTTGATGGAGGACGATTTCACGCCGACAAGAATGTCGTCCGCCTTGTCCTGATGGCCGTAGACCGTGTCATAGCCCAGCGTCCAGAAGAAGCCTGCCGCGTACAATATGACCGCCGGCCAACCGACGGCGCCTTGCACGGCACACCAGGCAAGCAAGGCCCCCCAATTGAACGTCAAGCCGAGAAACGCCTGCGGCCAGTAGGTGATACGTTTCATCAACGGATACACGACAACAAGGCCGAGCGAGGCAACCCCCAGCATGATCGTCGCCGTATTGAACTGCACCAGCACGAGAAGCCCGCTCAGCAACAACCCGGCGAGAAACATAAAAGCGGCCCTGAGCGGAATTTCTCCGGACGCGATCGGCCGGTCGGCTGTGCGGGCGACTTTTGCATCGATGTCCCTGTCCCACAGATCGTTCACGACACAACCGGCACTGCGCATGACGAAAGCGCCGACGGCAAACAGCAATATGAACCATGGAGACGGATCGGCGCCAAGAACGGCATGGCTCGCGATGGTCACAGACCACAGGCACGGCAAAAGCAGGAGCCAGGTGCCGATAGGACGGTCGGCACGCATCAGCCGCATATACGGTTTCGCGAACCCGGGCGACAGGCGGATCATCCAAGCATCCTGCCGAATGTCGCTTGCGTGGTGGGTGGATGTTCCCCGATAAGACATTCGGCGTTTATAGCTGAACCTGGGGGCAAGGTGAAAGTCCCCATCAGCACAGTTCCTGTTGTTTACGCCACTCATCGGGCGAACGATAATCCGCGTGGGGAGAAACATATGGCCGCGACACCATCCATCCGTCTGTTTGTCGACATGCCGCTGCAGAACGATGCAGCGCTGCAGCTTTCCCGTGCGCAAAGCCATTATCTGGTGAATGTGATGCGCAAGGGGGCCGGCACCGCGTTGTTGCTTTTCAACGGCACCGACGGCGAGTGGGCGGCTGAGCTTTCCGCACCGGACAAGAAGTCCGCCGGCGTGAGCGTTCTCAACCAAACCCGTCCACAGGTCGAAGAGCCCGATGTCTGGCTGCTGTTTGCGCCGCTTAAAAAAGACCGCACGGATTTCCTCGTCGAAAAGGCGACCGAGCTTGGCGCCTCGCGCATACAGCCGGTCATGACAAAATTTACCCAGGCGTCGAGACTGAACACGGAGCGCCTGCAGGCAACCGCGACGGAAGCGGCTGAACAATCGAGACGGCTATCCGTCCCGGTGGTTTCGGAACCCGGATCGCTCGACAGCATCCTTGCCGCCTGGCCGCATGACCGGCCGCTGATCTATCTTGACGAGACCGGCCACGGACAGCCGCTGGCCAATATTCTGGCAGGTAAACCGAACGGCCTGGCTTTCCTGATCGGGCCGGAAGGAGGCTTTGCCGCCGAGGAGCTTGACGCACTCGGCAAACTGACCTTTTCTGTCGCCGCCGATTTGGGTCCCAGAATATTACGGGCCGAAACGGCGGCAACGGCAGCCCTGGCAATTCGCCAGTCCGTTGCCGACATTTCAGATTCCACTTCCTAGATCGGAGAGACCCATGTCCGGCGCTTCAGCGAAAAACGACACCCCCATCGACAGCAAGGATGTGCTGGTCCGGTATATGGAGAGCGGCTGCAAACCGCCCGAGCAATGGCGTATCGGCACCGAACATGAAAAATTTGCGTTTCGGCTGTCGGACCTGAAGCCTTTGACCTATGACGGCGATCAGGGAATCCGTGAACTGCTGATGCGCCTGACCCGCTTCGGCTGGGAACCGGTCTATGAAGGCGAAAACGTGATCGCCCTGTCATCCAAGGACGGCGGCTCCGTCTCGCTGGAACCTGCCGGTCAGGTTGAGCTTTCCGGCGCCGCGGTGGAAAACATTCACCAGACCTGCGATGAAGTATCGAGCCACCTGCAACAGGTTAAGGCGATCGCCAAGGAAATGGGTATCGGCTTCGTCGGTCTCGGCTACAGGCCCAAATGGCCGGTCGACGATATTCCGTGGATGCCCAAGGGCCGCTACAAGATCATGCGCGAGTACATGCCGAAGAAAGGCAGCCTCGGCCTCGAGATGATGAAGTCGACTTGCACCGTGCAGGTGAACCTGGATTTCTGCTCCGAGCAATCGATGGTGGAAATGTTCCGTATCTCCCTCGCCCTGCAGCCGATCGCCACCGCGCTGTGGGCCAATTCGCCGTTCCGAAACGGCAAGCCGAGCGACTATCTGTCGTTCAGAAGTCAAATCTGGACCGACGTCGACCCGGACCGCAGCGGCATGCTGCCGTTCGTGTTCGAAGACGGCATGGGCTTCGAGCGCTATGTCGATTACGCACTCGATGTGCCGATGTACTTTGTCTATCGCGACGGCAACTATATCGATGCCTCCGGGCAATCGTTCCGTGATTTCATGGAAGGCAAGCTACCCGCCTATCCCGGTCACAAGCCTGTTCTGTCCGACTGGGTCGATCATCTGTCGACGATTTTCCCCGAAGTGCGGCTGAAAACGTTCCTCGAAATGCGCGGCGCCGACGGCGGCCCCTGGAACCGGCTGTGCGCCCTGTCGGCATTCTGGGTCGGTCTGCTCTATGACAACGAGGCCCGTGCAGCGGCGTGGGATCTGGTAAAGGACTGGACCGCTGAAGAACGCCAGACACTGCGCGACGAAGTACCCAAGACCGCGCTGAAGACACCGTTTCGCGACAAGACGGTGCGTGACATCGCCTGCGAAGCCTTGTGCATTTCCCATCGCGGGCTGAAGAACCGTAAGCGGCTGGATAGTGTTGGCATGGATGAAAGCCACTTCCTGCAGCCGATCTTCCAGACCGCCGAAAGCGGCCTGACGCCTGCCGATGAGCTGGTTGCTGCCTATGAGAGGCTGTGGAACGGCAACGTCGACCCGGTGTTCACCGAGTACGCTTACTGAGCCGGCAAGGCGTATTGGCGTGCCCGGTTCGGACCAGGCAGAACCTCACATCCATAAAAGGGCGCACATTGAAAATGGTGCACCCGGCAGGATTCGAACCTGCGGCCCCAGGATCAGGAATTTTGATGAACGGGCTAGCGGCGAGACGGGAGGAACACGGAAGACAAGGGTGAGGTTAGGCCTGCGACTTCACGTCTATCCTGCTCTATCGCCCGTTAACCTGCTTTTTCCGCTTCATTTGTGCCATGAGTGTGCCACGGGATAATTTGTGCGTGGCGGCTATAAAAATCCCATAGCCTTTGCATATACTCAGGAATGGGACGCAAGCAGGATTACGCGATGCATCTGATTTTTATAGCGCTCGTTGGCTTCGCCGCGTTGATGTGGTCACCGCTCGCCACAAGTTCGAACGAGCGGAAAACCATCGACGGGGTCCCCTGTGCCGTGGTCGCAACATATTCGAATGACCCGAGTGACATGACCCGCGAACAATTATTCTACGCCGCCCATGCCTATGACAGTGGTGACTGTGGTGCAGAAGACGACGCCCGCGCATTCCCATTTTACAAGGAAAGCGCTGAACGAGGCGATGGTTTGGCCATGATCCGCGTAGGATATTCTTACCTGAACGGAACCGGCGTCGAGCGAAACGCAGAAAAAGCAAAGTACTGGTTCCGAAGTTACGCATTGGCGCACCCTGACGAGAACGTCAACGAGTGGACGGGCATGGTCGATACGTTTTTCTACGGTGAACCATTGCCCGACCTGTTTCTTGAAGTAATGAAACAGGCTACCCAAGACTATAACAGCGAGGCTGATGTGTTATTGCGCAACTACCACGACCTTTCGTCCGGCAATGGTGTTAAAGCCGATCCGTCTCGTGCGAGAACCTGGTTGTTTCAAGCCGTCGAATTAAATGACCCTCGCGCGCATTTTGAATACGCTGAATTGCAACGTGATAGAGGGAACCCGAGCGGATACGTTGTTCACATTCGAATTGCCGCCGAGTTCAATTCTTCGAAAGCGCAGGCGGAAATTGGGAAGCTATATCTCACCGGAAACGGCGTTATGCATTGGCCATACAAAGCATTGGTTTGGTTCCTTTGTGCGAAAGCAGGCGGGCAGGATGTCGATGCATTGATCGCCAAAGCTGAAGCTCAGCTAGATGCCCTTAACATTAAACTAGCACAAGAAGAGGCAACGAAATTCATAGAGAAGAACACTCACTGATTATATCTTTTCGCCACATTTCGCTTCGTACTGTTTGCGCAGGTTCATCAGCTTAGTTTGCGATTCTGCCAGTTTCCTTTCGAGAAATTTTAATCCTTTTTGGGATTTTTCGACCGCGCTCTCCCCCCATCACCGGCAGCTTGACGCTTCACCGGGGTGACCACCTTCGGGTGGGTTGTCCCACTCGAAGACTTTTCCGTCCCGTTCCGCATGTTCGGATCGAACTTTGCTGTCGCCCCGCGTGCGCCAGATGTATTTTCCGGATTTCTTTCCGCTTTCCGCCAATGCGACCCGGATCGCTTTTTCGGTTTGGCTTCATTTTAGCATGAGCATGCCGCGGCATAATTTGTGTGTGGCTGCTATATAAAGCCCATGGCCTTTGCATATACACAGGAATGGGACGCATCCAGGATTGCTCGATGCATCTGATTTTTAACGACTAATCCTTACATAGAGCTTTTCATGCAGGTATTACTGATACAAATGCTCAAGAAACATGCCATGCGACATATCATTCTGATTTTCTGTATTATGACATTATTCCCCACACCCGTTCTGGCAACAATGTGGGGCGCTGATTGCGAGCGTGACCTTTCGTTCGCTGCAGAAATCAGTATTTCAGACTTTAATCGCCAATTCGCCACAAATGGCTCGTTCGATGAGAGCTATCCTCGATACCTTGCCATCAGATATGCACCCTGCGTAGACGCCGTCGCTATAGAGGCGGAAAGATACGATTGGGTTAGGCATCCCAATAGTCGCGTGCCATTCATGACAGAGTTCTACAAAACCCGGGATCTACTGAAAGGCGACCCCGCCGATATTTATGCACTTGCAAAGACATATCAAACGGACGGACCGGAGTTAGACCGGTTGTTACGTTCGCTGTTTCTTCATTGGGCTGCGGAAAGGGAATATGCGCCCGCTCAGTTTGAGGTGTTAAAAGATCTTATTGAGCAAGACTCGATCACCAATGATACGACAATTAACCGAATTGCGCTTGTTGCGGCAGAGGGGTACATCCCGGCCATGCTGTTTGTTGCTCAAAACTTCTTAACCGGTGAGCATGTGCAAGAAAATTTAGGCCTAGCGTATTATTGGCTGAGGCGCGCCAAAAACGCGAACGCCGACATTGCTAACATTACAAAAGAACCACTTGAGCAACTTTGGATAAGACTCTCCGCGCAAGATAAGAAATTCTTCTCCCGAGCCGAACGGGCCTATGGCGCAGTTACGCCATAGGCCTCAGCACGTTTTCATTTCCCGGATTCACAACGCTTAAGAGCAGCTTACGCATCTTCATACGCCGTTTTGAGATTCAACCATTTTGACTGTAGCTCTTTAAGTTGCTGCTCTAACTTCCTCAATCCCGTTTCACTTTGCTTTAGGTCTGCTTCGATTTCCTGCAGCACCCTCGACGATATTCTTTCTCCGGCTTGGAAAATCCATCCTGCGAAACGACCCAGTGGATGTGGCGCCATTGTCAGAATACCGCCAGCCTGGGCAACTTTATTGACGTGATAATAGAAGTCTTTGTCCGCACGGTGTTTCTCGACATCCAACCGAGCATTATGAACCTTGGCGCGGGCTGTAAAGAGTTCCCCGTCGACAAGGAAATATGCTTTCCGTATTTGCTCCAACGCCAACTCTTCACGATTACAGTTGATCTCCATCGCCCGGCAGCGGCAGTTAGGCGCTTCGCCCGGGTGACCACCTTCGGGTGGGTTGTCCCACTCGAAGACCTTGCCGTCCCGCTCTGCGTGCGCGGAGCGCACCTTGCTGTCGCCCCGCGTGCGCCAGATGTATTTTCCGGATTTCTTGCCGCTTTCCGCCAATGCGACCCGGATCGCTTTTTCAGTGTCGTCGCCGGGACGCCTTGCTTGCTTGGCTTCATTTGAGCCATGAGCATGCCACGGGATAATTTGTGCGTGACTGCTATAAAAATCCCATGGCCCTGCCATATCTCTAACATGGTCGATCAACGTTTTCGTATTTAGAGTGTTCCCATGTTTCGCATCCTTGCAATCCTCTGCCTTTTGCTTTCTTCCTCGGCTTTTGCCGAGGATACGGACGATCCTGTCGCGATCTTGCTTAAAGGTAATAATCTGCAAGAGAGTGATTGCCCGGAACTCGTACGCTTCCTTAATAATCAATCTGTGTCCAAACAGGAAAGGCATGAAGACGCCCCGATTACGGTCGCGCTTTCATACCGTATTCTGGTTCTTGGCTGTCCGATGCGGTTCATGACAACACCGATCAATGCACTCCTTCGATCGGAAATACCGGCAACCCGCGAAGACGTCTCCGTCTCTCTCGGCGCGGCATATGAATACGGAGTGCGCGTAGACCGTGATCTCGACGAGGCGCGCTATTGGTACCGCAAACTTGCGTACAGGCTTATCGGTCAACCTGAATTTTATTTGAAATTTACCCGCCAACGTATCGCACGAATCAACCCCGTTCACCGGCTCATGAGTTCGGAAGACTGGTCTGCGGCAATGGACAAGGGCGCGTTGGCGTCCGTGATTTTCGAGGAAGAACTTCTAGCCGTTCAAGAACTCATGAACGGGCCTGTCAGCGGCATCGTCCGGGCGAGCGAGCATCTTTATCGCGGCACCGGCGGTTTTCCGCGCGACAAGAAAATCGCCAAAAAAATTCTCTATGATGCCGCGCGGGATGGCAAACCGGAAGCTCAGTACGCCTTCGCCATCGCTCTATTGGATCGTCGTTTTTCCATTCTAGGCCAAGAGCGTCAATTCCAACGAATGCAGGCAGAACGTTATCTAACGATGGCTGTGAATCAAAATCATCTTCCGGCTATCCTCAAACTTGCGGAGATATGTGAAAGCACAACCAATTGGCACAATGATGTCGCAGCCTATGCGCTTTATCGAAAGGCGGCGCACGAAGGCGCAACAGGCTTTGAAAAGCAACTGGAACGACTTCGCGCACGTAATCAACTATACTTGGACAGCGAACTTGAACGGATCGAAAGATGGATTAATGACGGGATAGGTCCCGCCTGCTATTGATCCGAACATTCTAGCAATTCAAACTTTCGCCAAGTATTCCGCAATATAGCTAGTGCTTCGTTGACGTCTTTGAGAGCGTATTCGCGGTCTTTCTCGATCAGTTTGAACTCTTCGGCCAATCGAGCATATTCCAGTTCCAGTTCCCCATACGCAACCAGTATCCTGACGAGATCGGCCGGCGCACCCGGGTCCAGCCGCCGCCGTAAGAGCGACTCAATTGAAGCACCGCTATAGTACACGCGAGCCTCAGTCGCGAGCTTCGCCTTCTGCGCCCGGTTTGCTTTAAGTTTCATGGATTGCTCGTTCACACGATTATCTTGGATGTTGAAACGCGTCTTAGCAGCGTCAAGGTTATTTCCATCAACTTCGAGTTGAAGCTTAAGCCGCGCACATGCAGCTTTGTTGTCTTTCACATCCTCCGCCAAGCACCGGCAGTTGGGCGCTTCACCGGGATGACCGCCCTCGGGCGGGTTATCCCAGTCGAAGACCTTTCCGTCCCGCTCTGCGTGCGCGGAGCGCACCTTGCTGTCGCCCCGCGTGCGCCAGATGTATTTTCCGGATTTCTTTCCGCTTTCCGCCAACGCGACCCGGATCGCTTTCTCAGTGTCGTCGCCGGGACGCACCTCGCCCGTCCGGCGGAGGCCTTTGTCGCGCTGCAGGTCGGTAACGGCATCGAACAATTGGTCATCGGGATAAGGTGTCATGCCGTAGCCGGGCGTCTTGTAATACCCGAGCCGTCTGAGCGCGATCTTGGTCTCCATTGCATCATCAAGATCGACGTTCGCATTCGATGCCAGCGGCGCTTTGAGAGAGAAACGTTTGGTCATGGATCAGGTCCTTTCAGACATAAAAAAAGCCCCGCCGGAATTGGCGAGGCTTCGGTTGCAATTAGGTATTGAGCGCAGGGGTGCCCCCACGCCGTCATTCCGGCTTATACCGGAATTCAGGTGTCCGTCGTTATGGACCCCGGCCGGAGCCCGTGCCCGCGTAAGCGGGGGCCGGGGTGACGGATTTTAGTTTAAAGTGAATGGTGCGCCCGGTTCGAGCAATGCTCGAACCTTTCATTCATAACAGGGCGCACATTGGAAATGGTGCGCCCGGCAGGATTCGAACCTGCGGCCCCAGGATTAGGAATCCTGTGCTCTATCCTACTGAGCTACGGGCGCACGGGTTTTGACTACACCAGCCGTTGCCTGATGGCAATCACGCGGCACGGATGCCGATTGCCCAATTCAGACTGGAACGTGCAGGGAGCTGAAAAAGATTAGCGGCCAATCATCGTGGTCGGTACGGAGACGCTAAGCATCACAGATTCCGTGCCGGGATTGGTATCGCCGAGACTGGCATTCGAACTGTGCGAGAAGGATATCCCTAGGCGGGATTTGTCACGGAACCGGTAAGCGATTTCGAGCCGCGAGCGGAATTCAAGGGCATGGCCCAAATCAAGGTCGTCGGTTTTGCCGCGCCACCACGTCGGTGCGAATGAGGGTTGGATGATCCAGTTATCACCGAGTTGCAGATCGATCAGGACACCGGCGCCGACAAAACTCATGCCATTGGTGACGTAGGCCGCGTGTGCAAAAGGCTTGAAAATCCAGAGTTCCTTGTCGGAGCGGTATTCCAGAGAAAACTCGCCGCCCTCGTCCTTCTGGCGATTGATATCGAAATAACCGCCGGAAAAGGTGATATAGGCCGGGTCTTTGGCGAGCTTGAAACCGTCGGCCAGTGCTGGCTGGACTGCGCATATCAATACTGCCAAAAACACTCCCCGCAACATTACCTTCATGACGGTTCCCCCTGTCAAACCAAGGGGGCACTGTACTTCCAGCCATACCCACGGTCAATTACCGCTTCATTCAGCCCTGGGTCAGATTCGCTCCTTCATGCTTTCGGTCGCGCGCACAAGCTGAGAGCGGATTCCCGGTTCCATTGCCGAATGTCCGGCATCCGGTACGATCCGGTAATCGATTTCCGGCCACATACGCACCAGTGCGTCGGCTGTGCGGATCGGGCACACCATATCGTAGCGGCCCTGCACGACGACGCAGGGCAGATGGCGCAGATTCGGGACTCCATCAAGGATTTCCGTATCCCCGATAAAGACGTCATTGATGAAATAATGCGCCTCGATCCTGGCCAGTGACAGCGCGCCGCTGGACGCCTGCGGGGGCGCCTCACTTGGCGACGCCAGCAGGTTGGAGCATGAAGTCTCATACCCGGCCCAATATGCCGCGGCTTGCATGTGCACCTCCGGCGACTGGTCCATCAGACGCTTGTGGTACGCCGCCATCAGATCGCCCTGCTCATCGTCGGGGATATATTCAGAAAACCGCCGCCAGGCTTCCGGAAAAACCGTGTGCATCCCATAAAGGAACCAGTCCAGTTCGGCGGTGCTGCCCAGGAATATACCACGCAGAACAAGCCCCAGACAGTGCGACTTGTGGCGAAGCGCATAGACCAGCGCCAGCGTTGAGCCCCATGATCCGCCGAAAACCAGCCAACTGTGTATATTCAAGTGCGCCCGTAGCCGTTCGATGTCATCGACAAGATGATCCGTTGTATTGCATTCGGTCGACGCAAATGGGCGCGAACGCCCGGCACCGCGCTGATCGAAAATAACGATGCGATAATGGTCCGGGTCAAAAAAGCGCCGGTGTGCCGGATTGGACCCCGCACCCGGCCCGCCATGCAGAAAGACCACCGGGACCCCCTGCGGATTGCCCGACTGCTCGAAATAAAGCCGGTGACCGTCGCTGACATCAAGCATGCCCCGGTCATAGGGTTCGATCTTCGGGTAGAGGTCCATGTGGCGGGGGGCTGTATCCATATCGACACCTTAGCAATCGTTGGCGCGTCAAGAAAAGGTCTCAACGCACTTTCATCGGGGCGAAGCGGCCGGCACGTATCGCTTCAGTTATTTCTATATAATCCTGATCGTCCGGTTTCAGTACCCCATGGCGGACGGCAAAATCGATAATGACCAGGGCCGCATTAAATTTGAAATCGTCGGTTTCGCGAATACGCGCGATCACGTCATCCATCGGCCAAAGGAAAAAGGCATCGACTTCGCCGTCCGTCGGCACCGGTTCGAAAGTCTCGGGCAGTTCGACGTCATAGTTGAACAGCACGTCGTGGCGCAACCCTTCGGCACGTTCGGTCAGATACGAGACAGTACCGATCGGCACGGCCGTTTCCGCAAGCACCGCCGGCATTCCGGCTTCCTCGGCACATTCCTTCATCAGATTATCGCGAACCGACAGGCCAACGGGCTGTCCGCCGGCAACGATCTGATCGAGTTTCCCGGGCCCGGTCTGCTTTTGCATCGATCGCTTGCCGATCCACATGTGCAGCAAGCCGCCTTTACGGACATAGCCGTTCAGGTGCACGCCGTAGCCCATGGTACCGAACCGGGGCACAGTGGCGCGCTCGATCGTCAGCAACGGCGGCGCGTAAAAATTCTCGGACACGGGGTAATGCTCACCGCGCCAACCGGGAAACATACCCTGCGCGCGGAGTTGTTCGAGCAACGCCGCTACGGCTTCGGTGCGGTCTTCCGCCGTGGGAAGCCCCGGCGACAAGGTGACCACATCGTCGCTGACTTCGAAAACTCCCGGATATCCAGCCAGCGCTTCGGCGAAAGCATGATCGACACGCCCCAGCGCCTGCCCGCAAACCATCAGCGGGCGATAATTTTCCGGTGTAAATCGGGCGCAGATATCTAGCCGTTCGATCAGACTCAAATAACGTCTCCCGGCAAGATCAGATGGCTCCGGCCAGACTTTTCTGCGATGTCAGCACGGTTCGCACCAAATGTAATCCACGCAGGTCGTTGGCCAATCGCCAGTTTGTCTCCGCATCGGCGTCTGCAAGCTGCAGATCGACATGCATGGCATCGCCGGTCTCGCCGGTTCGCATGGCATAGACATGTGATGGTGTCAGACCGCGCTTGGTAAACGGCTCCAGGATACGACTCAACGTATTCGGATCGCACTGGGCGACGACGGAAAAGCAGGCGGTGAAAGTTTTCGGTGTCTGGGCCGGTTCGGCGCGGCCCGCATTGGTGCTCATGATACATTCTTTCAGATGAGTGATCGGTATATACGCGCGCATAAAAATCAAGCGCGTGTCCCGGCGACCTCAGAGGGTCACCGGGTCCGTAATTCGTCCGATCACACATAGCGAAAAGAATGTTTTCATGTGGCCAAGCATACGCCGCACAGAAAAGGCGTCAAGACCAAGAAGGCTTGGCTCAGCCGTTGGCGGCGCGTCTGCGGCGGTCTTCCTTCGACGGTTTCACATAAGCCCGCTCGCAATGGGTCGCACAATACGGGCGTCCTTCGGCGACCTTGTCACCGCAGAAGTGAAAGTCATCGGTCGCCGGATCGCCGGTCGGCCAGACGCACATGCCGGGACGCAGTTGCGCCATCGAAACCACGTTGGTTTTCTTTTCCGGTTTCGGCTTGATCGGCGAGCCCCGCTTCGGTAATCCAAGTCTGTGCACTTTGCCGACCACCGCGTTTTTGGTGATCCCCATCCGCGAACCGATTTCGCTGGTTGTATGCCCTTCGTTCCAGAGCGCGATCAGCGTTTTAATATGGTCCGGTGTCCACTCGAAGGTCATTACGGTCTCCTCGGCCTGCCTGATGCGGCAAATGATTGAATCCCCTGTTCGCGGCCGATTCTTACGTAAAACCGCGAGCCCAGACACCATATTTTGTTTCTTATTACCATGCAATCGCACGATGTGGATAACTGCACAATATTTTGCGTTGACGCGCTAAAATAGCCATTTTCCATTTCGCACGTGCAAAAAACATGGAAGCGGGACCAGCGCCTCGTCTATAATCGCCAGCCTTGGGAGAAGAGATCGGAGGATTACATGGCGGGTACCGATAAGCCGGGACTTGAAGATTGGCGTGCGGCTGCTGAAAAAGACCTCAAAGGAAAAAGCGCCGACGCGCTAAACTGGGAAACGCCGGAAGGCATTACCGTCAAGCCGCTGTATACCGCTGCCGATCTTGAAGGCCTCGAGCACATCGACACGCTGCCGGGCTTTGCGCCGTTCCTGCGTGGACCGCGTGCCACCATGTACGCGAACCGGCCGTGGACGATCCGCCAGTACGCCGGGTTCTCGACCGCCGAGGATTCCAACAAGTTTTACCGCGAAAATCTTGCCGCCGGACAAAAGGGCCTCAGCGTTGCTTTCGATCTGGCGACGCACCGCGGCTACGACAGCGATCATGCGCGGGTCATCGGCGATGTCGGCAAGGCCGGCGTCGCCATCGACAGCGTCGAGGACATGAAGATCCTGTTCGACGGCATCCCCCTGGACGAAATGTCCGTGTCCATGACCATGAACGGCGCCGTGCTGCCGGTGCTGGCCGGCTATATCGTCGCCGCCGAGGAACAGGGTGTTTCCGCCGACAAATTGTCGGGCACCATCCAGAACGACATTCTGAAAGAATTCATGGTGCGGAACACTTATATATATCCGCCCGAACCGTCGATGCGCATCGTCGCCGATATCATCGGCTACACTGCCGAGTACATGCCACGTTTCAATTCGATTTCGATTTCCGGCTATCACATGCAGGAAGCGGGCGCGACCTGCGTGCAGGAGCTCGCGTATACATTGGCCGACGGGGTTGAGTATGTGCGCGCTGCCCGCGCCAAGGGCCTCGACGTGGACAAGTTCGCGCCGCGCCTGAGCTTCTTCTTCTGCATCGGCATGAACTTCTTCATGGAAGTCGCCAAGCTCCGCGCCGCACGCATTTTGTGGGCCGAACTGATGACGGAGTTCGAGCCGAAGGACCCGCGCTCAAGCATGCTGCGCACCCACTGCCAGACGTCGGGCGTGTCGCTGACGGAAAAAGACGCCAACAACAATGTCATCCGCACAACGATTGAGGCGATGGCCGCGGTGTTGGGTGGCACCCAGTCGCTGCACACCAATGCGCTCGACGAAGCCGTCGGCCTGCCGACCCGCAACTCGGCCCGGATCGCGCGCAACACGCAATTGATCATCGCCGAGGAAACCGGCATCCCCAACGTCATCGATCCGCTCGGCGGCAGCTACTATGTCGAAAGCCTGACCAACGCGATGGTCGTTGAGGCGAAGAAGCTGATCGACGAGGTCGAGGACATGGGCGGCATGACCAAGGCCGTCGACGCCGGGCTTCCGAAGCTCCGCATCGAGGAAGCGGCTGCGCGCCGTCAGGCCCGCATCGACCGCGGCGAGGAAGTCGTCGTCGGCGTCAACAAGTATCAGCGCGCCGAAGAAGAGAACATCGATATCCTCGACATCGACAACGCCAAGGTGCGTGAGTCCCAGGTGACGCGTCTGCAGACGATCCGCAATACCCGCGATCAGGCGGCCTGCGACGCGGCGCTCAAAGCGCTGAGCGATGCGGCGGAATCCGGCGAAGGCAACCTGCTTGCGCTCGCCGTCGAAGCGACCCGCAAGCGCGCCACCGTCGGCGAAATCTCCGACGCGCTGGAAAGTGTCTATACCCGCTACCGGGCCGAAATCCGCTCGATCTCCGGCGTCTATGGCGGTGCATACGACGCCGACGAGAGCTTCGGCAAGATTCGCGCCGACGTCGCCCGGTTCGCCGAAGCCGAAGGCCGCCGCCCGCGCATGCTGGTCGTCAAGATGGGCCAGGACGGCCACGACCGGGGCGCCAAGGTGATCGCCACCGCGTTTGCCGATATCGGCTTCGATGTCGACGTCGGCCCACTGTTCCAGACGCCGGAGGAATCGGCGCGCGAAGCCATCGAAAACGATGTCCATGTGATCGGCGTCTCATCTCAGGCCGCCGGCCACAAGACGCTGGTCCCGGAGCTGATCGACGAGTTGAAGAAACAGGGCGCCGACGACATCATGGTGGTGTGCGGCGGCGTCATCCCGCCGCAGGATTACGACTTCCTGTATGGCAAGGGGGTCGCCGCGATCTACGGACCCGGCACCAACATCCCGACGGCGGCGGCGGAAATTCTGGCACGGCTTTCCGGCAAGGCAGAAGCGGCGGAGTAAACCCGCTTCAATCCACCCGGCACCTGATACAACGAATTGAGCCCCGCATCATGAGCGATAAACCGATCAGCCGCTTCCCGGTCCCCGACCTGCAGGACTTGCCCCCGGACCTCCGCGACAAGATCCTCGCCGTACAGGAAAAAGCCGGCTTCGTGCCGAACGTTTTCCTGGCACTGGCGCACAGACCGGACGAGTGTCGCGCCTTCTTTGCCTATCACGATGCGCTGATGGAAAAGAACGAGGGACTGAGCAAGGCGGAACGCGAGATGATCGTCGTCGCCACCTCCAGCGCCAACGGTTGCCAGTATTGCGTGGTGGCGCACGGCGCGATCCTGCGTATCCGCGCCAAGGACCCTCTCGTCGCCGATCAGGTCGCCGTCAATTACCGCAAGGCCGACATCACCGAACGGCAAAAGGCGATGCTCGATTACGCGTTGAAGGTCTGCCTGCACGCCGAGACGGTCAGCGACGAAGATTTCGACACGCTACGAAGCCACGGCTTCGACGATGACGACATCTGGGATATCGGCGCCATTACCGCCTTCTTCGGCATGAGCAACCGCCTCGCCAACATGACCGCCATGCGCCCCAACGATGAGTTTTACACTCTCGGGCGCGGCTGAGCCGGCACGGCAAACGACCCCGCGCCGACCCCCGGTCGTGCCGCAATAAACTTACTAAATGGACACCGGGTCGTTGGACAGAAACAACGCGCCGCCGTAACCGGCCTCGGCCGGGATACGCACCATCCTGCCCTCGGGCGTCTCGACGCTTTCCGGGCGCACGGTAACGACCGGCGTGTTGCGTGTCGTCTCGATCGCCTCGTCGACCGAAGCGAAAGCGCAAAGCCGCTCGACATTCAGCCGTGTCGCAAAAACGAGCTTATATTTATTATCTCTGGCCGCCGCGAGCAGCACCGGGGGCGCAATCCACATGGCTTTCGTCACCTCGCCATCGTCATGTGCGACGTGCTGATCTTCCGCATAAGGCGCCACAAAAAAATGTGTGTCGAAGCGTTTGCTTCGCGACGGCGGCGTGATCCAGTGCGCGAACGGAACAAGCCGGTCGACAGCACAGGCAAGACCCTCGGCGCGCAGCATATCGGCGAAGGCCAGTTCACCCTTGCACACCGCATCCCGGTACTGTTGCTGCAGACGTCCGGCGGTTGATTTCGAAACCATATCGCCTGTCGAACTGCGGCGCGCCAGCAGGATGCCGCTTTCTTCGAAGGTTTCCCGGATCGCGGCGATTTTAAAGGCATCACCGGCCTCCTCGCCGGCGTGCGCATGATCCGAGGCATCGACCCGCCCACCCGGAAAGACAATGGCCCCGCCGGCAAAGGCGATCGCTTTCTGGCGCACGACCATCAACGTTTGCAGCGGATGGTTTTGCACCTTGCGTAACAGAATAAGCGTCGATGCCGGGCGTGCCTCGGCCGGACCATCCGTCATGAAACTTTCCTGCATAATTGTCGGATCCGTTGACTGGCGCCGGACAAGATTAAAACGCCGACACAGCGGATACAAATCCTCCGGCGGAAGAGCCGATGACCCTTCCGCCCGGCGTTCGTCATTTCGGGCATAACCGTTCAGCCGAAGCCGAATCCGAGATCGTCCGAATATCGCTTTGTCACCTTGTCCGCACCGTGATCCGCAAGGGCAGACGCGAATGCGCCTTCTGTTTTCGGCCCGATATCGCCATCGACCTTCAAAGGTTCGGGCTTCGGCGCCCGGCGCTTCTCAGCTGCCTCGGCATCGAGATCGTTGAGGCTCGACTGCAGCGTCTCTGCCGCGACCTTCGGTTTCCGTGCGCCGAACAACGGCTGCACATCTTTCTCGACCGTATCGCGAAGACCCGGCTTAGCCCGAACGGGCGTCTGTCCAGCATCGGCCATATGTTTAAAGCCGCCCATGGCAACGGCTTCCTCGGTTTTCGCCGCGCCCCGCTTGGCAACCGTGGCCGCCAGCCCAGCCCGCGTTTTCTGCCCCGGATCGCCGTCGACTTTCAACGCCTGACCCGCCAGATTGAGACCCACCTGCAGCACCTTCGCGGCGTTGGCGAGACCGTCCTTCCCGGCGCGTTTCGCCACCGCCCCCGCGATACGGCGGATGCCGTCGGCGAGCGGGCTACCGTCCGCCGATTTGGCAGGTGTCGCTTTTTCCGGTACCTGGCGGATTGGCTGCACCGGCTTCATGCGCCCGGTTTCGTCATGCGGTGCCGGATCGTTGCCATAGTTGAGCACATAGAAATCGCGTCGCCTTTTCTCCAGTTCCGTCCGTAACGGATCGTTCGATTGCAAATCGTGATACCAGCGCCCGAGATCGAGCGCCTCGGCCTCGGTCAACTGATCGGCGGACTTGAACAGCAGTTCGTCGCGCCCGCCGTCTTTCTCGGACGGCATCAGCGCCGCCTTCATCTTCGCCGCGTCGGGCGAGGATGCGTCGGATACTTCATTGGGTTCAGGCTTGCCCCTTTCCGGTTTAGCCGTGTCGCCTTTATCGGCATGCGGGCCGAAACCCTGGGCTTCGTCGTTCGGGTCCAGATCGTTCTGGTCCGGCACCCCGCTTTTCGGCGGATCGGCCTCATGCTCACCCGATTTCAGCTTTGCCCGGCGGGCTTTCTCGGCCTTGATCTTCTGCGCCAACGCCATTCCTTCAAGAATATCCTTAGCGCTGACGGCCGTGTCCACCGTACCGATGATTTTCTTACTGGCCTTGGTCAACGCGGACATTTCGCTGGGCGCCGCGCGCCTCTTCAAACCGGCATCGACAGCGGCCTGAACGCCTTTGTCCGCGTGGCCGGACGATGCCCGCTCATCCGGACCACTCAATGAGCCGGCGCCGAAGAAATCCAGCTTCTTATTTTCCTCACGCAGACGTTCCTCAAGATTGGCAAGCCCCTCGTCGGAGACATCTTCGATATTCAACAGCCCCCGCTTCACCATCGCCGCATCGCCGGTGTAGCCGCGATCACGGACGTCGAAGACCAGTAAGTTGTATTCCGCGCGCTCGTGATACTTCCCAGCGCCAGGAAAAGCTTCTCTCACTTTAGCGATTGCATTTTCGAAATCTGAATCGCTGCTATTCGGCTTCAACTGCCTGAAATACTCGGGGACGCTCCCGGGTTTTCTTTCTATATCCATTTTTATTCTCCTGAATGAGACGCCAAACCGTCTCTCGACATCATTCTGGCGTAACAAGTTGAGCGATAGCCTCGCTCGTGGCATGCTTGCCGACATGGCAAGAATTCTATTTTTGCGGAAGTCCAAGGTGCTGTTTTGGCTTCCCTTGGTCGCGCTATGTTCTACTTCACCAGCGGCAGCTGATGGGACGTTGGAACTTGATAAAGCGCTCAATCAAAAAAATTATCTATCGGCGCTTCGCATCGGCGAAGAACTGGCGAGTAACGGCAATGCACGCGCCCAATACGTGCTGGGAACCATGTACGTGCAAGGCAACGGAGTTCCGAAAGACATTCCGGGCGGCGTCGCGTGGCTTGAGAAGTCAGCGCAGCAAAACAACCCCGACGCGCTCGGCCTGTTGTCATTGCTTCATTACTGGGGTGTCGCGCCCAACTCCGAGAAGGTCAAAGCTTGGGTGTACGCTTACAAAGCCTTTGCACTTGGGGAAGAAAAAATTTCTGAACTCGAAGCTCGGACACTTTCTGAACTGACCAAGGACGAAATTGATGCCGGCGCTCTACAGATTAAAGAATGGGGAAAGAAGTGGAACATCGAACTCCCTTGATACCTCGCACCTCTTTGGAATCCCGTGATCTTTGAAAAGATCCTGAGCCGGACATGCTTGCCGACATGGCAAGAGCACTGTCTTTCCCGAAGCTCAGAAGCCGAATTAGGCGCCAATAAAAAGCGGCCCCAGTGGGGCCGCCGGTTCGGACAAAGGTCCTAAAAAATAAAATGTCTAATTGGATGATAGAATCGGCACCACGATCAAAATGCCGTACTTGCTGAAGTGCTCCTGTCCACCCAGCATTAATGCCATATCCAATTTAGTCTCACTTAGAATTATATCCATATTGCATACGTCGCGATTATGTTTTGCACCATATGTAATCGTGACGAAATTGTACGCGCTCCCGGTTTTAGCCAATCCA
This sequence comes from Thalassospiraceae bacterium LMO-JJ14, assembly GCA_021555105.2. Taxonomy (NCBI): domain Bacteria; kingdom Pseudomonadati; phylum Pseudomonadota; class Alphaproteobacteria; order Rhodospirillales; family Thalassospiraceae; species Thalassospiraceae bacterium LMO-JJ14. Next base: position 298,475 of record CP134604.1, read on the forward strand.
ACCAATTCCTTCTCAAACTTCAAAAGGTAACCCGAGTATTCCGGCTTTAAATCTTCCGGCCTCACCGGTAGCGCCAGCGGTTCCTTTGACCAATCGATACCGTCCAGTAACGGCCCCGCAGAGCTGAGCTTGAAACGCCCGATTTTTCCGAACTCGATGGCGTCCGGCGTGATCGTCACGTCGCCGTATATATCCTGATACCCTTCGTATATCATTTGCCACACCCCCAGCATGTTCGGCGGGCAGCCCGCCTTGGGCGGGAACAGGTTCGGCGCCGGCGGTTGCGGCCCATCATCGGCGGCTACACCAGCCGCCCCCGCGATCATCCAAACCGCAAAAATCAATATCGCAAACTTTCTCATACGATCCTCCGTCGCCAAGACTACGCCCATGCTATGCACAGATTAACGAATAAACTTGTCATTGCCGTCGAAATGAAAGCCGCGTTGCGTCCCTTCAAAATCGCGCAGCCGGGCATAGGCATGGTCGGTTGTCGTCAGCGCGTCCTGTCCTCGGCCTCAAAGCCGGGCGGGTCGATGTCCGCCGGGACTGGTTCCGCCAGCGTTAAGAAAAACACCAACGCCAATCCCGTGCCGACGGCAATTGGCACGCCGAGAACGGCGCCGATCCAAAGACGCCACTGTAACAGCTCTTGCAGTCGCTGAATTTCGAGCTCGCGTGGATCCATGTGCTTCTACCTCCTCTGGTTGCACTTCCCGTTATGAACGGGCCAGCGGGACTTTTTCACACCCCCGGCATTAAACGTCGAAATCGGTTTCTATGCGGACTGGTGCCTTGCCGGTCCGCCATGCCGTCATGGCACGGGCGCGGGGATCACGGGTTCTTGTCGTCTCGCCGAAGCGGACCGGCTCGGCAAGCAGGCACCCGGCGACGGCGTCCAGCCCGTCATCCGGCCCCGTGCCGCCCGGTTGCCATTCCCGCATTTCCCGAATGAACGGACTGTCCCAGACACGGCCGGCGACATTCAATCGCCCGGCGGCAAGGACGGCATCGAAGGCTTCAAGGATGCGTGCCGTCTTGTTGCGGCTCGAGGCGTGCTCGATCACGGATGCGCTAATCCCGGCCCGGTGCAGTTCACGGCGGAAAAGTCCCGGCAGAAACTTGCCGATGCCGTTGGTCTCGATCGTCACAGCCGGCACAAAATGGCGGCGCACGAACGAAACCGCCTGACGGCATAATTGCGTCGCTTCGTCGATTTCGTGGGCAAGTTCCGGGACGTGGGTCAGGTACTCGACGCCATGCAGCCAGTAGCCGCCATCCTGATCCGTGAACACGACGGCGATGACACTGGCGTCGCCGCGTCCAGGTCGCCCGAAGCTCGGATCCCAGAAGCACGACGCCGATAGGAGCCGGCGTTTGCCCAGGTTCAACAGAGGCTCGCCGTTTCCCTCGCGGTATTCAAGCTCCTCACCGTAGGTTTGCAGCCGGTCCGGATCGAGCCTCGAATCGACGACATTCGACGGTGACAGCATCATCTGGCTCATGAACTTGGCGGGGCCGGACCGGCTGCGCATAGCTTCGATCCGCTCAACCGAAAACCGCTCCGGCCAGCGCGACCTGCCGGCATCGTCATAAACCGGCAAGCTCAGTCGGTGAAAGCCGTCAAGATACGGCCTGTCCTCGCCGGCATCCGGTCGGGCCTCTTCGGCATAGACCGAATAGTAGGTATGCGGCGTGCCGACGAACAACCTGAGCCCGCCCGGCACCAGGATAAAATCGACCTCGTCCAGACGCTCGCGCAGTTCATCACGCTTCAACGGCGTATCGCAGGTGTTCGGCACCTCGACGTCATCGCAGATCACGATATCGGCACGTGACCCCGTAATGTTCGCGCCGATCCCCTTCGCCAACATCGACGGATCGCGATGCTCGCGCGCTCGATTGACGGTAAACCGGTCGGATGCCCATTCCTCGCTCGCCGCCGGGCGCAGGCCCTGCGCCAGCGGATGGCGTTCGAGAATACGCCGGACATTCCGGACCATCTTTTGCGCAAGCTGGTGATCGGCCGCCAGGACCATGATCCGAAGCTCGGGGTCCATCAGCAAAAGCCAGGCCGCGAACAACCCGACCAGCGTTGACTTGCCCGAGTTCCTGAATGCCATGAGAAGCAACTCGCGATCCCCGCCAAGCCAGCGGGCTGCCAGCCAGCAAGAAACATCGAAATGCAACTTCGGTGTGCCGAGCCCCTGCACGTCATTCCAGGCAGCAACAAAAACGGGCAGGGTCGGCTTTTGCATGTTCGTCACTCCCTGGTTTGTTGGTTGTCATCTGTTTTGGCATAGGCATCGACGGTCGCTTCGGCACGGGCCAGAAGTGACGCAGTGTCATGTCCTGCCGCCGGCACTTTGCCAGCCGGTGCATCGACAATCCCCGCCAGCTTCAACAGTGCTTCGATATGCTGCAGCGCTGCTTTGCAGGCCGCCTGATGCTGCTGAAATTCCTTCGCATCGCTTGGCGGATCGGCGAAAGCAACACCCCTGTAATTTTGCAAGGCATGGCGGATCGAGACCGGCAGCGATTTCCCCAAAACGTCGCGCGCGGTCTCTAGCGGCGGTTTCCTTGCCGCTCGCCGCACACGCACTTCAGGTTCGGATTTCATAGAAGTCTCCTAACGTCAGGTTAAATGCAGACGACCGATATCGGTCAGCGTTCTCCGGGGTGGAAGCCTGTTCCGAACGCCCCCGAGTTCGATGACATCTGGCCCGATGAAATAATCTTTCCACCTGTGCCAACAATCGTGTTGAGAATGCTGTTGCGTGATTGGAGCAGGCTCTGACGCTGCTGAGCGCGCTGGTTTTCACGCAGGCTTTCTATGCCGAAGTCCACCATTCGCCTGTCATCTGCGATGCTCTCTTCTGTCTGCGAGGATATGCCCTGCAGCAAGGCGTTCGCTGAGCCCCCGGCGGATGACACGCCGCGCGCGCCGAACGATGCGCGGGCCGTTGCCTGTTCGCGCTTGGCCTGCTCGCGCATGTCCTTTTCGCGCCGTTCCTGCTGCATGCGCTGCGCCTCGATCTGGCGATTGGCGGCCGCCTGCTGAGCGCGTTGCTGCGCGCGTGCCTGTCCTTGTGCTTGTACCGTATTTACCGCTGTCGACAACGCCGCGACAATTGCTGCTTCACCCATAATCTTCTCCTAAGCTGTTTGTTGATTATCCGTTTGCGGAAATTTTTGTCGCCACCGACAGAAGCGTGAACGGCAACGGCACGTCCTGGCGGATCGACCACAGAGCATCCGGGCCGACAGTCCGCCAGCCGAGCGCGCGCACCGTCTTGTCACCGGTGAACGATGGCCGCGGCTGATCGAGAAGCCCCGGACCCAGTGACTGGAACGGCACTTCCGCATACCCGCGTCCGACATCGAGCGTCAGCGCGGACGTATCCTGCAGCCGCAATGTGACCGAGATCGGGCGCACCTTTGTGCCGAGACCGCTATTCGACCCGGACAGGATCGGCGGCATCGGCTCGACGATATGCTCATACGCAAGTCCCGCCTCGACGGAGGATGCCTCATAAGCAAGCGAGATTGCCCCCGATGCAGCCGTCGCATCATCGCGTGGCGCGCCATCGGCGAGTACGGCGAGTGCCCGTCCTTCAAGGTGGTCGAAGCCGCTCCATGTATCCGTCGGCGTTTCCGATGCGGCCGTGACGCCGCTATCGGTGGAAAGCGACGCATCGAATTGTTCGATCAGATAGGCGCCGCCCCTGACGATCAGCAGATACGTATCCATGCCGACGACGGCAACGGAAATGAAAGCGCCGTCGGTCGACTGCACAGACCACGCATTGACGTTCTCGGCACGGTAGACGGTGAGCGTCCCCAGGGTCCCGTCCCCCATGACTACATGCAGCAAGCGCTCGGCATTGTCATAATCCTGATCCAGCGGCGTCTTGATGAGATGTTGTGCCGTGGTTGCCAGATCCGTTGCCTGATAGGCCTGTTCCACATCGGCGAACAAAAATTCGCGGATGCCGGAGCCGTCCCGCGGCACGAAGATCGTCGCGCCGTCGACATCCCTGGGCGGTACCGAACGGTCGACCGGCGAGCCGATGCGGGTTTGCCGCTTGAGCTGCAGGTTCTGCGGCGTCAGCGGCTCACCCGTCACCATCCATTCCGCGCCCGAGGTAAACACCTGCAGGTGCCGGCCGGAAAACACGGCGCGAATGGCGTTGACCTGATCGGACAGGATGGCGAATTCAATCGCCTCGTCATCCAGCCCCTCGCCGAGATCGAAATTGAACAGGTCGGCTGACTTGGAAATCCACAGCCTGTTCGGCAGATCGCGCGACCCACCGATGACCAACCGGTCCTGATGGAAGCAAACCGAAGTCGGCCAGCCGCGAATCGCGGAAAACGCCTGCTCCTCCCAGTCCTTGGTCGCTGCCGTGTTGGCCAGCGTTTCCTTGACCGTTGCGGTAGCGGATGTCGCCGAGGCCACCGCCGTGATCAAAACTTCCTTGTTGCCGATCCGTATACGTCCGTTCACATGAGCAGCGTCGAACACGTTTGCCGACGCCGTCAGCGTAACCGAGCCCGAGGTCGCGCTCGGCGTCAGGGTCACTTCATCATCGGCGTACTTGTGGTGCGGCTGCTGGATACGGTCGACGGACGCACCCGTATCCTGTTCATCGAGAAACGACCACGTCGAGATACTCCACGATGTATGCGACGATCGGGTGATTTTTCTCGGTTCCACATCCGGATGCACGACGAACAGAGTATCGGCGCTTTGCACCCAGCTTATCTGCGAGACCTGCGCCGATGTCCATGGCGTCCCGAAATCGCATACCTGGACACCGTCCTTGTAAACATCGACGTGTTCGTCGGTGAAGACCAGCAGGTAGACCTGTTCGGTATTGAACTCGAATGCCAACAGCCGCCCGGACCCACGGGCCGTATCGATATAGCGAAGACCGGGCCGGCGCGTGACGCCGCCGGTCGGATGAACGATGACATTTCGGAGCTTTCCGGCACCGTTCCCATAGGAGCGGAGATCCCCGCGCCCGAGCAGACGCGGTGAGATCTCGCCCCCGGTGAAGTTGGATTTATCGATATTGATCTGAACCATTACGAACGCACCTCCACCAGCGAGAAGTCTTCAAGGTAAACGGAGGATTCCTGTTGCCCGTCGATCAGCTTGGCTTGCTGAAATGCGCTTTCGGCAAGCCGGGTGAGCACTTCGGAACGGGACGTGGAATCCGTCAGCGGAATACAAAATTCTGCCGCCAGACGCACGATCAGCGCCTGATCGAAGAAGGCCGGAAAGGTTTCTTCTTCGGGCCGAAAGATATAGGTCAGTGTCACTTCGGACGCGTCCGTGTGCAGCCGGCGTTCGGCGATGCGGTATTGTATGCCGCGGCCGCGACCGCTGATCCCCGCCGACAGCACGCGCAGAAAATCGCTCGGAAGCTGGTACGCATACGCATAGTCGGCGACCGGTTCGGCGGCGAGCCTGGCGAGGCCGATCTGCCCCGTGGCAAAACTCCACGGATACGCGGATAAAAGCGCGTCGCGAACAGGGCCGTAAAGGCTGGCCGCGACTTCCGCCTCGGCGGTGCCGTCCTCGAACGACGTGATACCGTCCGCGCCCAGTTTCATGAGTGCGCGCGAACAGATTGCGATGCCGGATAAAGCCATCGTCTTGTCTCCTTCAATGATGTGTGGACATAAAAAAAGCGGCCGGAGCCGCAGTGGTCGAATATCGGCGACGCGCGCCTAGTCGGAGAATCCGAGCATCGACGTATAGGACTTCGTCAGTTTCTCAGGCCCGTTTTCGGCGAGCGCCGAACGGAATGCATCCGTGGTCTTAGGCCCGATATCACCGTCGACCTTGAGCGGTTCCGGTGCGGGCTTGTTCCGCTCTTGGGCCGCCTTTGCGCCCAGATCGTTCAGGCTCTCCTGCAACGTCTCGGCCGCGACTTTCGGCTTCCCAGCCCCGAACAGAGGCTGCACCTCTTTCTCGACGGTCCGTTTGAGACCCGACGCCGAGCCGCCGGTGTTACGCTCGGTCTCGGCGAAGTTTCTGAATCGTCCGATACCGAACGCTTCCTCGGCCCTGCCGGCGCCGTGACGCGCAACGGTGCGTTTCAGCGCCGCCTTGGTCTTCGGCCCGGAGACCCCATCGACCTTGAGCACGTCGCCAAACATCGACAGGCCCGACTGCAACGCCTTCACCACGTTTGTCTCGCCGTCATCATGCACGGGCTTGGCGATCCGCGCCGCGAACCGTTGCAGTGCGTCCGCCACCGGCTCACCGTTCGGTGACGCCAAAGCCTTCGGTTTCTCAGGCATCTTGCGCACCGGTTCGGGTGCGATCATGCGCCCGGTGGCATCGTTATCAACGGGTTTGTCGCCGTAGTTGAGAACATAGAAACCACGGCGCAGGTTTTCGATCTCAAGGCGTCTGGGATCGTTGGATTTAAGTTTCCATGACCATTGACCGAGCGCCTTGGCCTCGTCCTCGGTCAGATCGTCGACGGGTTTGAGCATCAGATCGTCGAGGTCACTTTCGAATCCGCCCGCGCCCAGGTCTGTGCCCTGGTCCGTGCCTTGATCCGTACCACGGCCATTCTTGCCGCTGGCGACAATCGCCATTGCCTTGGCCCGCGCGGACTCCGGCACGCTGTCAGAAGTCGCATCACCGTCGTCAGTTTGCGGCGCGTTCGTTTCGGCATCCTCGGCAGCATTCCGCGCCGCCTCGGCCCCAAGTCCCACGCCCACAGGCGCTTTGGAAACTTCGTCCGGTTCGGCTCTCGGTTTTTCGACATCGTCCGGGACCAGTTCACCACCTCGTTTCCAGTACTCACGGATCGCTTTGCGGCGCTCTGCACCCGGCTTTGTCTGGGAGATAATCTTTTCCATATCGCGGAGATGACCCCGGCGTTGCGCCAGATCACCTGCGCCATAGCCAAAATCACCCATTTCATCGAGTTCCTGTTCGGTGAACATCTTGTCGATGCGTGCGTCCGCACCGGATGCATCCAGCGCGCCCTGCGCAAGTTCAACGCAGTTTTTACCGAATAGCTCATATTCGCCCGGATTGGCCCGCGCATTGGCAATGTATTCCGCTGCCTTCTGCGCTTGCTCCTTCGTCATGGGGATTGATCGCTCAATAACGGTCGACTTGCCTTTGCGCTCGGAATCATCCCGCACTACCCCCGGCGCACCACCGATGACGGCGCCGACTTTCCCGGCAATTGTTTTATCTCGAAGATGCTTTCCGATGATCGGCTCATCGATGCCCGGACCGGTCACGCCAACCGAAAAATGTCCGAATTCGTCGCTTTTGTCGGCATAAATTGTCAGTTTGTAATCGCTCATAACCCTTACTCCTGTTCAAAGTTGGATGATTTCCAGGACACGCCCGGACCGTTTGGCGCAAACGCACCGTAAGAACCCGCAAACACGGGATTGGGAAAACTCATAAATTTTCAGGAAGTCTTCGAATTTACGTTCTGGCCCGTTCATAATCGAAACTGACAACCACCTGGAGAACACACATGCCAATGCAAGAGCTATTCATGCGCAGCCGAAACGGCATCGTGGCGACACTGATCGTTATAACTGTCGTGATGTACCTTTTGCCGCAGGCCTACATCTTGGTGCAGGTCGTGAAGACAAATGAATCGGTTTCCACACTTATCAGTATCGCGTCGATTGAAATTCTCTGGATATATTACTGGTACCCACTGGCAGGACTTTCCGCAGTAAACGCGTTGATAATTTTTCGCACAGAGCGATTGAGAAAACGTGTCGCCTTTTGCCTCGTGGCAGCAGCTATGTGGCTCTTTTTTATCGTAAATCTTATAACAGTAATCCAATTCGCAATACCAGGGTGGCTTACATTTGTGCTCGGCATTTCAATACTCGCGTACCCCCCCTACTTTTTGCTCCGATGGATACTTCGAGATGAATGCCGGTTTTCCGGTTCGGTTCTTGAACACCTTGCCTTCTATGCCGCTTTCGCGCTGCCCCAGATGTATATTGTTTTTCGCGGCATGCTGGACCCCAAATTCTTTGAGTTCTTTTTCTGATGCCGACGCAAGAGCGATTCATGATTTTGCACGTGCACTCCAATCGAAAAGTGGCCTACGCGGCCGTCCTGATCAGCATAAACCGTCAGTTTGTAATCGCTCATTTGATATACTCCTTTGTTGGATAAGCTTCTGGTTTACCTACCTCATAAAAGGCAGGTTCATGTTTGCCACTTGGCAATGGCCCACACATACAAATGCGCCAAACTATTAGGCGCCTAATAGCTGGTGTAAGTGCGGAAATTTATGTGCCTTAGGAATGAAAAAACCGTCCGAACCTTACATAGTCCGGGTGCATGATATCGGAGGGCGAAATGCAGCACCGCAACGGCACCGAGGTGCTTCGGATAATCGTCGTATTCAGCACGCTGGCGAGCGCCTTGGCGCTAACACTTTGGTTGCCTTATTCGATCGTTTATGAAGCCGCCGCGGGGAACAGCGATGTCCATACACACATCCGTTTAAACCGTTTTTATGGGGATATTCCGGGACTTATTGGCATTGCCCTCGCAACGTCGTTTTTTACTTTCAGGGCTCGTTCGATCAGCAGGCATATTTTAATACCCGTGACGTGTTACGGCATTTACGTTTTCCCGATGAGTTATCTGGCATCGTCGCTGACGATCATTCTGCGCACGTGGTATTCGCTGGCGATTGCAGTGCTTGTGCTGGGCGTGCCTCTATATCTATTCATAAGATGGCTTATGCGCCGCACTCAGTTTCCTGTACTATCGCTATATGAGCGGGGAACTCTTTTTCGCTGATCGTGTTACCACTCGCATTGGGGAGCCTGCTGTCCCACATATTTGTCATCACATCCAATTATTTCATGTGACTGACGCTGTTGTACCTCTACCCACAAGTTTGGCAGCATGCAGAAATGGTGTGAATTGCCATGGATAGAACGTTATTTGATTTGTGCGGTCTTTATCGCTTCTGAAGCCATACATCTCTTTGGGTACTGGGTTGAGAACGACTGGTATTACACCGTGATATAGCACCGCCTAGGCACTTGGCTTCCGTCGAATCCATTTTTTCTTTCGCCGCTCCGTTCATAATCGGAACTGACAACCACTTGGAGAACACACATGCCAATGCAAGAGTTATCCATGCGCAGCCGTAACGGCATCGTGCGCCAGGGATCGATGGACGACGGAGCCGGCATTACGCCGGCCCCTTCCATACCTTGACGCCTTTCTCGACCGAGCGGCCGACGACGTAGCCGCCAACACCGATCTTGAGCAGATCCCACATGTCGTCCGGGATCTCGGCGCTTGCCGTACCGAAAATCGGCACCAGGATGTAGTTGTTGGCGACGATCACACCGAACAGGCACATCAGCATCGGCCGCCAGTTACGCTGCAGCCAGCTGTCGCCGTTGGCCTCGGCGACGATGATACTCGCCGCGGCCTCGATTTCCTTCATTTGCCCGTCCAGCACTTTCTGCTGCAGGACGGACTTGATCTTCGCCGCCTGGTCCTTGTCCTCGACACTCTGGTCGATGATGTCGAACATCCCCTTCAACAGGGGCCCGGCGACACTTGCGATTAATCCGATCATGATACCTCTCCTCAGTTCCGGTTATCGCCGCTGTTCGAGTGCGGTGTCTGTTTGAGCAGAATGTCGACGATCCGGTCGGTTTGACGGGCGATGCCCCGGGTTCGCTCATCAAGGCCGGAAAGCTGTGAGTCGAGCAGCTTTTGCTGCTGCTCGATCAACTCGATCCGGTCCCACTGCTTGCGGCGCAACGCGACATTGTCGTCAACCGCAATTTCCAGCGCGTTGATGCGGCTGCCGGTTTCTGCACGCCATGCCGCTTCCGTATAGAGAAGCGCCACGGTCTGCACGACGAGCGCGGCGATGATGCCGATCGGCACGCGCTTATCCATGTGCCAGGCCTGGTTATCCTCGCTCATGCGCCACCCCCCTCGGGGTGCGCCGCCTGTGCCGCGCGGACCTCCTCAAGTAACGCCGTCATCACCGTTGAGCGCTGACCGGGTGCCGTCGCTTCGATGATATCGGCAAGCACGACCATCAGGTCATATTCGCGTTCCGTCGCCGGTGCGTTCCTGCCAAGGGTTTCGCGCTGATTGCGTTTCCAGGATTTACTCATGTCTCACCTCAATAAGTTGCGATCAGGCCGACACAGTCGTGCAGCCGGATCTGTTTGCTGTTGGCTGTCGTAATTTCATAGACAAGCGAGGCGCCGCTTTCCGCCGACACATCGGCTTCGAGCCGCCACAGTTCCTGACTGTCCGCCGATATATCCCCGACCTTTGTCCAGGTGCCGGTGACCTTGGTGGTGCCGCCATCGATGGATATTTTGCCGACGATATCCGTACCGAAGGTGACACTGTCGACCGGCTCAAGAGTGAAGTAGCCGATGACATCCAGCGGGTCGGCGGTGCTCAGTGTCACCGCCGACGGCGTCAGCGTCATGTCGCCCGGCGATGCCGTTTCATAGAACTCGACCCCGGCGATACAGGCCTCGCCATGCGGTGAGTTCACGTCGATTTCAATGCGGTGGTAACGATAAGCGCTAGACGTCGTGATCCCGCTGTCAACCGTCAGGATGGCGCTGTTGGCATCGGCAATGGTGTTGCTCGCCAGCAGTACGTTGGAGGATGAAAAATTATCCGTAGAACCATACAACTTGAATGTCTGAGTCCCGTCACCATCACGGTCATAACCGACATCGTTGGTCGCATAGACGACATACTTCGAAATCGTCTTGGTGTTGCCGCTTCCCCAATCCTTGCCGATGTAGGCCAGGGCGCCGCTGGTCACGGTTTTATAAGCACCGGCAGCATACCCCTTATCCGTTGTCCCGTCGAAAGCCGCCGCAAGCCCGCCGCCCAACGTCATATCGCCGATCACTGTTCCTGTTCCACCCGCAACGAGGGCTTGTGACGGGTTGTGATAATAATCCCCGGCGGCGTCATACGTGGCATTTAGCGATGTTGCCAGACTGTCGCTCTCGAAGTCGTCCGACAGCCAGAACTTGCCGACGCTTCCGGTGATGACGGTGGCGTCGTTTGCCGCCATGGCATAAGCGAGCGCGCTGACCGCCATGTCACGGGCAAGCTGATCGGTTCCCGCGAAAAGTTTGGCAATGGCCTGGGCAGTCCGCAATGGTGTCATCGCCTTGGTGTTGTCGCCGCCGATTTCGGCCTCGCTTTGCGTTGCGATTCCAATATCCGCCAATGCCGGAAAGGGATGACGGTGATCTGCGGCGCTTAGTTGCCCCGATGATCCGGCGCTTCCCCCGCTGCTCCCAGCAGACGGCACTGCCTGAGAAATAACCGCGACATCGCCCAGGTCGGCAACGGCAGTGATGGTCACATCGCCTTCGGCATCGAAGGTCAATGCACCGTCCGCACGCGCGGCCGCACCCGGAAGTTCCAGCACGGCTGCAGCGTCGGTGCGCTGCAATCTGACAGTCCGCCCAAGATCGTCATTGATCTGCTGCAGGACGGCAGTTTGAAAATCCAGCTCGTCATTGATGACCTTGGCGCGGAATTCACCCGACGCCTGAAAGTCGGATGTCCGGGCGATGGTCAGGCGCCGTAATATCAGAATTACAGAACCGTCATCCGGAGGCATCGCAAAAATCACGGTGCCGCCGGTACTTTGGCCTGCACCCGTAACCGTATATGCGGTGCTCAGTATCTGCAGAACTCCGTCGACATAAACTTCTAGATCGGGTCCTGCAAAGACAGGGAAGGGATACGCATAGGTCGTCGTGACGCCGTCGCCGGTATAATTTATACGCGGCGCAACATCACCGATCTGAATATGATCCGTCATAACTTTACTCCTGGTTCATTGAATTGAAGAGACGCATACGCACTGAGGAAGCGCGGTTCGCTTGCCTACGCGTACGCCGTCAGTACATCGCAATCAGGCCGACGCAGTCGTGACAGCGGACCTGCTTATTGTTGGCCGATTTCAGCCGATAACTCAGCGATGCCCCGGCCTGCGACGAAACATCCGTCTCGATCCGATATAGTTCCTTACCCACCGCGCCGAGATTGCCGACCTTGGTCCACGTCCCCATCGTAAACGTGACGCCGCCATCGATGCTGATCTCCATCGTCAGGTCGGTTCCCGGTGTAATGCTCTCCTGCGGTTCAAGAACCACATATGCCATCACGTCCGAAGGATTGGCGGTATCAAGTGTCACCGCTGAGGGCGCCAGCGTCATGTTCGCCGGCGCGCCAAGGTCAAAACCGAAATTATCGATCCTGTCGTATGAACCCGGCGCATTGACGCCGACGGCGATATACACGTCTGCGCTCGAGGCCGCCGTCATGGTCCGCAGCAGAACATCGTTCTTGTAGACCTTGAACGTCGAGCCTTCCCGGTTGATCCGGAACGCATCGCCGCCGGCAACGGAAATCGTCGCTTCGGAGCTATTGTCGCCCATCAGATAAAACGTGTTTGATGCATGCATGATGCCAAACGGAATGTTGGCGCCTGACAGTCCGAAATCGACGCCCACAGTCGAATTGAATGACCCGATTGCCGAGGCCAGCAGGCAGGCGACTTTTAAACCTGTCGTGCCGCTGGTGCTACCCACCGTCGTCCAGGTAAAGGACAGGTCAAAATCTCCGCTGACCACGGCTGTCCGATAGATGCCCAAGTTGTACGTCGTCGGCATGACGCTGCCGTCCGGTGTCAGCGTGAAACTGCCGACAGCGCCGGCATAATCGGCCGACGCAAACGTCACAAATGGCGGATTATGATAATAGTCACCGTTGGCATCATAGAGTGCGCCGGTAGCCACACCGAGACTGTCGATCGCAAAGTCGTCAGCAAGCAAGAACGGACCAACGTTTCCCGTAATGCCTGCGGCATCGTTCGACGCCATGACATAGGCGAGTGCGCTCGCCGCCAGATCTCGTGCCGTCTGATCCAGGGGAACGCCCAGTGCGGCAAAAGCCTGCCCCGCGCGGAGCGGCGTCATGGCCTTGGTGTCGTCCGTACCTGCCACCGCATCGGCCTCGGACGCGATACCGAAATCCGTCAGTTCCGGCAAGGGATGCGCATGGTCGGCGGCGCTTACCTGCCCGGATGATCCGGCCGCTCCTGAACCGCTGTCCGCAAGCGGCAAGGCCGTTGAAACGGACAGGCCCGTGACGGTGTCGATAAAACTGCTGATTCCGGCGTTCCCGTCCGCATCGAATACGACGGCCCGCCCGGACCTCGAAGCCGTATCCGGCAGCGTCAGTGCCGCCTGTGTATCCGTTTTCGAAAGCCGGAGCGAGCGGACAAGGTCGTCGTTGACCTGCTGCAGCCCTGCCGACAGGAAATCCAGTTCGCCGTTGATAATCCCGGCTTTGAAATCGCCGGATGTGACGAAGTCCGACGTGCGCCGAATGCTCAGGCGACGGACAAGCGTCACCGCAGCATTGGCAGGCGGGGGCGAAACGAAATCGACAACACCCCCGGCGCGTTCGCCCGCGCCTGCGACCGTATAGTCGGCATTTAACGTCTGCATAACGCCGCCAACAAAAACTTCGAGATCCCGTTCGGAGAAAATGGCAAACGGATAGCTGTAGTGCGATATCGTACCGTCCGCCGTGTAGCGGACACGGGGGGCAACATCGCCGATCTGGATTTGATCACTCACGATCATTCTCCTTTCCTGGAAGCGATAGAACGGGTCACGCCCTATTCCACGTTGTTGTAGAAGACATGCCGTCCGATGGTGGCGGCGATCTCGCGGCCCTTGGCCCAGGGCGGCTCGACACCGATGGCGTGATAATGCGTGGCGCCGTCGGTCGGATCCTTGAGCGCACCGCCCAGCGCGCGTCGGGCGACGCGCTTGCAGGTCTTGAACACACTGTTGCCGCCGTCGACCTTGAGCAGTTTTTCCAGGTTTGGATCCTCGTCGTTCCAGCACGAGAATTGCCACGGCTTGTGACATACTTCGATCAGGTCGTTGCCCCACCAATATCCGCCGCGGCGTCTCGCACGGCGCACCCGGTTGAGGATCACACACGCCACGGCCTCCTTGCCGCGCACCGGCTCGCCTCGTGCTTCGCCATAGATCGTGCGGGCCAGCACATCGATTTCCCGATCGCGGCGCGCGCAATCGTTCGCTGTCTGTTCAGACATCGGTCTTCTCCTTCTTCGGTTTTGAAAACAAAAAAGCCGCCGGCGGGATGCCGGCGGCGGATGAACCTTCGATTTATCGTACGAACGTATTTATGTCATTCAGTCGACGACAATCTCGTGCCAGTGCGCATCGAACTTGCGCCGCACGGTCGCTTCATCGTCACCCGGTTCTAAGTACTTGTAGAGGAAGACCAGAACCTTCTTGTCGATGGGCGCCAGCGTTATTCGGTGAATTCGGTCAGCGCCGTCATAGGTTAGGCTTTCGCGGTAAATCCGATGGTCATTCCTAACGCCGAAGGACTGATAAATTTCTTCAAGTAACGCACTCGCCTGCGCGTACTCGTCCTGATCCTCATCTATCAAAATAAGGACAGAATCAATTGTATCTGTTTCAGCATCAACGTGAATACAGGTGGCCCCGTCCACCTCATGCTTGAAAAATTCGCCACACCCCGCAGCGGCCCAAATTCTCTGCATCTCGGATTGGGCAATCACACTGATCAATGCGTCGTATTTTACTGATCTCTTTGAGACCAAGGTTACGCGGATATCGTCCAGCACTGCATCTATTTCGTCGATTGCACGGCGAACGGCACCATTTTGGGACGGGTGTTTCAGAAAAGCGTAGTATTTCGGTGATTTTAACCAACGATAGATATTGCCGCTCCCCTTCTTGAACTCGTAGGTCAGCAGAACCTGACGCACAAACGCCCAGTCCCGCTCGGCGCCTTGCGCGTCTGCACCAAACGCCGCGTGCGGCAACATGGCAACGAGCCCGGCACTTGCCATAGCTCGCCACCATCCGCCATTCGTCAGCACATCGATGATTGTTCGCTTCACTATCTGACCTACATGTCCAGCCACTCGTAGGGATCATAACTGCCGCGGCCGTATGGAGAATAGCGTTTTGGATTGATTCCCATCCCACCGCCACTGCCGCCACGGAAGGGGCGCGCGTTCTTGGGTGATGTTTTCGCTCTTCGCACGGCATCCTTCCTCTGCGAATCCTTTGTTACTTCGTCGATGTATTTTTTCTTTGCATCGTCTTCCAGCTTTTCTCTGGATGCCTTTTCCAATGTATCTAGGAACGGAGAGTCTTCGTCCGAAGTCTTCTGTCGCCGTTCGCGTTGAAGCGCATCGCGCCGTTCCTTCCGGCGGGCCGTGGCCCCATGCCGTTCCCGCTCGGCGGCCTGTGCTTCGGCAACCCGTTCGTTCATGGACTGCTCGGTCTCGCCACCCGGCTTCATCACGCCGTCGATCTTGAGCTTATTAGCCTTCTGATACGCCTTGATGCCGTCAAACATCGGCTCGTCCGGGTACGGCGTCATGCCGTATGAAGGTGTCTTGTAATGGCCGAGCGCCTTGAGCGTGGCCTTGGTCTGCAGCGTGTCGTCTTCGTGGACCTGTGCGGCACGGTCGACACGGCTCGCAAGTTTCAACGGATAAAACATTTGGTACTCCTTCGGTTTAAACATATGAAAGGGCCACGCCGGTTTTTCGGCGTGGCCCCACCCATACGGGCGCCAGGAAGCCCCGGCAGGCTGCGGACAGTTTTCTCTGTCCAGTGCGCGATCAGTCGGTGTCGCTACCGCCGATCTGCGTCATGTCGGCGATGTCGACGGTGCCGGATGCGTTGGCATTCACATAGAAAATGCCCCCCGCCGGCGTGCCGTCGGTATCGACGTTGGCGAACAGCATGTCCCCGACACGGAGCATGTCCGCCGCATCGTTGAAGTAGCCTGCCGTATCGACAGCCGCGGCGGTATCCACCGTCGTGTAGTGCCAGAGCGTGAAGCCGTTGGCATAGGCCAGCACGCTCAGATCCTTCGATTTGAAGGCCATGGTCGGTCTCCTTTCAGTTACTGATGATCAGGATTCGAGGCAGCGCATGGAAACCACGCCGGCCGTATCGACCAGCACCGCGCCCTGGCTCATCGAGTTGTTGATGAAGTTGGCGGCGCGGTCACCGTGCCACGTGATGTCGGTCTTCACTTCGGAACCGACGGCATGGCCGATCGCGGTCTTGTGGTACCAGTAGCAGTACCGGACGTTCGACGTCTTCGTCAGGCCCGAATGCGGCATCCACAAAGCGCCCAGCCAACGCTTGGCCTGGGTGCCTTTCCACGGCAGATCGTCATCGCCGATATAATCGGCATGCGCGAACTCCGAGATCGCCAGCAGGTCCGACCACTGTTTCCAGCCGACGATGGCATAACGCTCACCGTCATCCGGCACGTCGGCATCGCCGAGCATCTCGAACGCGCTCAGCACCTTGGCCTTGGTCAGGCCGTCGGCGCCGGTACCGGCATAGTTGGTCGAGGTGTCGAGCTGTTCGATGACCAGCTCATCGGTTTTACGCCCCAGTGCATAAGCACCGGCGCGCGCGATCACACCGCGCTCGTCGTGCGCGGTCTTGAGCTCGTCCAGACTGTCGACCCAGTCACCGGCGTAGTAGTCGTAGAGCGTACACTCCACCGGGTCGTGATCGACGTTCATCACCGGCACCTTGCCGTGACGCGCCTTGGTCGACGCCGTGCCCTTGCCGATCTTCTGGAAAGTGGTCGACGAGCCTTTGATGTCGTTCTTGGTCCGAACGGTGTTCCGAAGCTTCGAGCCCATCCGCTGGTAAGCAAGATGGACATCCGCCTGGAAATGTTTGACGAACGATTGTTCGACGGAAGTGGACATAGGTCCTTCTCCATTTCAGTTGATGTTAAGTTTGAGTGAAAACCGGCCGGCGCGGGTTGTGGCATGACGCCGTGTCATGCCGCCCACGCTGCCGGGACGCGCAATCAAGGCCGGGCGACACGAACATGTCCGCGCCCGGTTATCCTGATGCAAAAGTGAAAAATCGAATATTGTGATCTATAAATAGATCATTTATACTATACATGACTTGTTAATGGATCATAGTGACGAAATGGCGAAGCCTGCAAACAGAAGCTTTTCCCGCTATGCCCGCGAAGCTGCAGAGCTTCTGGGGATACAAATTCACAATGCCCGCATCGAACGCAGACTGAGTGTTAAGGAACTCGCGGAACGCGCAGGCGTATCGCGCGGTCTCGTTCAGCGCGTCGAACGGGGTGATCCGGGAAGTTCCATCGGGGCCGCTTTCGAACTGGCGGCGATCGTCGGCGTGCGCCTGTTCGATAACGACCCGTCAGCGTTGCCGCGCCACCTGTCCCAGGCGCGCGACAAACTTTCCCTGCTGCCGAAATCGGTCCGGCCTGCAAAAACAGAGGTGAATGATGACTTCTGATCCAAGCGCCGATGAAGCTTTTGTTTGGATTTGGCTGCCGGATGCTGCCGAACCTGTCGTCGCCGGGCGCGTTGCCCGCGACGCAGAGCGCCTGATCTTCAATTACGGTCAAAGCTATCTCGACCGCCCTGAAGCGATACCGATCTTTCTGCCGGAATTACCTCTGCGCAGCGGCGCCATCATGCCGGAGCCCGGACTGAACATGGCCGGGTGTCTGCGCGACGGCGCGCCGGACGCCTGGGGGCGGCGCGTGATCCTCAACCGGGTCTTCGGCCGGGAGGGTACAAATATCGAAATCGATGCGCTAGACGAGCTTGCATATCTTCTGCAATCGGGTTCCGACCGGATCGGCGCTCTGGACTTTCAGTTGTCTGCGCAAGAATACATACCCCGCGCTCCCCGGAGCGCAACACTCAAGGAACTTCAGAGCGCCGCTGAAATGGTCGAACAGGGCATCCCCTTGACGCCCGAACTGGAACTGGCGCTCAACCACGGGACGTCACTGGGCGGCGCTCGGCCAAAGGCGATGCTGATCGACGGCACCCGCAAGCTGATCGCCAAGTTCTCGTCCTCTTCCGATACGTATAATGTCGTCAAGGGTGAGTACGTCGCGATGCGTCTCGCGGCAATGGCGGGGCTCGACGTGGCCCCTGTCGTGCTGGAACGCGTACAGGGAAAAGAAGTGCTTCTGGTCGAACGCTTTGACCGAACCCC
Organism: Thalassospiraceae bacterium LMO-JJ14; assembly: GCA_021555105.2. Classification (NCBI taxonomy): domain Bacteria; kingdom Pseudomonadati; phylum Pseudomonadota; class Alphaproteobacteria; order Rhodospirillales; family Thalassospiraceae; species Thalassospiraceae bacterium LMO-JJ14. Next base: position 316,622 of record CP134604.1, read on the forward strand.
AACGGCGGGCGGCTGGCACCGCAAGGCGCTGGTGTCGGCCCTAACCATATTGGGTCTCGACGAGATGATGGCGCGCTATGCCAGTTACGAAGATCTGGCGGAGGTCATCCGCCACCGCTTTACGTCTCCGAAGGCAACGCTGCATGAGTTGTTCGGGCGCATCGTCTTCAATATCCTGTGCGGCAATACCGATGATCATGCCCGCAACCATGCGGCATTCTGGGACGGCACGTACCTGACCCTGACCCCGGCATACGACATTTGCCCGCAAGGCCGCGCCGGCAACGAAGCGAGTCAGGCAATGCTGATCACAGGCAACAACCGCATGAGTACGCTTGAAAACTGTCTGACGGCGACGCCGAACTTCCTGCTGGACGACAACGATGCGAAGGACATTATCGCCAAACAGATCGATGTCATTCGCGACAACTGGAATGCCGTGTGCGACGAGGCCTCAATGAACGACGTCGAGCGCACCCTGTTCCGTCAGCGCATGTTCCTGAACCCGTTTGCATTCGAAGGCGCACCAGAGTTCGGATAATCCTGCGGCGTCGGCGACCGCGTGCTCGTAGCGGGCGTACGGATCCTCGGGGTCGCAAGACTTAGCCTTTCAACCGGAACGTGCTAAAAAACCGCACCGGTCCTTGCATAACGGATGCAGGAACGGGACGACGGAGCATGTGATGAGCAACGGCAGCAAACCATCGATGAACACAAGAAAAAAACTGGTGTTTCTTGCCGCAGGCATCGGTGCATTTTTCCTCCTGATCAATCTGCTGCCGCAGCGGTGGCCGCTGTTCCCGGCGGAGGATTCCATCTTCCGTGCCGACCGCCTTCTCCGTGACGGAAAGTGTACGGAAGGGTACGCCATTTACGAAAAGTTGGCGGCGAAATCTCCCTCGGGTGCCGACTACCTCAGCATCGGCGACGACAAATATGAGGGCTTCTGCGGCGGGCAGGATATTAAAGGCGCCATCGAAGCCTATCGAAAGGCGGCATTTAAAGGCACGTGCTCCGCCAATTTCTATTTAGCCGCCGTCGCCCTCAAGCACCAGAACATCGACGGCGTCGATCAGGCCCCGCCCGCGAACAATCTACTTGCTGCAGCAATCTGTTCGAACGGGATTACTGATCAAGAACTGATCCATCGATATTTCAACAAGTTGACGAGGCATCGTGATGCGCTGGGTATCCAAGATAACGCCAACCTCAGGGATGCATTCCGAACGGCATTAGAAGGAAGAAAGTTCTACCTCTCTCTCCCTTATGAGCACAAACGACCTATCGCCGAGAATATGCGTGACGGTATCGGCTATGACGCCAATCCAGAGCCCCTCAGCAGGACCGCAGCCCGCAAACCATTGAAGTGAAAGATGGCAAGGTTTGGGACCAAGACACACCGTTACTCTCGCTGGCATTTCGCAAGGTCCGCCCTGGCTTGCGCGAGCATTCTGTTCGCTTCCGCCAAATCGGCAATCGTTTCCCTGTGTGCATCGTTTCTTTGCGTCATTTTGAGCCGAAGGTCACTCACTTCTTCCCGAAGTTCAGCCAGCTTGTTCAATAGCTTTCTTCGTTCGCGCAGATAATCGCCCTTGCGCGATCCGATCAGCGCATCGACGCCGGTGATGACGAGCGACGGATGCAGCCCGGCGCCGAGGTAGTAGGTCCGCATGCCGCGCAAAATGTCGAGGATCTGCTGCTTCTCACGTTCCAGTTCCATGACCTGGTTGGCGAGGTCGTTGATCTCGCGTTCCAGCTCGTCGGCGCGGGCTTCCAACGCTTCGACCTCGTCCTCGGCGTCGGCGACCGCGTGCTCGTAGCGGGCGCACGGATCCTCGGGGTCGCAAGACTTAGCTATTCAACCGGAACGTGCTAAAAAATCGCACCGGTCCTTGCATAACAAATGCAGGATCGGAACGATGGAGCACATCATGGACGATTTAAGTAGCTCGCCGCTGGTCGTACGCATGAAGACGTCAGCTATTATCGCTGTCTTACTGACGATACTAGGGCTGATATTCTTGTTGCCAATCGAGAAACCATTTTTTCTGGCAGACGACTCCGCCATCAGAGCCGACCGATTGCTTGCCGAAGGCAAATGCAAGGAAGGCTATGCCATTTACGAGAAGCGGGCCGCCGACGGCCGTTACGACGTTTCGTGGCAAACGGTCGGCAGATTGAAATACCGCGGCGCATGCGGTGGCCAGGACCTGCCCGGCGCTATCGCCGCTTACCGACAGGCCGCACGAGAAGGCGCTTGCGGTGCTAACTTCCGGCTCGCCGGAATCGCACTGCTTCATCCAGACGTGCCGGGCGTTACACAGGTATCACCAGCGAATAATCTATTCGCTTCTACGATGTGTGCCTTCAACACCAGTGATGACAAGATCGTTCCACTGTTTTTCGAGAGCAGGTCCTTGCCACCTGCTTTCGAACAGTTGAAGCCGCTGTTCCTGGAAGCCCTGGAACGACGCCGCAATTTCAAAACTTTAGCAGCGGACGAAAAGAAGAGGATCGTGACGGCACTCGTCAACGGTCATGGCTACGATGCCAATCCCAAAACCGACCGGTGAGGTGCAGACACACAATCGTCTAACTTCATTCGCCCGTCAGGAATCCTGTTCACAAGGTTCATTAACCTTCACAGCGCCGAAGATCGGCCTCAGCGCGGGCGAGCTGTCCACGTGCGTGTGCTAATTTTGCGCTCATATCTTGCCTTTCATGTAAAAAATCACGCATATCGTCGCGAACAGGATCGAGCACCCGTTGTATACGATCCAATTCGTCCAAAAGCTCTTCCCTCTGACGATAGAACTCTTCATCGCTCATCCCCAAGGCTCGGTTGAACTCTCCGACCCCGGCGTCCGGGTGTAGCTTGGCCCCGACGTAAACGGCCGTCATGCCCTGAAGCCGCTCAAGCACCTGCTGCTTCTCACGTTCCAGTTCCATGACCTGGTTGGCGAGGTCGTTGATCTCGCGTTCCAGCTCGTCGGTGCGGGCTTCCAACGCTTCGACCTCGTCCTCGGCGTCGGCAACCGCCTGTTCGTAGCGGGCGCACGGATCCTCGGGATCGCAAGACTTAGCCTTTCAACCGGAACGTGCTAAAAAACCGCACCGGTCCTTGCATAACGGATGTAGGATCGGAACAACGGAGCATGTGATGGGCAACGGCAGCAAACCACCGATGAACACAAGAAAAAAACTGGTGTTTCTTGCCGCAGGCATTGCCGTGTTTTTCGTGCTGATCAATTTGCTGCCGCAGCGGTGGCCGCTGTTCCCGGCGGAGGATTCCATCTTCCGTGCCGACCGCCTTCTCCGTGACGGCAAGTGCGAGGAAGGGTATGCCATTTTCGAGAAACTGGCCGCGAAAGAAGCGGCACCTGTGACATACCTCCGCATCGGCGATGACAAGTATGAAGGCCTCTGTGGCGGCAAGGATCCAGCAGGTGCCGTCAAAGCCTACCGAAAAGCGGCATTGAAAGGCATGTGCTCCGCAAATTTTTATCTGGCAGCTGTTGCTCTCATGCATCCGCAGATCGTCGGCGTCGAGCAAGCTCCGCCCGAGAACAATTTATTCGCGGCCACGATATGTTCACGCGGATTATCGGACGAGGAACTAATGCAACAGTATTTTATCGACTTTACTAGGCATCGTGATGCCCTAGGTGTTCTAGATAATGCTGGCCTACGGGATGCTTTTCGTGACGCATTACTGAAAAGGCAGGCGTACCTCCACCTGCCGGGCGAAAAGAGACGGTCCATCGCCAAAGATATTCGCGATGGCATCAATTATGACGCCAACCCGAATCCTCTGCGGTGGACCGAAACCCGAAAATCGTTGAAATGATTCTGGCACTATGCTCACAGGCTCAGCTAGCTTCTACGTGCGTTGACATTTCGCAAGGTCCGCCCTGGCTTGCGCGAGCATCCTGTTCGCTTCTGCCAGATCAGCAATCGACTCCCGATACGCATCCACCTTTAGCTGCATGATTGATCGAATATTGGCAACCTCGCCGCGAAGCTTGGTTAAATCGGCAAGAAGTTGATTCCTATCACGTAGATATTCCTTCTTGTCCGGTCCGAAAAACGCGTCGATCCCGGTAATGACGAGCGACGGATGCATCCCCGCGCCGAAGTAGTAGGTCCGCATGCCGCGCAAAATGTCGAGAATCTGCTGCTTCTGACGTTCCAGTTCCATGACCTGGTTAGCGAGGTCGTTGATCTCGCGTTCCAGCTCGTCGGCGCGGGCTTCCAACGCTTCGACCTCGTCCTCGGCGTCGGCAACCGCCTGTTCGTAGCGGGCGCACGGATCCTCGGGATCGTCCTGTCCATGATCGTTCTGGCCCGGATCGTCCGGTGTTTCGTTCGGTTCGTCCGGATCGTCCTGGCTGGGATCGTCGGGCACCGGCTTTTCATCTTCGCTGCCGGGATCGGTGGCCGCGCGGATTGAGCCCGGACGGGACGCAAGGCTCGGCGCGTCGGCTTGTGCCATTTCCGGATTCCGCTCTGCACCGTAATCACGGGTCATCTCACCCAGCGCGGATTCAAGCACGTCGCCCGCCTTTTCAACGAGAAGCGTGAGGCCGCGTTGGGCACGCTGGCGGTATTCAGCACTGGCCTGTTTAGCATCCGCTGCGGCTTTGCGGGCACCGGCGGCGCGTTTTTCCTCGAGCCTGCGCGCACGCTCGGCCTGTTCGTGGCGAGCGCGGGCGTCGGCACGCCGGGCGTCCTCGCGGGCTTTTTCAAGCCGGTCGCGGTCCTGCGCCTTGCGGTAGTCGGAGCGGGTTTCGTCGCTCAGGTTCGCCTTGATGCGTGCCTCGGCGGCGGCGACCGCGTCGTGCTTCGCATCGGCACGCAGTTTGGCGTTCAGCGCCGCGTCCCCGGTGGCAGGGGGCGGTGTGGATGGCTGTTTGACAAAGCCCTGCCCGGCAAGGCGCGAGAACGCCCGCTCCGTCGGCCCGCCCGGGTTGACGACACCGTCCCGCTTGAGGGTGCTGTCCATACGTTCCTGGGCACCGATGATGCCCTTGAACAGCGTTGCGTCGGCATGCGCCTGTGGTGCATCCATCAAACCGTTGGCGGCCAGTGCGCTTGAGACTTTCGTCACGTCCTTGGGTGCATTCTCACCCCCGATCCCGACGGACCCGGCAAGGTTTGTGCCCGATGCGCGTTCAGCCCGCGCGGCGGATGCGGTTTGAAGATTCCGTACGGCGGTATCTGCGGCTGCATTGTCGGTCGTACCCATAAATTGTCTCCTTCTTGATAAAAGGACGGGGGTGCCGCCGGAAGAGAACGGCACCCCCGCCAGTCACGGGGGAGCTGCGAATACCCCAAACGCGCTCGACCCCGAAGACCGGGTCCAACCCGGCCCCGGCCTCATACCCGGGCCGTGTGTCAGCCCGGGTAGAGCTTCTCGAAGCCGGCGCGGACTTTCTCGACCAGCGCCGGGTCCTGGTCGCGCCAGTAGCGCGGATCGGCCATCATGGCGCGAAGTTTCTTTTCGTCGAGATCGCCGGCTTGGCGATTGCCGTCCCGCGCGATGCCCGGTTCGTCCGCCTCCATCATGCGATGAAGTGCCAGCACGCCTTCGAACGAGGAGCCGAGCGCCTGCGTCACTTCTTCGGGCAGATGCGCTCTTGCCCAGTCACCAAGCTGTCGCGAGACCGTGTTCCAGCGTTCCTTGCCGCCGAAATACTCCTCAAGCCGGCCCTGAACGCCCGCCGTTTCGGCACCGCGGCGCGCGTCCTGCAGGTGCGGCTCGACGTATTTTTGCGCCAGGTCATAGACGAGTTGCGCCTGTTCGTTGGTGAACCCTGCCTGATGCAGAATTCTGTCGACATCGGGATCGCTCTGTTTGTCGCCGCAGTCGATGCAGTAATCTTCATGGGTCTCCGGGACAATTCCGGTGCCGCGCGAAAACCGTTGTTCCAGCGCCTGATACGAACGCCACAACGAGCCGGTACGAACCTGGCCCTTTTCCTCGTCCCAGAACTTGTCGGGCAGGCCCTTCGGACGCGCGCGCTTTGCCGGTGGCTCGCCGGTCATCTGCGACGGTTCGGTTTCGCTTGCGGAATTCGGTTGATGGTTTTCTTTCATAGTCTCAATCATGGTCGTCTCCTGTCAGTCGTTTATGTGATTTGAATTTGACTCGGACATAGGTCCGTTTCGGCCACGTTCGATCAGCACCTGAAGGTGGCTGACCAATTGACGTTGCCCTTCGAGATGACGCAGATGCGCATCCCCGCTGTCCGGCCCGAGCGCCCGCTCCAGCGTGATCGTGCGCAGATACGCCAGCAGCCTGCGCCCGTCCGCGCCCTGGAAACACCGCGCGGCAATTAACGCGAGTTCCGTCGGGTCCGGCCTGGGATCATCTGCAACCGCGTCACCCACACGGATCGGATTACTGGACATGCGTCACCTCCGGCGTTTCGGCGCCGGTTGGCTCGGCGCCTGCACCCGCTACGTCGGCACCTGGCGCCCCGGAGCCGAGCACATCGCCCAGCGCTCCCAGGAAATTGCCGTCGCCGAGACCCGGCAGCTGCGGCAGGTCGGCCGCGCCCCCCATCGGCAGGTCGGCCATTTCGTCATCGCTGCGCAGGATGTCTTCCGGCACGCCGTAAGCGGCGGCCAGATAACGCGACGTCTTGATCGGATCCATCAGCTTCATGGCTTCAGGGCCCAGCGCATTGACGGCGGTGATCCATTCACGGACCAACCCGGCATCGCGTTGGCGCCGGTGATTGGCGAGCGGCGAAGTGTAGGTCATCTCGACGACACGGCTGTCGATTTCAAAACGCGTGATCTCGCCCCGGCGCTGCAGGATACCGACGGCCCGGAGCGCCAGCGGCGTCAGCAGTTCCGATTGCAGCCGCCCGTAGGTCGCCCCCAGAAGCCGTGCCATTTCCAGCGAACGTTCGACGACTTCCGTCGCCGACATGTCCGGCTTGTCGGGCTGGCCCAGCATGTCGACCATCAATGCATGACGGATGCGGCTGCGCATCTGTTCAAGAACGTCGGTCGACAGCGTCATGTCGTTGGCCGGCTTCAAAGGCGTCAGGCCGGCGGACCCGACCGCCTTCGGAATGATGGTGCCCGGCTCAAGCTTGATCGTCGCCGGGTTCAACACCCCGTCGTCGTCGGCCTGCCAGATCCCGGTAACGGCGATAGACGCGTTCTTAAGGATCAGCTCGACCACCTTGTTCGCGGTCTTGATGTCGGGCAGCGCCTTCATCACCGGCGAGCGGCCGTAGATCTCACCGGGCGCCTTGACCCAGCGGAAGTTGATGAACGGCGAGGATCGGAACGTGCCGGACCGCAGCACCCGGGCCTCATTGCCGGCACCTTCACCGGCTTCACGGACGGCGACATAGTCATAGCCGCGCTTCCCCGGATAGACGGCTTCGATCACGGCAACTTTCATGTCGGCGTTTTCGTCTTCGGCTTCCTTGTCGCCCTGCACCGCCTCGGGATAGCGCTCGGCAAATTGCATCATCGTCAGTTCGCTGCGCCGGAACGTGCCATCGAGCCGCCCCGACAGGCTTTCCTCGAACACCACCTCGGCAAGCGGCACGGCGGTGAACCGGAACGCCGAGGCTTCTCCGATAGGCGCCTCCTCGAACATCAGGCACGCGGTGCCCGCCGTCACCAGATCGAGATAGCACTGGTGCATTTCGACAGCGAAGTTTGAACGGTCGAAATGCCCTTGCAGCGCCGCCGCCGTATGGCCGAGAAGGTCGGCCATGGCATCGTGCTGCGCCTCGGGTGCCTCGCGGCCGGGCTTGAAGTCGAACCAGCGGCCCCATGGGGGGGTCAGTTCCGACAGCAGGCTGGCGGCTAGCTGATCCACGGCATCGGTCGCCGTCGCATCGTAAAGTCGTGTGCCCTTCTTGGCCCCGGGCGAAGCCCCGGCAATCACGGCGTCGCGTTGCGGCAAAGCGAATTCATAACATTCACGCCAATGCCCTTCCCAAGGCTGGCGGCGTTCCTTGGCACGGGTATAGCGCTGGATCAATTTTTCCGGATCGAGTGTCGTTTCTTTCTCGCTCATGATCAGTCTCCAAGCTTGTCTTTAAGCCCGCTGCCCGCCGCCTGAGCGGGAGCGCTGCTTTGTTCAAGTACGCCACGCTCCGACGTGGCGATGGTCCCTGCACGTCCGCGGCGGCGGCGCTCGATAGCCTCGAGCCTGCGTTTACGTTCGTCCTCGGCCGGGTCCGTCACCGGTGTCGGCGGCGGCAGTGGCGGTGCGGACGGTGCGGAAAAGAATCCACCCATGTTCATTCTCCTTATCTAAGGTTCAGGCACAAAAAAGGGCGCCCGAATGGACGCCCTGCGAAAAAAGTTCATTATTTCTGAAGTTATTGAGCGTTTGGCCGCCAATTCATGCCAAAGCCCGGCCAATATACAAAAGCCCCGGATTGCGGACACACTTGTCCCCGGGACTTGAGGTAACTATAAAAAATACCTATCCGTGTGTCAATAAAATTTTTTCATTTATACAGTGTGTCGCAAATCTGTCCTTCATGACGGCATACGACACCATGACATCGTCGCGCGGGTCGCCCTCATGCGCCGGGAATTCCTCCCGGTCGGGCATCGGCTCGGCGATGTCGGTGCGTGGTGAAGCACCGTTACCATCGAGCACGTCCTTGAACATTCCCTGCATGATCATCGCCTTGCCGAGCGGTGTTTTCAGGAATGCAGGATCGCGGGCGAGTTTTTCGAGATCCTCGCCTGCGCTCTTCAACGCCTTGTCGATATCCTCGGGCGAGGCCGGTGCGGCGCCGCCCGGAAACGGCGCGGCCCCCGGCATCGGTGGTGCGAGCAGAACTATTTCAGGGTTAGGTCGGTGACTGCCTTGATGAGATCGCAGTGCATTCGTTCCGCCGCAGTTTCCTCCGGCGAGCCGCTATCGAATTTTTTCAGCGCACTATAGCTTGCATATAGCTCTGCAATTTCCGAGTTCGGATGATCCTGTGCATAGTAAAACGGCATCAGGTCCTCGACCTTGCCGTTCGCTTGACGCCAATTCGACGCACGAGAACTCAGCGCACCATCTAACAAGAGCCCGAAAAACCCTCTTGGACCGTCGTAGCCTTTCTCGACCAGCGGCACGATAATCATTTCGCCAATTTCGACGTAGAACGTATCCGTAGATTCCAGGTAATAGCGGAGCCGTTTCCGGTGCCAGTCATTCAAATGCGCGCCATAGAATTCGACAGGGGTGTTAAGGGAATTGGCATCACAAAATGGCCGATAGGGCCGCATCGGCAGATACGCGATCGCGCAAAGAAGTATACCGACGATAGCATATCCAATTATCCATTTCTGCCACTCGGGCATGGGCTTGCGGCTTCGCCTTGGTTCGTTGGTATTTCGATCTTGTGTCATTCTTCCGTCCCGCTTGCATCGTATGCCTGCGTTTACCATCGTATGTCTGCGTTTACCTATGTCAGGTCCAAAGCGCTTTTGTCACACCGCCATCCTAAAATGGCGGTGTGACTGAAAAGCGGCGGTTTATGGCTTAGCCTGATTGGGCTTTGTGTCGTGCCAATTAAAGCGGGGATTGGTCCCAGACCCGGTTGATCTTGTAGTTGTGGGCGATGCCGGCGTCCGCCAACTCCTTCGCCCCCATCACATCGCCGAGATCACCGGATTCGAAGTCATAGTTCTCGTTCCCGTCATGAACGACGCGACCTTTGATGTGGATTTTATTTGCTGCGGAATGCTATTTCAGGTTCGGATCGGTGATGGCTTGATACAGGTCGCACTTCAATTCGGATTTCTGCAATCGGTCGAGTTTTTTTGGATTGTCGCCAAATACAGCCTCGGAATAGGCGCGGTCCAGTTTGGCAATCTCGGAATCGGGGTGTGCATTGACATAACGCTGCACAGACCAGGATGCGATCTTGGCGTTGGTTTGTCCCCAAATAAAATCAAGTGGATCTATAAGTAGAAGCAAGACCCGCCCTAACGGATCAACGGGATTTGCCTCGTCACCATTTTCGATAAATGGCACCAACACCATATCATTTATTTCCAGATACAGCGTGTTGGACCCAGAAAAATAATTTTTCAGGGTTTCGCGATAAATTTTCGACAATTTTGGGCCGTAGACTTCATTCGGCAGTTTAACGGACTCGGTTTCGCAAAACGGTCGGTGTAACTGTACCGGCATGTAGCTTATCCAAAGAACCACGATTGCCGACAGCCCCCAAATGAACCAGCGTCTGTTCGACTTCCGGCGACGCCGCTTTTCTCCACCAGTTGCTTTATCAAATAAGTCGTTATTTTTTTCCAAAATTCACTCCTACCTTTAACTGCTTGTTTCTATTGCCACTTATGCAAGGACCATAGGGAAAATTCACACCGCCACTCGAAAGTGACGGTGTGAATCTTTTCAAGCCCCACTTACTTGCCCGGCACCTTGTCGAACCACTTGATGTTCGGATTCGAAAGAATATTGCCATGCGAGCCGGACGTTACATCTACAGTCCCCTCGAAGGTCTGACTCCACTTGCGAATTGTGCGGAAATTATGGGCGAGACCGGCATCGGCTAATCCCTTCGCACCCATCACATCGCCGAGATCACCGGATTCGAAGTCATAGTTCTCGTTCCCCTCATGAACGACGCGACCTTTGATGTGGACCTTGTTGTCGCAATGGGAAAGTTGGCTATTCCAAGCTCGGATCAACAATGCGCTTGGTGAGTTCGCAAAACCGAACATCCTTATCCAAATACGAACCCCGCTCACCGCTCCCCAATTGGGTATCCCACGTCACATACATCTTCGATATCTCTGAATTCGGGTGTTTTTTCTTAAAATTGGAAAGAGCGTTATAAGCCACTTTCCAATGCGTCGAATCCCATGATCTGTCTGTGTCGTTGAAGACAATATCGAAGAACCGCTCTACTCTGCTATTGCGAGAATCAGACAATCCCGGATGGACGAGCGGCACCAATACACGGTCGCCGATTTCGAAAAAAGGGACGCCACTGTTTGCCAGCGCACGGGTGAGAGTTTCCCGATAGTACGTGGAGAGATGCGTCCCGTAATGTTCACCCCGCCACCCCTCATTCCCGGCGCCGCAATAGGGGTTGTAAAACGTCATGGGCATCGTTGTTACCCACCAAACGGCAATGCCCATAACGGTAAGG